>JAZDHK010000001.1:0-134137 GCA_043806035.1 archaeon
CATGGCGTAGTCGTCATCGACGACCGACAACAAAAACTGAAAGTCTTTACCGCCGACGTGGATGCGACAAGCCCTCCGCAGAGGGCTTGACGAGGAAGGAGGCGGAACGGGGTCATAGGGGGTCGCAACCCCCTATCTCACCAGTAATCCAAAAACTCTAAAATTTTCCTTCGGAACATTGCACTAAATTTTAGGTCTTCCCGTTGGTCAGACGAATATAACAGCGATTATGTGCAATTTTTGAGAACGCTTAATTTTTTATTGGGAGACTTTGCCATTCCAAGAAGTTGTACTCAATTCTGGTTTTAGCACATCAATAATTTCATCAGGATTAATTTTATACATAACATAGCTCTCTGTATGTTTATCCCATGGAAAAGATGATTCTGTTCCATTAACTGAAACATGAAGATGAGTTCCATTTCTAACTGAGTCCTGTAATTTCCCTGGCAATCTTGCAGCATGTTCAGTATAGTAAATCAAATCAATTTCTGGAATTTGAATCTTAAATAAATGGAGATTTTTTCCTTCTTCAGTCAATGTTCTTCCACCAAAATGTCTTCCAACGGCAATTGCTACATCCTGATGAGATGAAACCGAGACTAATGGAGACCAATAATTTTCGCCATGAAAATGTCTTTCAACAACTTCATCGAAATATACGGATAATAGATTGGCTTCAAAATTTTCTATTGTAGATGACATCTCTCCAGATTTTCTTAAAAAATCAGACTCAATTCCTTCATGTCTCATTTTTTCTGCTTCTTCATCACTTAAAACCATGCCTCTCCAAACAGTTTTAGAGCCGAGATATTTTTTAAATGATTCTCTTGCTGCTAAATAATCACTTTGATCTTGAGATTTTAGAAAATCTACAAATTCAGGTAAATGAGTAACAACTCCTTGATCCAAATTTAGTTGTGCTAAGTGAGGATTTTGTTGAGCAAATATTCCATGGATGGTGGTCCTTTCAGGGCTATCACCCCTCGCACTAATCACTTTTGTCCAATTCGCATCTCCATAAGCTGAACCAGAATAACTAGAAATAACTGCTTCAATTATTTCATTTCTTTTATGATTCACCGAATTTTCTAATAAACTCGTAAGATTACTTCTATCTCCAATAATTTCAACAGCTTCATCTCTACCACGATATACTCTAAGCTTACCTAAATAAGATGTATCTACCATATATCAAGATATAAAGACTTAATTTATAAATTTTGTGTTTCGTAATCACTATTGAGTGACTAATGGCTTGAAACACTAGAATTCTGCAATTCTAGGGCGTGGTGCGACTTTCTGCTCAAAAAAGGATTGCACATGGTTTTCTGGATTTTTGGCGCAATGCTCGCTTCGAGGGTCGGGGATCCGATCATCGTTTTTTTCAACAGTTTGTAAGACGCTGCTTTATTTAAATGTTGTCCTACATTTTGATAATTGGTGCGCCGCTTTTTCAAGGGTTTTACTGATTGTTCCGTTTTTGTAGAAGTTCTCTCTTCTTGTTTCCAGAAACAAGCCCTGCGATTGTTCTTCGACGGAGTTGTTCTCTGAAGTTGTGTGAGTTGGCGTGTTTTGCATATGCCGACCATCCTTGCAGGGAGTTCAATACGTGGTCGGCGTCGACTAGGCAGTTCTCGTATCCTTCGAGTAGGTCTGTGAGTTTGTTCTGGATTTTGTAACTGTTTCTTTTTCTGGGAAGCTTGTGATGAGAGAATATTCGATATCCTAAGAAGGAGGTTCCTCGGTGCAGTGGTGTGATGCTGCATTTTGTAGGGTGCAGATCAAGCTTGATGCCCGTCAGGAATTGCCGTATCTTCGCTTCATATTCTTTTAGCGTGCGTTCTGATTGGTGCAGTATGACGAAATCATCGACGTAACGGATGTAATATTTAACCTTGAGGTCATGCTTGACGTATTGGTCGAGCTCGTTGAGGTAGATGTTGGCGAAGAATTGACTCGTCCAATTCCCAAGAGGCATACCTTTGCCAGTTTCTTTGCTTTCGTAATTGTCAAGTATCTTCTTGACGAGCCACAAGACATCATCGTCCTGGATGCGCCGTGCGATTATGCTCAATAGAACGTTGTGGTCGACTCTTTCGAAATAATGGCAGATGTCTGCTTTGAATACGTAGCCACGAATCACGTCGGTAGTTTGTCCGCTATCGGTTAAGAAGGTCATTGTTCTTTTACCATTCAGGGTCAGTTGTTTCTTGAATTGGTCGAACCGTAGTATAGCTGGTAGTGTTCCTTTGCCTTTTCTGCTAGCAAAACTATCCTAAATGAATCTTGGCTCGAAGACGGGCTGAAGCACATTGATGAGAGCGTGGTGAATTACGCGGTCACGAAAATCGCTTACGCATATCGTTCTTGTTTTCGGGTCTCGCAGGATGAACGTCTTTAAGGGTCGTGGCCTGTATGTCTTATTCCTAAGTTCAAGACGAAGGTAAGCGAGTTCCATGACGTAACTTTTGGAGAATTCCTTAACTGAGGTCTTGTTGGCTTTGTGCAGTTGGGCTTTGAAATATGCTATGTTAAGGTTTTCCCATGAGCAAAGCTGCTCGTAGAGCCGTCGGTATGTCTTCATGATCTTTCGGGAATAACCTTGCTCATTCAGTATAATGTCCCTGCCCGTGGCCATTCCACGAGCACGCCTGTTGTTGTTGCATTTGTTGTTGGCATTGAGGTTGTTGTTGTAGTTGTTGTCGTTGCCAAGCCCGACCAAGCGGCCGTTGTAGCCCAGTCACCGTCGAATGCTCACCATCACTTCAGGACGTTCCTTGCGTACTTGTTGTCGTGATTGTATTTCATACCAATGCCCACAGACGACTCTATCGTCTAGTGTTGAGGTCTCTTGGCGTGATGACGGGGCGTGTGGTCTCACTCCCTTCGGCACAATAACACGTGCCAAATGATGAAGGCAGGGACAACAAACCCGTATCCTTCCCGTTCATATATTTATCCAATTTTTAGATGCAGTGCCGAGAATCAGGTTCTGTAGAATTCTCTGTACGTGTAGTTGTAGGGTGAATAGGAGAACTGGTATTCTCGGGAAAGGGTTATCTTGTCTTTTTCCTTGAACCTGTTCGCAATCACACCCTGGATGCTTCCTCTGTTGCTGTGGATGGTTGTTTGTACAGGTATGAGAACGTCGGAGCACTTCATCTTTTTAGCGATGACCTTAGCGGCCTGCACAATCTTATCAAATATTTGTTCTGGGCTAGTCTGGCTCAGGATACTCGATGCTGGCTGTACAGACAAGACTAAATGTTTCTTGCCTGCTTCGTCTATGAATCGCAGGATCGCTCCGCCGTGAGCGTTCTTGTCATCATCGAAAATCATGAGCTGCCAGAAATTCTTGTCATTCCACAACTGCTCATCAGGAGCAACGCACACACCCATGTTATACATGGCAAGGCAGTGAGTCTTCTTTTTTGAGAGGAGCAGGTGGTATTTTTTACCTCCGCCGATTCTCGCTGATTTCTTGAATTCGTACTTGCTCATCTCTTCTTGCATCTTCGCATAGTTATCTCCATAAAGTTCTGCGAAAATTCTGGCAATCAGCCCTTTCTCTATCACGTTCGGCTTCATCCCTGACAGCCATGCGTTAATTTGTGCAACGTCCATGCCTCTGATTGCACGTGTGTTGTCGACGGCGAACCCATTCTGTACCAGAATTCTCAAGGCGATTTCATCCTTACGTTCGTCAGGCTGAGGAGAAATCATCACGCCAAAAATCTGCTTCGCGAGTCCCTTGAAGTCGATCTTTTTCCTTCCTAGCGCAGTCATCTGCAAGTCATAAAATCGTTCTGGCTTCTGTTTCAATGATTCCTGCAATATGCTAAAGACAAGATCATTTGCAACCCGATCGCCAATGAATTCCTTGTACTTCATGAGGGTCTGATGCTCAAGGCGGAATTCAGGCAAGCTCTCACCCTTATTCAAGCTATGTTGATAGACACCAAATATAAAGTATTGTCGCTGCTGCTTGAGCGAGTTCTTGATGAGGGCATCCATCATCTGGAAACCGAACGTTGCCACATCAAAGGCTTTTCGCTCCTTGATTTGCTGCGCAGCGTCGATGATGAGCTTCCACGCTTCCGAATCTACCTCTTGCTCCTTGTTCTTGAGCACAAAACTACCCCTACTCAGCTGAATGCTAATCGGTTTAGAGAGAGCGGCGGGAATGTCTGCTTGCCTATCCTGGCGTTCAGACCAGGTGTGTTCATAGTTTTGCTTATCGACCGTCATGTCGTGGCACGCATAGACAAAGTACAAAACGGACATGAGCATCCTATCATCATACCTCTTGCTCAGTGCTCCTTCATAGATGTCATTCTTCATCTGACGAACATCCTTAAAGAGAAGGAAGATACGCTCATCTCTTGTGTTGGCGTCGCTTGTTGTGTAGATTTCCTTGAACGCAGGATACAACGCCAATATGTAGGCGGGCGCATTCTCCAAGAAGACCTTGATAATCTCAGCATCCTTACTTATCGGCGAGGGGATGACTCTCTGGTCGAGCCCTGCGATCAGAATATCTTGTAAGATGGTGTTGGCTTTGGTCAGATACGTCTTGCTGATATGCTTGATGAGCTCCAGATCATTCTTACCTTGGATGCCCTGTTGGTCGTAGATTCTCTTTGTCGATTCGAGTATCTGGAACGTTGCTACCGTCTGCGACTTCGCAACAGGGATGAGAAAATCATCGAAAACAGACAAGCCAAACTGTATTATCAGTGAATTAAGTCTTTCGAGTGCGCTCATCGTCTGGTCTTCTGTCCCCTCGCAGCATTCGATGAATTCAACAAACTTCTCTGCTATTTCATGAATCTGGTCAGGTTTTTCTATCAGATGTTTTAGTAATGGAATGCCTGAACTGAAGAGATGCTTGACACTTTCAGGAGAACTCTTCGAGAGCTTTTCAGATAATGCAATGCATATCTCGCAAATGAGCGACAGGTCTTCTTCCTTATTGATGAACCCGATAAGGGCAGCCAGACTGGCATAAAACAAGTGATGCGCCTTCGCAGGTAGCCTACGCTCTTTCTCCTCAAAAAACGCAACCAACCGCCCCACGTCGTGCATGATTCCAAGTTTCCGATAAATCACTAACCCTATATAAGGCACAAGCAAACCTTGATTTCCTGTGGAAAAAATTTTTTGCACCCCACGAGCGCGCCAGTCGTAGTCGCAATAGCTGTAGGCAATGAGGTAGTCGTTGTAGCGGTCGCCGCCAAGCCCGACCAAGCGGATCAATGCTTGTCCTACTCGCACGTTGCAATCTGACTTTTTTACTGTCCACGCACGTAAGTCTCGGTTAAGTTGTTTCTTCATGAAGTCAGCATATGCTTGTGCCTTGTTGCCAAGGATGCATTTGGCAACGTCCAGAACATCAGTTCTTTCGTTCTGGTCAGTCACTTTGATGATGCGACCAGTCTGCTTTGCCCTCGCGATGGCATTTCTTATCATTGATGTATTTGCATCAACCACCCACTTATTTCCTGCGTCGTAGCCTTCCTTCGTCCTGAGCAACAAGATGTTCTCTATCGGGTCGTCATCGAACGCAACAAAATATTCCTTTCCATCAGTGAAATAGATGGCAACAGTTCTTGTGTTGTAATAATAATCAAAGTCTCCCTTGCCCTTCATCATACGATAATTGACGGCTTCTCGTGCTGACTGCAAGACTCCGCCATTCTCGAACGTGAACTTGACGCAATCAGGCATAGCGATATTCTTGCTTGATATTTCCGTGTATTCCTCAACTGGAGGGTCACGCGTGGAGAAACCCTCACTAAGTGTAGTGTGAATATGTCGTAGCTGTTCTATGAAATCAGTCAACGCTTTCTCTTTCTGGTTAATCTCATGGATGTTTACGACGGTAAGCTCTTTTTTCAGCGCGTCCATGTCGTTCTGATTGTGTTTCTCGTAGAACGCCAGTAGATGTTTGTAGATATCCTCAAGTTCAGTAATCTTCAACAATGCGGCTTGATTGCCCTTGAAATCTTTAGCCAAATTCTCCAAATGACGAATAAGCTTATCGAGCTGTTTCAGCCGAGCATCATCATACCAGTGGATACCAATCTCCTCATCAAGCGGGAACACGTCCACCTTCTTGTCAAACCAGTCGAAAAGGCCCATCTATTGCTACCTCTACTCTGACCCGTCCTTTGGCTTGAGGATTTATAAAGAATTCGACCTAGCGGGAGGAAAAAAGAGCGAGCTTTAAATATGGAAACGACTTGTGCGTGTACATGGACGCTGAGCAAGTGAAGATTCTGCTGAAGGAGCGAGAGAATCTCACGCTCGAATTCAAGGAACGCTACACAGCGAAGATGGATGAAGATATCGTCGCATTCTCGAACACAAAAGGCGGCGTCATCATTCTTGGCGTCAAAGACAACGGAACAGTCGTCGGCGAACAGCTCACAAACGACATGAAAGCAAAAATAAACAGCCTGGCTAAGAATTGCGAGCCAAGTATTAGTGTGCAACTATCCCAAGCAGCAAATGTAGTCATCATAGAAGTGAACGAAGGAATGCAAAGACCTTATCGCTGCGGTACGGGATACTTCCGAAGGCTCGACGGCAGTACCCAAAAGATGACCAATGAAGAGCTGCGTATCATGTTTGGCGAAAACGAACCCCTGTCTTTTGAGGAGAGAACAAGCAACTGCACTATCGACGACATTTCTGATGACAAGGTGAAGAAATTTCTGCAAGAAGCAAAAGTAAGCATCACTGATCAGAGCACGGCGGACATCCTCACGAGCACCAACGTCCTCAAAAGTAGCAAGATTAACAATGCAGGCATCCTGCTCTTCTCCAAAAACGTCAAGAAGTTCCTGCCGCAGGCCAAGATGACGCTGCTCTGGTTCAAAGGAACAACAAAAAGCATCATCCTCGACAGGCAGGACGTAGAGGACGATTTGCTCACTCAATTCGAGCAAGCCATCTTCTTCATCAAGAAACACTTGAACGTCAAAAGTGTCATCGAAGGCACGGACAGGACGGAAATCTACGACATTCCTCAAGCGGTGTGGCGTGAGGCCACAGCCAACGCCATCATCCACCGAGACTACGCAAGGACAGGCACGAACATCTCTGTCGAAGTATACGATGACCGACTGCTAATATCCAGCCCTGGCGGACTGCCCAAAGGGCTGAGCAAGAAGGAATTCGGCAAGATTAGCATAAGGCGCAACGAGCTTATCGCAGATTTCTTCTATCGCATGGGCAAAGTCGAACGCGCAGGTACAGGCATCCAGCGCATGAAAGACAAGATGAAAGAAGCAGGACTCCCAGAGCCATCCTTCGAGGTCGAGAACTTCTTCATCGTCACCATGCAACGCACACAAGAAGGCATCAAACCAAAAAGTGAGACGTTAACACCCAAGCAAGAGCAGATACTCGCACTGCTCAAAGAGAACCCATCACTCACACAAGCGAAACTCGCAGAAAAATTAGGCGATACGCAACGACATATTCAGCGCATCATAGTCGAGCTAAAAAAGAGGGATTTTATTGAGCATACGGGTTCTAAGAAAGCAGGTCAGTGGGTAGTTAAAAAAAGTTAATAGGACATAAAAATGTCCTATTAAATGTCCTATTAAATGTTGAGAAAAAGCCGTTCTGACGGCTTAAAACGCCATTATTCTTAGAGTTGTACCCAAAAATGGGTACGAGGCTGTCCGACAATCAACTTTTTTGTTGCATTGTCGGAGAGAAAAAGTCTTTCGTCTTTAAGCTGCTCTCCTTAGGCGGTTGTTGATGAGAACGATGTTGTGGGAGATGCAGGCAAGGGAGAATTCTGTGGCCACGTTCTTGTGGGTTCTGAGCAAAAAATGGGTGAACTGCCTGTTGTGTTTTATATCGCCAATGCTGCGCTCGACTGTTTGTTTTCGCAGATCATACACTGCCCGTCCTTGCGTGGTGCGCAGTTTTGTACGCATGCGATTGAAGAGCTTGTCATGTTCACCGACGCTGATTTTCTTGCGTCTTTGGTCTTTGCAGCATGCTGCAAAGTGCACGCAATGCTTGCAGTCACGAACACGAGAAATGTATGTGGTGCGATGCTGGTGTGATTGGCCGTCAAGATACGTGCCACGATTTCGGAGCGGAATGTTCATCGGGCACACGTACACGTCCTGCTGCTCATCATAGGTAAAATCAGCACGACCAAAGTTCAAGTGATCAGTTTCCTTTTGATCAGAGCAGGTCACGGGAATGTACAAATCAAAGCCGTGCTGTTCGAGCGCCGCCATTTCTTCTCCGTTCTGGTAACCCTTATCTGCGCTGATTTTCGTCCCTGCGGGCAGTGCGCCGAATGTGTCTTCAACACAACGAATGTTGAATCGTAACTGTCCTCGGTCAACGCTTTTAGCAATTACCTCGCCTGAGATAATCATGCCTGTCTTGTCCGTGACGAGCTGGGCGTTGTAGCCCAGCTCAAATCGTCCTTTTTTGCTTATCATGAAGCGACTATCAGCGTCGGTGAAACTGAACTTGGTGAGCTGCTTGTCGTGCATGGATTGTTTGGCGTGTTCGAGTGCTGCTTTGATGGCTTGTGTTTTCTCTGGCTTGCCTTGCTGGATTGCAGTATTGATTTCTTTGACAATTTTTCTCACGATCGGTCTGCGCTTTTCTGAGTCGCTAAGGTCTTTGGGCATCTCGTGCAGTCCACGATTGCCTAACAGCGCGTCCTCTTCCTCATCCGTGCGTATGCCTTCTTCGATTACTTGGTCAATGTACTTTTGCAGTTTGTCAATTGTGGCCTTGTCAATAACTTTCTCGTCGTTGGCGCACGCCTTGATGACTGTCCCATCAATCATCAACTGGCTCAAGTCAACAAGACCGTGCTTGAGTGCAAACAAATTCAACTGCTTGAACACCTCCTTGACCAAGGAGGTGTTGTTCTTGCGAAAATCACTAATCGTGCGAAAGTCAGGACTGGTCTTCTCAGCCAGGTAAATGTACACGACGTTCTCGTGAGCGTTCTTGGCTATTCGTCGTGAGCTGCGCAGGCCATCAACATAGCCCATCAAGAGCAGCTTGAGCAAAATCCGAGGATGGTACGCAGGATGGCCTGCGCCCGCAAACTGCTCATCAAATGACGAATAGTTAAGTTCGTCAGTTATTTGCTCAAGCAAATAACACACGTGATTCTGCGAGAACAGGTCGGTGATGTTGGGTGGAAGAAGGTAGTTTTGGTTGCGAAAACTCTGCACATACGCCATGAAAAGCACCTCATTTTGTCGTCGACAAAAACAGCTTTTCTCGAGGAGAACAACTATTAAAACCTATCGAATTATCGGACAGCCTCGGACCCTTTTTTGTGTCCTGACTATTTAAATACTTGCACGAACATTATTGGGTATGAGACAACCCATATTCTTGTCAAGAATTTGTCAAGTCAACTCACTCGATATTTCAAAAGTGTATCACATAATCGGACATAATGTAATAAATCATGGAAACTATGAAGTTATGAGGTGAAAAGCATGGTCTGGACTTACAAACGCGAACCATTGGAAGACAACGAAGCCGACTTGCTCAGAAGAAACTGCAAAAGCTTTGAGGAAGAGCTCGTCATAAACGTGCTCCTTGATACAGGCATGCGCGTAAGCGAGCTCGCCCACCTCGAGGAACAGAACGTAGCCTGGCAACGCAGCTGCATCAACCTTACTGGTAAGGGAGGCAGGCGCAGGGTCATTCCTATGAGCGACCTCGTGCGCTTCTACCTTACGCATACGTTCAGCAAACAATCGAGGGTACCACTGGCTATGAGAACTATTGAGAAGTACGTCAAGGTCGTTGCTGAGCGTGCGCGGCTGAAAAAGAAGGTTAGCCCGCACATCTTACGACACACCTTCGCCGTCACATACCTGCACCGAGGAGGCAATCTTCGAGCGTTGCAGGCGATTCTGGGGCACAGCAGCATAACCACAACAGACATTTATCTGAACTATTCGGGCAAACGGGTGATTGAGGATTTTCAGAAAGTGTGGCAGCAAAAGGAGGTCGGCAACGCAAATCTCAAGCAGTTTTTCCCATGAGCGATTCCCTCAATAATGATGCGTTTTTCTGGACACTAATACTGGTGGGACTAGGCATCGTGATAAAGAAATGGTACGATAGCTTGGATGTGCAACAAATCCTGCACACTGCGCTCCTGCTGGTGTACGGGCTTGCGATATTGTCGGTATTCCTTCTTGTTCTGTACTTGGCGCTCAGATACGGTCAGAGGAATAAGGAGCACATCAATGATTTCAAAAGCCACATAGCCAGCTATGAGCGAGAATATAAATATTTCTATTTTAACTACTGACAGATGACTAAATGACAAAGTTTCCCTTAATGTAATAGTATAATAGACTTCGTCTTGTAACGCGTTCTCAAAAACTGTCCCTTCGGTCGGTCGACTTGCAGTCTCCCCACATAACAGCGATTAAATACAATTGAAAAAGTGCGCCTATAGAATATTTTATATATGTACCAACATCTTAAGAAAATATGGACTTAGGAAAAACACTTTATGTGATTAATAGAAAACAATGGCGTTCATGGCTCGCTAAAAACCACAATAAAGAAAAAGAAATCTGGCTCATTTATTATAGAAAATCATCTGGCAAAAAAAGAATTCCATACAATGATGCAGTTGAAGAGGCTCTCTGTTATGGTTGGATAGATAGTGTTATGAAGAGAGTAGATGAAGAAAGGTTTGCTCAGAGATTTACTCCAAGAAGACCGGGCAGTATACTCTCAGAAATGAATAAAGAGCGTATTCGCTTACTTGTAAAACAAAAAAAGATGAAATCTGTTGGTCTCACTGCAATACAACACGTTTCTTTTAATCCTACAAAGAATACAAAACTAAAAATCCCATCTGATATTCTCAAATCCTTGAAGAAAGACGAAAAAACGTGGGGATACTTTCAGAAATTTTCAGAATCATACAAACGTATTCGGATTGAGTGGATAGAAGGAGCCAGAACTCGCCCCGAACTTTTTAAAAAGAGACTAAGATATTTTCTTAAGATGACTGCAAAAAATAAAAAATATGGGATGATACAATGATATAGCATTACGGCGCACTTTTTCAACTTCTTCGCTTCACTTCGTTACGCTCGACCACGTTGCACTCTCGCCTTCGGCTCGGGGTATTTAACAGGAATTAGATTCAATAATTTTTAGTGGCTACGAACGACTGAAGGGGGACATTTCTAATACGACGAAACGAATTAGGGGGAGTTCAGACAATAAAAACATTAATAAACTTCAAGTTCAATAGAAGTTATAAGTGGATATTTATATATGATTCCAATTCCATAAAGAGGTATATAACAATGTTCAACAAAAAAATTTTATTAGGACTATTATTGGTTTCGATAATTATTCTTTCAGGTTGTGCAAATGAGAAAATATCTAAATATACTTCTGGAAAAATAGAGGAACCACAATTAAGTTATAATCCTCCAACATATTCTTTTAGTGCAAAGCAATATAATAATCCTGAATATAATTTGCCATTAACAGAATTGCCAGAAAATTATCAAAGAGATTTAGTAGATAAATTCAAAAAAGAACTAACTCAAGAGCAAATTAATACTCTATTAGTCAATGGAGTTGTAATTATACCTGGGGAGAATGATAGATTTGAGAGGGCATATCAGGAGCTTACTATGACAAAATATCAAAGTAAAGATAGAGAGGGAGTTCCCATTTTTATAACCACCGATTCTATTATGCACTTGTTTCATATAGAATTCAACGAGTTATTAAAAAACATAGAAATTAACAAGTTAACACCTATGTTAAATGAATTTTTGGATAAAACTATTGAAGAGACAATAGCACAGTATAATGGTCTTGAAGATAAAGAATTAAAAGAACTCTCAAGAAGAAACGTGGCTTATTTAGCAGTTGCTAAGAAATTGTTAGACCCCGACTATAATGTTCCCGGATTTGTAGAAAATGAGGTTAAAGAGGAAATTGCAAGAATAGAAGACCATAAAGGTTTTTACAAAAATCCTCTTTTTAGTGAAAGTTGCCCTGAGGTTTGTGAACAAAGATTATACCCTTATAATTATAACCAGGGAGAAGGAGATAAGTGCAGTCAAGAAGTGAAAGGAAAAGTAATGTATGAGAGCAAAGAGTGGGAATTTCAAGACCTTTATATCCAAGTATGTTCAAAAAGATGTTATTGTGAAGATTATTCCCAATATGTGCCAAGGGGACATTATACATCAAGTGAAGAACTAAAGAGATATTTTAAATCAATGATGTGGCTTGGAAGAATGACATTCAAAGCTAATGGAGAAGAATGGACAAAACAGGCTGTTTTATTAACGGATTCTGTTAAATCTGCAAACACCATCGAATTATGGAATAAAATTTACACTGTAACTGGATTCTTTGCAGGGGCTTCTGATGATTTGACATTTTATGAATATGATACTGTGGTTTTTAATCTGTTCAATTATGACTTTGATGAAAGCAAAGAGCTAAAACAACAAATAACAGAAAAAATGCAAGCAGAAATAAGGCAGATGAGGGGTCCAAAAATTCTTGGAGGATTTGAGTTTGATGTTGCTGGCAATCTGAAAGACACTACTCAAGGACTGAGATTAATCGGACAAAGGTATGCTATTGATTCCCATATTTTGTCAGATATGGTTTACAACAATGTTGGAGTAAATCCAGAATCAGAAAATTACGAAAGAGTCATCCAATGTAAACAGACTACCCAACAATTAAGTAAACCCGAAGAATTTTATTCTTCTTGTAGCAATATGAATGAAGATAAAGTTAAGTATTGGAATGAAGTATGTTCCAAAGCAATGGAGATGTATTATTATAAAATGTGCGGGGGTCTAGATGAAGAACAGCTTTATTCAGTATGTAGATACATGCCAACAGGATTAGATGTAATGTCTGCTCTAGGTTCAAAAAGAGCAGATGAAATATTATCTGAGAAAAAAGTATCTACCTTCTGTAATTATGATGAAAAAAATGAAGAAATGAAAGACTTAGTTCAAAGTTATGACCAAAATAAATGGAATGAAAACCTTTATAATACTTGGTTATGGATGATACAACCAGTTTTGAAAGAAAAACCACAGGGTTACCCAAATTGGATGAAATCTGCAGTTTGGAGAAATAAAGAACTAGTTACAGCTCTGTCTTCATGGGCTCAGTTGAGGCATGATACGATACTGTATGTGAAACAAAGCTATACCCGAGCAACCATGATGATGAAAGCAACATCTGTAGGACCAATGTCTTCTAGATATTATGGTTATGTTGAGCCAAACCCAGAATTGTTTGCAAGAGCGAAGTTTATCTCTAAATTTTTGATTAAGGGATTGGAAGACCAGGGCGTAATGACTGAAGATGTTAAAAAATCATTAGAGCAAAGCAGGGATATGATGGATAGGCTCAAAGATATTTCTGAAAAAGAGCTACAGGGAATTCCACTTAGCGAAGAAGATTATAGTTATATTGAGTCTATTGATGCAACATTTAATAGAATTATAGAAGACTTAGCTTCGGCATTAACTATCGAAACAAATAAAAAACCAATTGGCCCAGGAGTAGAAACTCATACAAATTTAGAGGGAAAGGATGATGCATTTAAGACAACAATAATAGCAGATGTTCACACCGAGACAAACACAAAAAAAGCATTGGAAGTTGGAACTGGAAAAATTGATTGGATTATCGTCGCCCATGCATCAAAGGATGGAAGAATTGGTTTAGCAGTTGGACCTATGTTTAGTTATTATGAGTTCCCATGGCCAATGGAAGACAGATTGACGGATGAAAAATGGAGAACTGAAGTAATAAATAACGCAGAAAGACCAGATTGGATCACTTCTTTTATCTCTTAATTTTTTTTACTTCTTGTTTATATTATGATTAATAAATGATGGAACTCCCCCAGACTACTATGAAATGTCCCCCTTGATGTTTGTTCTTGATGTTTCGCTTCGCTTATTTGATTGAACACGAGCCACTAAAAATTACTCTGCGGACGCAGGTTTCCCACACTTGCGTATGGGAAACGAACTTAACAGGCATTATGTCTAATTCATAATTCGGGCTAAAAGATAGAAACCGAAAGATTTAGGCTCTAGAAAATTTGTATGTGTTGTCTCGTAATTGCCCTGAAAGTACTTCAAGTTCCCAATCAACTGCAATGCCTTCTTCCCATCTTTCATACTTCTTAGAATATTTTGCATCAACTCCAATTAAAGTTGATTGATAAGGAATTACTTCAAAATCATTCTTTGTTTCAATAGGAAGATCAACAGTATGTTTAGCTCCACTTGATTCAATTATTAATCAAATCAGGTAGAGCTTTAATTATATTTTCATATACTATACTTGCCCAAAAATTTGCGACAAGTCCGAACATTATACCTATGATAATACCTTGATTAAATCTTGTTCTTTCCTCGACATATTTTTCAGAAGAGTATAGGTTAGCTAGGTGAGAATTCAGTTCTTCATCTGTCCATTTTCTCTTTTTCATATCTTGATTCTCCACGTATTTGCTTGTCATACATTCCTTCTTTAATGTTGTTCAAGTGTATGGCTATCTTTCGCTTCAGTTCGTTCTGTTCCCGACGCAATTTTTTTATCCTGCTCATTTGAGTTCCTTTAGTCGTCCTGCTTTGATATCTTCAAGACTGGCTAAAAAATCCTTAAGAAACTCATTCTGTTCACGTAGTTTTTTCTCTAATCTATTCACACTCATATGCAATCACTCTCCTTTAAATTTTTTACGCATTTTTCATACTGCGCTCTTTGTCCTTTAATGAAATCTATGATTTCCTGCTGGTTTTTCTTGTCACCTATATCAGTAAGCAGTACAATTACCTCCGCGTCAAATATGAGAAAATATATTCTGAATTTTCCCACTTTTAGTTCTCTTATGTGCCTATCTCCAAGAGGTTTGCCAACAAACGGATTTCTGGAAAGTTTTCGGATTCTGGACAAAGTCTGTTCGTGCAATGCTCGAGGGATGATTTTTCTGAATTTTTTCTCAAAGACCGTCGTCATTTTTACCGCATACATGTTATGCTATAGAAAACGCGTTTTATGATGCTTTGTTCGTTATTTCCGGAGATTTTCCGCACAATCTATTTAAACAAGCAACCTCTTCTTGGTAGCATGACCTACCTCGTCGCCTGTCTCAGTTCGGGAAAGGGAAGCTGGACGCACCTGATGAACATCATCAACAGTGGCATGTTCGAGCACACCATCCTCATAACGAATGAGTTTGGCAGCCAGAACTTCAAAGGCAATGATAACATGAGTTTGTGCGTTGTCGACTTCAGGAAAGACCTCCCAACACTGATAAAAGACATCGTGCAGCAGATCGACGGCAAAGTCCCTGATTTGGAAGTCGGGCTCAACATTATCTCGGGAACAGGCCACGAGCACATGGCCATCCTTGCCGCCTTGATCAAGTGCGGCCTTGCCATCAGACTGATAGACTACACGGAGAATGGTGTGCAGGAAATTTAGTCTTCCTCTTCTTTCGGCAAGTACGTCAGATGCTCATTCACAAAACTCGTGGGTTGTATGAATGCGCTTCTGTTCTGCTTGGTTTCCATTTCAAAGATGTCCCCTGAGCCGTCCATATAATACACGAGGTCTTTTCCCACAAAGAAGCCGAGCACCTCATTCTCAGGCAGGGGTGTGATGATGTTGTTCGTCCTCTTACCCAGGCAATCAGCACAAGGATATAATACTCTGCCGTTCTTGATGAATCTGTTTTCATCAATCGTGCTGTTCTCCTTGCGCTGCATGAGCAAAGCAAAAGCGCTCAACGTGATGTTGTTGTCAGTAATTCGCGGGCTTTCCGCATCCACCTGCACTGCGGCAAGGCCGCAATCCTCAAGAAGGTTATTCGTGATGGTCGGCGAGGCATTCTGCACGTAGATGCACGACCATAATGCGTGGTGGACAATGTTACTGTCAAAGACGATCGCGTTCCCTTCAAGGCTGACGCCTGAGCGTGCATGCTCGATCTTGACGTATTGGATGTACGAGTTGTCCAGTGCAATCATTCCTTCCCAGTCGAACCTGCTCGTGACGGGAAAACTGCTTATGGTGATGAACTTGTTCGCTTTTCCTTTCGCAATGAATCTGGCACGGAGCAGGATGGCATTCTTGGCAAAGGCCGCATCTGCTGTGGGATCATGCAACCGCTTTGCAAGAAGGTTCTCCTTGCTCGGCAGCAATGGCTGCATGTCTTTTCCTGTCAGCACAGAAATCGTGCTGGTGGGCAGCAACGTTATTGTTCTTGTGGTGTTGACGTCCTGCACGAACAACGCATCACCTCCAATGATGATGTCTCTCTCAACAGAGGTGATGTTGCAGTCGCTGCACGCAGTGAAGTTCTCCTTGTAGCTGCACAGGCCATCCCCACAACAGGGAACGATGGGAGTATTCCTGCACAAGCGCAGGCTGCTGTCGAACGTGTCTTCCGTGCAGGCATTGCCATCATCACAGTTGCCGCAGTCCCTTGTGTTTTCCTCGCCCTGCTCGCACACGCCATTGCCCTGGCAGGGCGTTATGGCGAGATACACGCACTGTCCCGCAACGCACTTATCTCTCGTACAGGCATTGTTGTCATCGCAGTCGCACGAACAGCTGGCAAAGAATAATAGGAAAATAAGGAGAAAACCAAAAAGAGGTGGTTTCAGCATGAGCAGTCGTGGCAGTCATGGTGGCCACCGCACGAGCTTTTTTCCTTGATGCCGACAATCTTAATCTTGAAATTCAACTCCTTGCCTGCCAAAGGATGATTGAGATCGAGCACGACCTCGGTATCCGTGAGATCATCCACTTTTGCCTGGAACTGCTTGCCTTCAGGCGTCGAGAGGATGATGTACTTGCCCTTCTGCAGCTTGTCGCTGTTGGGCAGTTTTTCCTTAGGCAGAGAAATGCGCATTTCCTCACGCCGCTGACCGTACGCCTTGTCTGAAGGAATAGTGAACGTTTTTTCTTCTCCCTGCTTCATGCCAATGACAGCATTGTCAAATCCGGGAATGACCATGCCATTGCCCGCAACGAATTCGAGAGGCTCTCTGTCGTCGCTGCTATCAAAAACAGTGCCGTCATCCAGCGTTCCTGTGTAGTGCACGGAAACAACGTGATCTTTCTCAACGTTCGTAATCGCTTTGCTCTTCTCTGCTTTCTCCCCTTCTGCAGATGTTGTGGCTTTTTTCTTGGTCATAGCATCAACTCCTTTTCCGCTCAGGACAAGAACACGTTTATAAATGTTGTGGGGGTGTCTGTGAACCCTTCAGTAAGGACTGGTCACCTCCAGAAAACATTTAAGAACACCATTCTCCACTCATCTTGAGGAGCGCACATGATCACCTTTCAGGACAAGCCATACGTGGACGAAGAGACGAGAGCAGTCCTCAATCCACTCGTCAACGAATGGTTCTTCAGCAAATTCACTGAATTTGCAGCCCCGCAAAAATTCTCCATTCTCAACATCCACAAACGCAAAAACATGCTCATCTCTTCGCCCACGGGATCGGGAAAGACGCTTTCTGCCTTCACCACCATCCTCAGCGAACTCATCACGCTGAGCGAGCACGGCAATCTCGAGGATAAGCTGTACTGCATCTATGTCAGCCCGCTCAAGGCGTTAAGCAACGACATCGCTAAAAACTTACAAGAACCCCTCGAGGAAATGACTGCCATGGCAAAGAAGCACGGCAAGGAAATATGCATACGTGTGGGCACACGCACAGGGGACACCACTACTGCTGAACGGGCGAAGATGCTCAAAAAACCGCCGCACATCCTCATCACCACTCCTGAAAGTCTCGCAATTATCCTCTCCTCGACAAAATTCAGGGAGACCTTGTCTTCCGTGCAATGGGTCATCATCGACGAAATCCATAGCATGGCCAACAGCAAACGCGGCGTGCACTTAAGTCTTAGCCTCGAGCGGCTGCAAACCCTTGCCAGCTTCACCAGGATAGGATTGTCTGCAACCGTCTCCCCGCTCGACAAAGTGGCACAATTCCTCGTCGGGATAGAGGATCCTCGTGAGCTCAAGTATCGCGACTGCATCGTAGTGGACGTGCAATACCTTAAGAAACTTGACCTGAACGTGCTCAGCCCGGTAGAGAATCTCATCGACACGCCCTTTCAGGACGTGCACAAGAAAATGTACGAGCTCATCCACAAGCTCATTCAAGATCACAAGACGACGCTCATCTTCACCAACACGAGAAGTGCAACGGAAAGAGTTGTGCACTACCTCAAAGATAAATTTCCTGGCAGCTACCTGAAAGTCAACGAAGATAAGGACGAAGCGAAAGCGGAGAAGAAGGAAGGAGTGGAAACCAGCTACATCGGCGCGCATCACGGGAGCCTGAGCAAAGAACACCGATTCAATATCGAGAACAGGCTCAAGGAAGGCAAGCTCAAATGCGTCGTCTGCTCCACCTCTCTTGAGCTCGGCATCGACATCGGCTACATTGACCTCGTTATCCTGCTCGGCAGCCCCAAAAGCGTAGCCAGAGCCCTGCAACGAATAGGCAGGTCGGGGCACAAACTGCATGATACGGCAAAAGGCAGGATCATCGTCCTCGATAGAGACGATCTCGTGGAATGCTCTGTCCTGTTGAAGGCGGCAATGGAGAAGAAGATAGACCAGATTGACATTCCCATGAACTGCCTGGATGTTCTGGCACAGCAACTGTTCGGCATGGCCCTCGACCGACAATGGCCCGTCGAAGAACTCTACTATCTCGTCAAGAGGAGCTATTGCTACCACGAACTGCCGAAAGAGGACTTCATTGAGGTCATCCGTTATTTGAGCGGGGAATATGCCAGCCTCGAGGACAGGAATGTCTATGCAAAGATTTGGTTCGACAAGGAAACGGGCATGATCGGCAAGCGAGGCAAGCTTGCCCGCGTCCTCTACATGACAAATGTGGGGACAATTCCTGATGAGACTGCCGTCAAAGTGAAAGTCAAGGACCAATTCATCGGCAGGATCGACGAGCAATTCCTTGAGCGGCTCAAGCGAGGGGACGTCTTCGTTCTGGGAGGGAACACGTACGAATTCCTCTATAGTCAGGGCATGACGGCGTTCGTCAAGGCAAGCATCAACAGGCCCCCAACCGTTCCTTCCTGGTTCAGCGAAATGCTCCCGCTCAGCTTCGACCTCGCACTGGAAATACAAAAATTCAGAAGATACTTGGAAGAGCATTTTGATGCAGGAACGTCCATGGAGGACATGCTCAAGTTCATCCACAGCTATCTCTACGTTGACGAATTTGGGGCCAGAGCAATCTACCACTACCTGCACGAACAGTATCTTTTCTCGGAGATAAGCCATGACAAAAAGATAGTCATCGAACACTATGCTGATGAAAAGAGCAAGTACATTATCTTTCATACCCTCTTCGGCAGGAGAACCAACGACGTGCTCGCCAGAGCGGTCGGCTTTGCAATAGGACAGATACAAGGAAAGGATGTCGAGATGAATATCAGTGACGTCGGCTTTTTCATCAGGACAACGCAGGCAGTGCAGGCATCCCGTGCGTTGAAGCTCATCAAGAGCACGCAACTCAGGGATATCATGAACACTGCTCTTGAGAAGACAGAGATTCTCGGCAGAAGATTCAGGCACTGCGCGACACGAGCATTGATGATTCTGCGAAGTTATAGAGGAAGGACGAAGAGCGTCGGCAGGCAGCAGATGAGCTCGCGCCTGCTCATCACCGCAGTAAAAAAGATCAGCCCTGACTTTCCCATCCTCAAAGAGGCCAGAAGAGAGGTGCTCGAAGACCTCATGGACATCGCTCATGCAGAACAGGTCCTCAAGTGGATCGAGTCTGGCAGGATACAGCTCAAGGAGACGCATGGAGACCTGCCAAGCCCGTTTGCCTTTAACTTGATCGCGTCAGGATATGCTGATATCATGAAGATAGAGGACAAGGCAGAATTCCTGCGGCGAATGCACATGAATATCCTTGCCAAGATTAGCCTGAAGAAAGGACAAAAGTCGGAAGAGTCGTGGGAGTCAGAGTGACTCGCCCGTCTCCAGTATTCTTTGCTTGAGCAGTGCTGCCTGCTCATACGCTTCTTCCTGCAGGACATCATCCAATTCCCGTCGTAACGCGCATGATTTTGGAAAGCGCTCTGGATTGCAGTCAATGTATTTTGTTGTCGAGTCATACATGTCTCTTTCAGAGAGCAGCAGGCACATGAATCCGGCGCTGCGCAAGGCGACTTCTTGCTGTTCCTGCGTGCGCTGCTGCGTGATGGTTTCTATCTTGACATACTGGTAGAGTTGCTTGTTCTGCCTGAGCAGGACGAGCCCTTCCCTCCCTTTTCTTGCAAAGTAGGAGTGTGTGGGATCGTGGTGATGCTCGTTCAGGAGCAACTCGGCAGCATCCTCTCCGATGATGGGCAACCCTGAGTGCGTGTAGCCTTCCTCTTCATGGGCAGTGCCTGCTGCATCGAGAAGAAAGTAGCTGTTGATTGCGTACAGCAGGGATACGTCCTTGCAGTAGTCTCTTGTCAGGATTTCCAGCATGGGAACGATACGCCCGTTCTCCTGTCGCAGATGCATGATGCCTTGCACGAGATAGGTGAGCAAATCCATACCGCCTTTGCCATTCAGCACGAGATCGACATCACGTTGCCTTACCTGATGAAGTAGTTTCATGGCGGTTAGTAAATGTACGTAGCTTTAAAAATGTTTTCAATTGTAACTACTCAATGATGAAAAATAATCTGCATTATTCACTTTTTTGCATATGAGGCAATGATATATTTCGAAAGCATGCCCTTCAGCTCATTCCTTCTTCCCACTGCATCGATGACCGGCTTGCCAGGCATGACTTCAACATACGTGAGTATGGTAGGATGCATTGCATACTTCTCGATCTGGCCTCCCGCCAGAGCAATGACACGAGGACCCGCAAAGCCATACCACGCTCCTTTTTCTGCCAGCGTGATGATGCCTTGGCTGCCGAAGCTTGCAGGTGTCCCCCCGAACGTAGGGTTTGCAATGACGACAAAGTACGGGATTTTTCCCTCGATCTGGGAGAGCGTCGCCATGCTCTTCTCCATCATTTTCAGGGAAAGAATGCTCTCCTGCATGCGCGCTCCGCCTGTCGAAGTTATGACTACCAATGGCTGCTTCCGTTTGAGCGCATACTCTGCAGCCTTCTGGAATTTCATCCCGACATCCATGCTCAACGACCCACCCAAAAAGTAGAATTCCATGGCAGCAAACGTGACCGGCAGACCCTGTATGCTACCTTCTGCAGTGACGAGCGCACTGTTCAACCCGAGCTTTTCCTGGATTTCCTTATTCTTCTGCACGTATTCCTCCGTATGATAGATGGTGCTCGTGATCAGGCCAAGATCGAGCTCTTCATTGAATTCCTGAAGCCGTGTGCCCCTGTCGTTGAATACCCGTATCCAGTCGTGGGCGGGCAGCGTCGGCCCCCAGCCGCATTCAGGACAGCTGTAATGATTGTCCTTGAACACGTCAAAAGGAATGGTCGCGTGGCATTCTCTCGTCTTTGTTGTGAGCAAAATATCTCTGACGCGCTGCCTGTACTCTTCATGATTACGGATTTTTCCCATCCGAAAGGCACGCTGCAATTTTTCCATTTCAGCAGTATTCACTTCCACGATGATGCCTGGCTGCTGAACTCGCTTATCGCCCTCATACCCACACCGTATGGCAGCCGTATCATCAGAACCGCTCCGCTTGGCAAGCTCCTGAAATTCAGTCAGCATGTAGTAACTCCGCAACTGCTCGACATCCGAGGACAGTTGCTTGATGTCTTTCGCCTCTATGCCTTGGTTTTTGGCGATGATCGCTGCAGCAATCTTCCGTCTTCTCCTCCTGAACAGTTGAGTGCTCCGCTGTGCAAACGGCAATTCTCCGCCATAGCTCAAGGCCTGCTGCAGCCTGCTCCTTATGGGAGAGCTGATGTGGTGGATGATGCTCTTCCTTTTCTTTTGGAAATCGACGAATACCTGTGCCAATGCCTGATCAATGTTGAGCAGCGTCTGCCTATACCCTTGTTCCTTCTCCAGATGCGCCCCGCCAGGATATTCAGGGATGATGGACGTGATGACCTTCGCCTCAAGAAGGTCCTGTGCCGTCGGTTTCATGATCTCGACTGCTTTGTCGATATGCTCGTTCGTCCGCCACAGAATGGAACTGCAATGCGGAGGGGCAATGACGTAATAATTGGCGTATTCCATCATCAGCGCAATATCGCTCACTTGATTGGACAATGCACCGCCGCTTCCCCCCTTGCGCAGGATGAGTGAAGCAATATACGTTTTGAGATTGAGCAACGTCTTGATGTTGTTCGCGATGAGCCAGGACTGCCCCATCAGCGCTGCCGACGTCCCTGCAAAGCCACCTTCTGTATTGACGATAGTGAGTACGTCTAGGTTCTCCTTTTCCGCACGCAGGTATGTCTCGTTTGCATGCCTCAGGCTTTCCGGCATAAGCAGTCGATCATTCTGGGCGACAACGACAATGGTGTTCGTCTTGTTGTCGTTCGTGAATGTTGCCGTCCCTGTGTAAAGTATGCGTTCGTCCTTGCTCATGCCTCCTTTGGCAGAATCCCAATCCACCCATGACGAAAAGTGAGGGAGCAGACCCGCACTGATGCCCTCGATCACATCCTTTGTCCTAATTGAGTCAGGATGCAGAGAAATCTCATATGCTGCCAATCGATCGGTGGAATCAGTCATGGACTTCACGCCGCGTCACGATGTTTCCTCTGCCCTTCTTGAATTTTCTCACCTTGCCATCGTGCTCGAGCTCAGAAATGATGAGACTTATCTTCGCCTCGCTGATGAGCGGGAACGCCTGCCTGACGTCTTTCTGCGTCGTGGGGCTGTGTGACCTGATGAACTGCTTGATAAGCGTACGGTCATCATCACGTGCAGGCTTCTCTTTTTCCACTACTGCTTCAGCGGGCACGGCAGCATCAACGCTATACGTTTGCAGTGGCGTTTGTAGCGGGACGGTGGTGCTTGCCTCTTCAGGCGTGATGCGAACGATGGTCTGCGGCTGGACGAGAGGTTTTTCTGGTTCTGTGCGGCTGGCCTGTATTTCCTTGAGCCGTTCTTCACGCTCCTCCCGCAGGTGGTTGATGTACTCTTTGAGCTCGTCCTGGTGCTGCTCAAGCCGTCTTTTTTCCTTATAGATTACGATGAAGAATGCTGCGCCGAGCAGGATGAAGATGGCAATGATGCTGATGACGAGTATGATGATGATCGTGGTGAGGTTATTGTTCTGATCCTGGAGAAACGCCGCGGGAGTGAATGCCTCATCGTCAACGATGCGTTCATCGGTAACGGGGAAGAGGATGATATCCCTACTGTACGATCCGTCTTTGATGATGACAATATCCTCTGTCGCAGAGAATGAGTTGTCATTTGTCGTTGCCGTGATGGTGTAGCTGCCAGGTTCTAGAGAGAAGCGATAGGTTGCAGATTTTGCCAGGATGCTTTGCTGCGGTGTCGTGTTGATGGAAACAAGGACGTCCCGTGCAGGCTCCAGCGCATAGTCATAGATGTTGCCCTGAATGGACGCGGCATGCACTGCAGGAAGCAGGACAAGCAATAGGACTGCGCTGCAGAGAAAGCGATTTCTCTTATGTCCACACCCCATAACTCCTCTTGTGTAGTTATACTATAAATAATTTGTCATTTTTTCGGAGAAACAAGAGGGCCGATACATTTCTTTTTTTCTCTTCCAACCTTCATTCTCATTCGTTTCTTGCTCTGAAGCTTTTTTAAACTTTTTATACGTATTCGAAGTTTTTTTGAACTTTTTCCCGCACTTTCCGCTCTGATAGAATAAGTAATTTTATTAAGTAGTGTTCGGAATGTCATTGCAAAAAGGCGAACGCCTTTGCTATACATTGCCAACATCCTGCATGAACAACTCATGCATGAACAGGAGGAATGCACATGAAACGACTGATCGCACTGTTTTTGTTTTGTCTACTTGCCCTGTCCCTCGCACTGTACGGCGTAGCTGCAGAGAATGCACAAACAGGAGTATCTGATGACACTGCAGGCAACGCCGCCGACAAAACGGACACGAGCGCGCTCACGGCAAGCTCAGAAACCATGGACGACAACTTCGTCAGCGTGAGCAGTGAGGCTGCCACGACAATAGATGCAAGCACCACGCTCGAGGATTGCAAGGAAAAACTCAAGCAATACTACCCTCGTGTACAAGCAGACAGACTGGAGAAACAATGCCTCCTGCTCAATCGAAACTTACGACCCGCAGCGATGCCGGTCCTATACGAACTAAAAGCAAAAGAACGTAACGCGTGGGTGGCAATAGAGAGCGAGATCAAGCAGAAGTTCGGAGAGATCGTGAGCAACATCACTCCTGAAGAGAAGAAGAAGCTCGTGCTCATGAACAGAGAACAGCTCAGCAAGTTCATGGAACAAAAAAAGGCATTGAACAGCTACCGCCTCCAGGCAATAGACAATGCCGAAACCTACTACAAGGCAAGGCAAGTGACTGCTGAGAAACGCAAGCAACACCTCCAGAACTATGATTATGCAAAAGAGCAATTCAAGCAATTGCGCGAGGCATATGCTGAGAAGAATGCGGAGTTCAAAGACCTTCTCCAGTCAGCAAAGGACTGCACAGAAAACTGCACGGATGTGCAGAATAGCAGTTTTGCCGCCGCCAAGGACAGCCTGCTCAAGCTGGCAGACATGATGCAATCATCGATCGAACAAGTCAAGGAGAAACTGCTCTCCTCAGAAGATTTGAGCGAAGCCAGTGTTGACGAAAGCACTGCAAGAATCGATGCACTGCTCCAGTCCGTCCAGGATGCCAGAGCAAAGATAGAGCTTGCATCAACCAAGGACGAGCTCAAGGCAGCAGGCAAGGATCTCATCAGCATCTGGAAGGAGGTTGGTGCTCGCCTGCGCCTTCATGAAGCAAAACTCTTCGCGGCAGAAATCAACACAGTCATCATCCGGGCAAAATTCCTCGAAGGCAGGATGAACAACATCATCACCTATCTCAAGGACAAGCAGATAGATACGACGCCTTTCGAGAGCCAGATCGAGGAGTTCAGTACACATATCGAGGCGGCACGCAGCAACTACGACGACGCCATGACCCTCTTGCGCCAGGCCTGGCAAGGAACGGACAGGGCAGATGCCGTCCAGAAAGCACACACATTGCTCAAGGATGCGCGGCAAGAATTGCAGGAAGCACACGTGAATGTGCAGGCAGTCGTCGCCTATGCGCGCACCAGCGGCGTCAACCTCGCTACCGTTGAAGCGCCGCAGGAAATCCTCATCGAGGAAACGAACGACGTACTTGCGTCCTAAGTTTATCGTAATCTTTTTAAACATTCTTTTTTTTAGACGTGTCAGGGTGATATCTATGAAATGGATTGCGGTCATATTGCTTCTGTTTGTCCTGAGCGCTTGCGCAAAAGTTGCTGACACGAGAGATCAACAGCCGATTAACAATCAGCAGATAGATACTCAACAACCTGCAGACCAGGCAAACGACCAATCAGCAGAGCTGACCTTGCCGCAAGTTGCAGAGCCTGAAGAGACTGCAATTGATACGAGTTCGCTGGAAACTGATCTTGACCAGTGGTAGCAGCAACTAGCAAAAATAACAACGTTTAAATACAAGCGTACAGCTCAACATGCAACGGGATGCAACTCGGTCTTACTTTCAATGATGTTCTGCTCGTTCCAAAACGTAATATAGTGAGTTCTCGTTCTGACGTCGATACCACGACACAACTCACGAGAAACAGAACTCTGGGCATACCCCTGCTCGGCGCAAGCATGGACACCGTAACAGA
This sequence comes from archaeon, assembly GCA_043806035.1. Classification (GTDB taxonomy): domain Archaea; phylum Nanobdellota; class Nanobdellia; order Woesearchaeales; family UBA9642; genus JAZDHK01. The sequence goes on from JAZDHK010000001.1 coordinate 25,890, forward strand.
AGCAGGTATGGCCATAGCCCTTGCGCGAGAAGGAGGTCTGGGCATCATCCATCGCTTCCTCACTGTTGAAGAAGAGGTCGCTGAGGTGAAGAAAGTCAAAGACCAGCAGCTTCTCGTCGGTGCGGCAATAGGTATCAATGGCGACTACTTCCAGAGAGTCGATGCGCTCGTCGCTGCTGGCGCTGACGTGCTCAGCCTTGACGTGGCTCACGGTCATGCAGACGATGTCATTATTGCGGTGCAGGCGATAAAGAAAAAGTATCCGAGCGTCGACCTTATCGTGGGCAACGTAGCTACTGCAGTAGGAGCGAAAGACCTCATCGATGCAGGCGCTGACGCCATCAAAGTTGGTGTCGGTCCGGGCAGTACGTGCACGACGAGAGTAGTCACGGGCGCAGGCGTTCCTCAACTGACGGCAATCATGGATTGCGCTACCGTTTGCATTCCTGCGGGAATTCCACTCATCGCTGACGGTGGCATTCAGACGTCAGGAGATATCGCCAAAGCATTGACTGCAGGAGCTTCTTCAGTCATGTGCGGCAACGTTTTTGCGGGAACGGACGAGGCGCCGGGAATACTCATCGAGATGAACCGCCGAAAATTCAAATTGTTCAGGGGCATGGCGAGCAGATCAGCGACCGTCGACTATTACAAGAAGAACGGTGACAGCATGGGCTTCGAGAAACTAATCATGCCTGAAGGCGTGCAGGCGATGGTGGAATACAAAGGGTCCGTGCGGGACATCGTGCAGAAACTTGTTGCAGGGCTGCGTTCTGGCATCAGCTACTGCGGAGCAAAAGACATTCTCAGTATGCGCAAGAACGCGGAGTTCATCAGGATAACGGAAGCAGGCTACAAAGAAAGCCTGCCGCACCACGTGGAATTCTCTTAAGCGTACGTACGCTGTGGGTACATTTATATGCCATTCTGCATTCCTCTCTTCTCATGGGACTTTCTTCATGCCCTGAGATTCTTGTCCAGAAAAAGACAAGGTACGATCCTACTCTTGCTGATCGAGTGAATAGTGAGAAACTTCTGGACAAGAATACAGCAACAACAAGAGAAGCAACCGACGAGAGTGTAGCTGCACTTATCAAGAGGTTGCAGGAGCATTTCCCTCAAGACTGGACGAGAACTGACGAAACAGAGACCGAGAGAGCATACAAGGACAGATTTGACAACTACTATCCCGAATATGTGGTGAACATACTGACGTTGGAAAGTATGATGGGAGACGTGACCATTACTCTTTCCCAAAGAACACCTGACCGACCAGATCCACTATATACTATCCCTCCGACGTACGACCTGAAGTTTGTTCGATATAACAAGGAATTGTTATCGTTGCGTCACCTGACCAATTCTGAGTTCAACGCAGAAAACTCAGAACTTACCAAGAAGTTCTTTGAGCGCGCTGAAAGAGCCTATCAAGGAAGGAATACGTAACTGCTCAAGATTACCCACTGAGCTAGAGTTCAAACTCCTCGATGAATCCTTTGATGAGCGCGTATTTTTCTAGGAATGCAAATCCCTTGTCGCTTAGTGTAATGTACGTCTTGCCTTGGTTGTCCGTAATTTGCCTGATGAATTCTTTTGCGAGCAGCTCGTCGAAATAGTATATGAAGCTCTGGCTGGAGAGATTGGTCTTGCGAAGAAGGGGTGTCCGCTTTATGGAATTATGATGATCTCGGATGACACACAGGAAGTCAAAGATGACCTCTAGCCGATCTCTTTTCTTGTTCATTTCACCCACTTAGCGACCTTGTAATAGATGAAGAAGAATATGCCAAGCGATGCAACGTGCAATGCGATGCTGACCTCAAACGGTATGAACTGTCGAGGACTCCGTATGTCAAACAGGCTGATGAGCCAGAACAGCGCAAGTAGGAAGTAGATGGTTCGCGTGTTCGTCCTCTTCTCATCCCTGCTCTGTTTCTTTCCCTTGACGCGCGTGTTTATGACCAGCATGATTCCCAGCAGCACGCTTTGGATGAGCGACAATAGTAGGGGAGAGATGGAGATGAATGCGACGATGGCAACGATGAGCGAGATGATGTTCGCCCAAGTGAGGAATTGTTCCACGCTGATCTTTTTGTGGATGGGGCCATACGTGAGATAGAGAATTGCCATGGTGCTGAAATACGCAACGACCAAATTGGAGATGGGCAGTACGAATCCCGGACCCCGTACGTGCTCGACAATGAACAGGTCGCCGACAAGCATGATGTACAGCAGCAGCCGTGACGCATAGGCCAGACCAAAAAACAGGAATGCAAACCTGAAAAACTGGATGCCCTTGTACTTGGTGAGGAGATAAATCTCTCTCGTCTTGAAGAACACGAGGAAGCAAAGGAGGAGTATGATAAGCGTGTACGCTGCCTCAAGCAAGAAACCAGCAGGCATGAACGGTGGCGGCATAGATGTCACTCCCAACGAGCACATACACAAACATATTTATAAATGCGATGGAGGTGCAGTATACATTTTTCCTTCTCTTTCTTTTTATACCTGTGCTTTTGTCTATGGGCGGGCATATGTGTTGCTTGGAGGAGAAACTATGAAAAACATTATGTTGTATGCGGGATTGGTGCTTTTGCTCTTTGCAGGCTTGTTTGTCGCAGGAGCCTTTGCGTCATCCTCGACAGGGATGGCAGATACTGCTACCGTCCAACGAGGGCCGCTTTTCAAGAACGGAGAACATGCGATGCTAGAGAATGATGCCACGAGAACCGCATTAGCGAACGCAGACTATACTGCATACCTCTCTGCCCTCGATGAGAGCTGGGCTGCATACAGATCGACAATCACCGAAGAAAAGTTCAATGCACTGGCAACCCAGTACCAGAAAAGAGAACAGCAAATGACTGCCATGCAAGATCACCAGCAAGCAGTACACGCAGCGATGGACGCTGGAGACTATGCAGCATGGAAGGCAGCCATGGAGAGTTCCCCACGGAATGCAGAACTAGACGTGATTACTGCAGACAACTTCGACACCTTTGTCGCCATGCACGAGGCAATGCAAGACGGTGATGTCGACACTGCAAGAGCGCTTGCAGACGAGATGGGGATATTGCCTAGTGTTGGTAGTTTTGGGAAAGGTTTCGATGAACATGCAGGCCAAGGATTCGGGAAGGGTCATGGCTTGCGTATCTAATTTTTTTATTTTTTTTAATGTATTACTCCTGCGGAGTGTATTCCAGATATGGATGATACATCCACACCATTTATAAGGAAAGTTATGCTCTTCCGCGGAAGATATGAGGAGGTATATGATGAACACAACATCCCTATTCCTGCTTTCCCTGGCTTTTTTGCTCTTAACGAGCTGTACTGCGAATACGCAAAGCAGTATAACGGGAGAGCCTCCAGTTGGAGGAGTGTATGCTGATGGATTCAATGGAACGAACAGGGAAATAAGCGATACTCCTGACCAAAATCCAGAAATGCGCAGAGGGAAAGTGACTGATGCAGAACGTCGGCAACAAATGGCGGATATGCAGCAGCAAGCAAAATCTGCATGCGAGGGCAAGACAGAAGAGGACGCGTGTGTGCTCGGAAGAGGAGAAGGCATCTGTATGTTAGAGAACGGACAATTGCTCTGCACGCCGAACTGGCAGAATGGCCCACAAGGAGAGCCTCCGGAGCGGCCGTCATGAAACAAGAATCTGTTCTTCTTCGCTTCGAGGACGTCTGGAAGATATATCATATGGGCGAGATTGATGTTCCCGCATTGAGAGGGATAAGTGTCGAGATAAGGAAAGGGGACTTTGTTGCTATCATTGGCGCGTCAGGATCGGGAAAGAGCACCATGATGAATCTTATCGGTTGCCTTGACATGCCATCTAAAGGAAAAATCTTTCTTAAGGATAAGAACATATCCGTCCTGTCCGAGTCTGATCTTGCAACATTGAGAGGAAGAACTGTTGGTTTTATCTTCCAACAATACAATCTCATTCCTTCCATCACCGCATTCGAAAATGTACTGCTACCGCTTGAGTTTCTCGAATACAGTGATGCCGAGGCGGAGCAGCGTGCAAAGGATATTCTTGCGCTTGTCGGTCTTGCTGATAAGCTGCACAGCTTGCCAACACAGCTTTCTGGCGGCCAGCAGCAGCGCGTCTCCATTGCCCGAAGCCTCGTGAGCAATCCTGAAGTCATTCTTGCAGATGAACCTACAGGGGCGTTGGACAGCGTTACGGGTAGAGAAGTGCTTTCGCTGCTGAGCAAGCTCTGGCGTGAGCAAGGAAAAACCATCATCATGGTGACCCATGACTTGAACTTGGCAAAATATGCTCGGACGGTCATTGAACTTAAAGATGGACAAATATTGCGACAGGTGCACAGTCGCGAGGTGAAAACATGAAAGAAATAATCTTGTTTCTGACATTGGCGTTGCTGCTGTCAACGAATGCATTGGCTGCTACGGATAGCCTTTCCGTGAAAGACTCGGCAGCACTCTCGTTAAGTATCGTGAATACCAATCCATCCCCTCCCCGTGTGGGAGAGACAGCTGACGTTCGTGTCAGTGTTGCAAACGTTGGCGGAAAACCTCTTGCCAACGTCATTATAGAGATTGTTCCAGCATATCCTTTCTCCATCGCATCTGGAGAATCATCCATGCAAGAGATAGGGAGCATATCCTCCTATCAAGGCTATTTGGATGATACATCGCTAAAGATCGTCAAGTTCAGGCTTGCTATTGACAAATCAGCAACGGCGGGCACGTACGAACTGAAACTGAAATGTTATGACCAAGACCACACATATCTTTTTGAGAAGAGCCTCTCTCTCGACGTACAAGGAAGAGAGAGTGCAGAAATCATCCACATTGATAAGACAGTTCTTGTTCCAGGAGAACAAAGCAGTCTGAGCTTCACCATTAACAATGTGGGAAACGCGCCTCTCCGTGACCTGACTTTTTATTGGGAGAACGAGGAGAATATCATCCTCCCTGTCGGCAGCGACAACACGCGCTACATCAAGTATGTTGACGTCAATGAAGGCGTTGATGTCGACTATCAAGTCATCGCTGACACGAATGCCGATGCAGGGCTCTATCCTCTTAATCTGTATCTCACCTATGCGGAAACGAACTCGGGTGAAGAGAAGACCATAACGACCATCGCGGGCATCTACGTTGGTGGAGGAACTGATTTTGATGTCGCATTTTCTGAGATCACGGGCAGCCAAGTGTCATTCACTGTCGCAAATGTAGGCAGCAATCCTGCATCCTCAGTGTCGGTCATCATCCCGCAACAGCAGGGATGGCTTGTTTCAGGATCGAATGCAATGATTGTCGGGAACCTCAACACGGGAGATTATACGGTTGCAAGCTTCAGCCTCCAATCTATGCAGCGATCAAGCACAACTCCAAATGAGACGATGAGTCAGCAGGACATGCAACAGAGAAGCATATCCTCACAGAACACCGTAACGGTGAATATTGCCTACACGGACACGATGGGCAAGAGGCAGCTCATCGAGAAAACAGTAGCATTGAGCTTGAGCACAGCCATGAATGCATCGCTACCAAGCATGTCCTCGTTCAGGGGGGCACGCCAGCAGAGCTTCTTCTCAACGTATAAATGGTATATTATCTTGTTCGTGGTGTTAGTCGTTGCAGTGCTTGCAGGCATATTCTACAGGAGACATAAGAAAGCGAAACTGCTCAACCCACACCAAGCATCAACCTCGTTTTTCAGGAAACAAGAGTCCTTGGAGAAAAAAAGAAAATGAAGCTGCGCAAGTGCTTCAAGCACGCGTTCGAGATGGTTCTGCACAGCAGACTAAGAAGCTGGCTGACCATCCTGGGCATCGTTATTGGCGTTGCAGCAGTCATTGCCATAACATCCATAGGCAGCGGTATGCAGCAACAAATGAGTGAACAGCTTGGAGGCCTTGGCGGTGATCTCTTGACGCTGTCTGCGGGCTATTCGCGAGGATTCAGCATGTTCGGCCCGCCAGGTGAACGTGGTGGAGGAGGGGCTACAGCGACGGAAGAAGAACCCGTCCTCGACCGCACTGACGTGCAGGCATTGAAGGGGTTGCCTGAGATTGCACTCATCGATACCCAGATCAGAGGAACGGTGAAAGTATCCTATCTTGGCAAATCAGGCTCTGTATCACTAATCGGCGTCGACCAGAAAACCTGGTCAAGAATAACGACAGAGGCTATTGCTGAAGGCAGGATGCTTGACTCTGCAGACCAGAACGTCATTGTCATTGGAGGAAAACTGGCCAGTTCCTTTTTCGACAAGCCCGTAGGCATAAACCAAATGATTACTATTGAAAGCAACGTCTTCCGAGTTGTAGGCGTGCTTGATGATGACAGTACAACGATATACGCACCACTCGCCATGGCATACCAGGTGCTCGACGACAAAGAACAAGGCGTCTATGATTCCATTATCATCAAGATCAAGGATGAGGGCCAATTGGACGAGACCATTAACAAGACAGAACAAAGACTCATGCTCGTCCGTCATGTCACTGCAAAGACCCAAGACTTCTCCATAACCTCAAGCAAGAAGATGCAAGAAACCCGTTCGGAGATGATGTCCTCCATGAATGCATTCTTGGTTGCTATAGCGGCAGTTTCCCTCATCGTCGGCGCTGTTGGCATAGCAAATACGATGTTCACCTCAGTGCTCGAGAAGACGAAAGAAATAGGCATCATGAAGGCAATAGGCGCAAGAAACAGGGACATTCTGACTATTTTCCTACTCAATGCTGCACTCATTGGCATGGTTGGTGGACTGTTGGGAGTGGTTTTTGGTATTGTGCTCTCTGGTGCATTGCCTGCACTCATGGGGGAAACAGGCATGCTTCGAGGAGGGACATTCGTTTCCCTCCATGCAATACTTATGGCACTGTCCGTCTCTGTCATCATCGGCATCGCTGCAGGCATCATCCCTGCATATCAAGCGTCAAAGCTCAAGCCAGTGGATGCGCTGCGATACGAATAACTGAGTATACATTTCTGTTATGCCAGTCCCAAACTCTCCACGATGATCTTTGCATCGAATGGCGTTAGGTCGGCGTATTTCTGTCCATTGCCCAAGTACAGAATTGGCTTCTTCGTCACGAAACTGACAGAGATGGCAGCACCTCCCTTGTCATCGACATCTGCCTTTGTCAAAATGATGGCATCTATGCCCACTGCCTTGTCGAACTCCTTCGCCTGCTCCACACAATCATTGCCCGTTATGGACTCACCGACAAAAATCTTCAGGTCAGGAGTGTTGACCCTAACTACCTTCTTGAGCTCTTCTATAAGATTGGCATTGCTGTGCATCCTTCCTGCCGTGTCGATAAGCACCACATCGATATTCTTCGCTTTCGCATGAGCGACTGCGTCGAATGCCACCGCCGCAGGATCCGCATGGTAGTCATGCTTGATGAGCTTGACGTTGAGACGGTTGGCATGTTCCTCCAATTGGTGAATGGCGGCTGCCCTGAACGTGTCCGATGCTGCCATGACGCAACTATGCCCTTCCTTCTGGATCATGTGCGCGAGCTTGGCCATGCTCGTCGTCTTCCCTGAGCCGTTGACGCCTATCATGACGATGACGTACGGCAGTTGCTGTTTCTTCTTCATTTTTATTTCTGCGATGATGTCTCGCTGCTCGACATCGAACAATTGAGTGATGCTCTCCTTGAGCGTCTCGCTGATAATCTTCTCCACGCTGTGCCGTGAGATCTTCCCTTGCGTGAGTTCCGCTTTCAAGTCCATCTTAATTTTTTCAATGACTTCCACAGCGACGTTGTTCTCCAGCATGATAATTTCTAGATCCCAGAATAACTCTTCGAACTTCTCTTCCTTGAGGGTTATCTTCGTGAATGCGTCGGCGATCTTGCCGAAGAACCCTTTCTTCTCTTCTTCTTCATGCACTTTTTCTTTTTTCTGCTCGTGCTCTCGCTTGAGCAGGGCTATTTTCTCTTCACGCTGTTTTCTCTGCTCTTCCTGCAATTTTTTTTCTTCACGATCGAGCTTCGCCTCTTCCTCAAATGCATCGAGCTCTTCCTCGACCGCTTCTGCAGCAGGAGCAATTTCGTCGCTGGGCAACGTGATGGCATTGTGCTCTTCTTCCAGTTTTGCCGCGGCCTCTCCTTCCAGCACCTTCTCCTCGACTTCCTGATCGAGATCGTGAGCAATCTGCTCGTTCAGATCCTCCTCTGTCTTCCTGCCGAAGATGCGTGCAAAGAATCCTTTCTTCTCCCGCTCTTCCTCGACATTCTCATCTTTAGGAGCTTCAATTTCGATGTAGTCAGGAGATGTGTCTTCCTGTTTTTCTTCAACAGTGTCCAGCAGTTCTTGCGCAGAGGGCTGCTTTATTTCATGCGGGAGACACTCTGCTTTGAGCGGCTCTCCTTGCACGGCATTGATCAGCTCTTGCGCTGACGGCGCAGGTTTCTTTTCAGGATGCTTGCGAATGTCTGTATGTTTTTCTTCATGCTTTGGGGCTGTTTTCTCTTCGGGCTGCTTTATCGCCACGTGTTTCTTCTCAGGGGGTGTTTCCTCTTCGCTGACCTTCTCGACGGTCGCTTCTTTCTCCACTGCTTTCGTGAACTTGCCGAGCGTCTTTTTGAGCGCCTCCTTGAAGAATCCGAACATCAGCCATCACCTGGTGTCAGAGAGGCATCGAGCTTTTGCGCCTGCTCTACAAGTTCGTTGAACTGCATAACCAGCTTTTCCTTGTACGCGGCCATCTCCGCATGCTGCTTGAGGATGAGTATCTTGACGTCTTCGATGGACTTCTCGACGACGGTATTGCTGCCCACATTCACCAGCACGGACTCGCTGCCGAGCAGCGTCGCCTTGGCAAAGACCCCATTGATGACGCTCACCAGCAGCTCATCGCCTTTCTTGAGCTTGCTGAACTCGTCGATGTGTTTGAGCGTGCCTTGCATCTCAGCAATTTGCTCGTCCACCTGCTGCAATGCCTGCTCGATCTGCTTCATCTGCAGGTCTATGGTCTGAATCTGGAAGATGTGTTCCTTGTTGAGTTCCATGCTATCCCTCCGTGAACCCGAATGCCTGTTCTGCATTGACGAGTTCTGGGCCTCCGGACATGGCGCCAATGACCAGACCGTGCCTGTTCACGAGTACCCCGCTGCTGATATAGGCATTGCCGAAATTGACCGTGCCCGTGGTTATGGGCAACTTGAAGAGATCTGCGAGGAATGCGTACTCATCGTCGGTGATGTCGTGGCTGACGAGCATGCCTTTCCTGTTGTGGGCGGCCATACTGCCGATGCTGAACACGTCGGCAATCTTTGCCTGCTGCACGGGAATGTTAACGCTGTCTCTGATCTGCTGGACGAGCTCTTTGGGGAGTTCCTTATTAACTAAGGCGGCCTTGTCCGTCATGATGATGTTGTTGCCCAGGCAGGTGAATTTTGTCTTGATGAGCTGGTAGGGGAGGTTGTACTGCTCGAGCCTTTTCAGCTCGTCTGGGAATGCGATGTCGGGTACGAGCAATGTGTGGTTGTTGCCCACAAGAAAGACACCCAGCATGGACGTTCCTGCAATGTTGAGCCGGTGAATGGGAACGTTGAGCTCCTTACCTATCTGCCTGGCTGCCTCTTCAGGCACGTCGTTGCCCAGCAGGCAATAGCTGTCCGTGCAGAACCCATACAGACCTATGTTGGGATTGCTGTAAAAGCTCAGGATGAGCGTCATGTGCAAGAGGGATTTATGGGGGTTTAAAAAGGTTTATGTTGGTTTGTGCTTTCAGAGAAGTCGCAAAATCTGAAAGATTATTAACTCAGAACTCTTTCTCTTTCGTATATGATTGATTTGTGTCTAACGCTGAACAACATGCTGGACAACGTAGAAGAGTCTCGTCTTGTGCACTTTGACTGGATACTTCCTGCAGCGATCGTTGGCTGTCCTTCCCGTAGTGTTTGGAAGCCGCCGCAACGATATGACTTTCCGCCTGCTGATTACGAACCATATATTGATCTTTGGGCGCAATTCGTCATTGAGCACTATGCTGGCCTTGACGAGCTGATGACCTGTATTAGGGAAACAGTTGGAGGAAAACACGGTTCGTACATTTTGAGCATGGCGCTCGAGAATGCATTCTATCACGGCAACCAGAACGATCCGACGCTGCCCGTCACCATAAAAGCGTTTCAGGGAATAAGAGGCGTCGTTGTTAGGATACGGGATAGTGGTGTGGGATTCGACTTCAAAAAGGCAGTCGAACAACTGAAACAGATTGAACACCAAAACATACCACTCTATCTGCATCCAGAACAGGTTCCTGAAAACATGCGTTTCTTCTCAAGAAAAGGCAGAGGATTCTACGCATTCATGTACTCTTCACCAATCATTTCTTTCGAGGCAAACGGAAGTGCCGTCAACATGCTGTATTTGAAGAAATAGTCGACGTGCATGAACGAGATCAATCATGAGAATGTTTTGCATGCTGTATTCATAATACGTGTGTAATTGAGTTGAAGCAAAAAGTATTTATTTGAAGAGGCATTCCTTTCTTCATGGCAACCCTCGCAGACAAGGTGAAGTTAGGCTGGTATGGAACCCTTGCATTCTTGTGCCTTGGAGCACTCGGCGGCATGGCCGAATATGGCATGCAGGTAAAGAAATCCTGTGTTGTCGTGCACAAGAGCTACTGGGAGAGCACATTGCTGGGAGCGCAAGGCATCATCGTCGGCAAGGACTGTTCGGACACGATGGAGAACGAATACATCATGCTCCGCTTCGCTGGAGATGACGCGAAGAAGATGCTGACGACCATTCATGAAAAGGACACGCTGTCACTGAACCTGCCATACGAAGGCAAGGATTTCTCGCTTGGGCTTTCGCACATTGACAGCCTCAACCACAAAGAGTACAGACCGTAAACATTAAATAGGCTTCTCTTTATAAATGAGACATGGCCTTTTGGGAAGTCATCCTTGCAGTGCTCGCCTACATTTGGCATCTCATCCTTTCCTGGCTCAACCTTTTCATCGCACCCATTCTTAACTTAGAGCTGATGTGGATCATCATTCCTATCTGGTTCTCCTGGTTTTTTGCTGAGTTCTTCCAGGAAAAGTCAGGCACGTCATATGGGAATGCCATCAGCAACGGCGTCGTCCCCGTCTTTGTAGGGCTTGACTGGACGAGATATCTTGTAAAGCTCATAACTGCAGGAGAGCTCATGTGGGGGTGGGAACTAGCAATAAAATTCTTCATCTGCTTCATCATCTTCGCGTATGGGCTTTCGGTCATCATCTATGGCATCAAAGCGAGGGCGTTCGTGCATTATTTCGGCAGGATTCGAGAAATAACGTACATACTCCTCATGATCACTCCGCTCATGTACGGCGTTGCCGAGCTGCACGGTGAGTTTTTCCTTGTCATCTTCCTCTTCTTTCCCATATGGTATTTCGTCATCGAATGGATTGACAAAAAAATCCCCGATCCTCTTGCCGTGCGCAAAGACAGGGAAGACACAGAATCAGGACAGCCCTCTCCTTCATTTAGCCAACCTCCTCCCCAGACGAGCTTCCCTGACAAGAATCCTTTCCCTCCTTTTCCACAGTAATATTTAAGAACTAGCACTGCAAGGAAGATTCCATGAGACGACTGCTGCTCGCACTGCTCCTGCTTGCTTTCCTTGCAGGATGTGCTTCAGACAATCCACCACAGTACGCATGCACAGAACACAGTGATTGCATGCTCGTCAAGGACAATGTCGCCCATAACCAGTGCTGCCTCTGGGAAGCCATCAACGCAAACTACGAGTCTTGGCATAAAGAAAAAGTTTCTGCACGGCTGATGTGCATCAAGCCCTGCCTGCTCGACCAGAACAGCGTTGAAGCGGGCTGCTTCAACAATGTCTGCGCGGTCGTTCATCTCAAGAATAGTACAGAAGAATAAAAAAATTTAGATGATGATCGTCGGTGACTTCTCGTCCTTGTCATCATCAAAGTCAGTCACGAGCGCTTCTGTCGTCAATACCATGGCCGCGATGCTCGCCGCATTCTGCAACGCATTCCGCACCACTTTAGTAGGGTCGATGACGCCTGCCCTGACTAAATCCTCGTAGCAATCCTTCTTGGCATTATAGCCGACGTTCGGATTCTGCTCATGCTTCAGCCGAGCAATGACCTCAGCACCTTCCTTGCCCGCATTCTCTGCAATCTGGCGGATAGGCGCTTCCAATGCGTGCAGGATGATGTGCTTGCCAATGTTCTGATCATTCTCCAGCACCAACTGCTTCACGTGCTCTATCGCTCTGAGCAGAGTAACGCCTCCTCCAGGAATGACGCCTTCCTCGACAGCAGCCTTTGTTGCGTTCAAGGCATCGTCGATGCGCATCTTCTTCTCCTTCATCTCAGTCTCGGTGGCAGCGCCAACCCTGATGACGGCAACTCCTCCACCAAGCTTCGCCAGCCGCTTCTTCAAGTCCTGCTTTTTGTAGTCCATATCCACAAGCCGTATCTGGTTCTCGAGAAGGTGCTTTCTCGCCTCGATGAACTTCTTGTTGCCTTTTCCCTCGATGATAATGGTCTTCTCAGAATCCACCCGTATCTTGCGTGCAGATCCCAACACGTTCTCTGTCGTGTCGAGCTTCATGCCCTTCTCTTCAGAGACGACCTTTGCACCCGTCAGTGTCGCAATGTCCTCGAGTATCTCCTTCTGCTCGTCACCGAAGCCAGGTGCTTTGACCGCGCACACCTTGATTGTGCCTCGGATGATGTTCAGGATGAGCGCTGCCTGCGCCTCTCCTTCGATATCATCGGCGATGATGAACAGGCTCCTGCCCTCTCCCACAACGCGTTCGAGCAAAGGGACGAGCTCTTTCATGCTGCTCAATTTCTTATCGGTAATGAGTATGTACGGGTCGTCCAGCTCTGTCAGCAGCTTCTCATGATCTGTCGCCATATAAGGCGAGATGAATCCGCGCTCGAACTGCATGCCCTCGACCACTTCCAGCTCAGTCTCCATGCCTTTGCCATCCTCGACGGTGATGACACCAGCATTGCCCACTTTTTCCATGGCATCGGCGATGAGCTGCCCGATGAATTCGTCATTGTTGGCAGAGATAGTTGCGACTTGGACAATATTCTCTTTGTCCTGCACGGGGCTGCTGCGCTGCTGCACGTATTCAACGACGGCAAGCGTCGTCTTCTCAATGCCTTTCTTGATCTCGATAGGGTTTGCGCCCGACGTGATGTTCTTGAGCCCTTCCGTTATCATTGCCTGTGTCAAGAGTGTTGCTGTAGTCGTACCATCCCCTGCCACGTCCTGCGTCTTTGACGCCACTTCCTTGATGAGCTTGGCGCCCATGTTCTCGAACTTGTCCTTCAGCTCGATCTCCTTGGCTATAGTGACGCCATCGTTTGTGACAAGAGGATGGGTTGGCTTGTCTAGGATGACATTCCTGCCCTGCGGGCCAAGCGTTATCTTGACCGTATTTGCTACTTTGTTGACTCCTTTGAGCAGTGCTTGCCGTGCGTGTTCGTCAAACTGAATCTGTTTTGCCATGTTCTTCACTCCTTAGAATTTTGCCAGGATATTCTTGAACTCGACGATGACAAACTTCTCGTTGCCTATCTCGATGTCCTCATTGTCATACCCGCCATACAGGACGTGGTCGCCTTTCTTCAGGGGAAGGTCCTTGCCGTCCTTCTGGCCGACGCTCTGGACAATTCCCTCTTTCTTCTCCTCTTTGGCGTTGTCGGGGATGTACAATCCTCCTTGTGTCCGTTCTGCCTTTTCCAGCTTTTTGAGAATGACTCGTTCACCTATGGGTGTCATGTTCTCGAACCTCCTTGCACGGGAAGAGGAATGCGGAGGCATTTAAGAAATTTACGCAGAATCAGGCTTCGTCCTCAGAGTCTCGTGCATCCCCGAGCGAAGCAATTCACGAACAATCCAGCTACGTGCCGACTCGTATGCGGACATCTGCATACTGTGTGTGCGGAGCGGGATGCGAAAGAGATTGAGGATGGAGCCGCAGAATCACTCAATACTGACTTTTCTGATCACTGACCTTCTTCGTCAAGCGGTTATACGCGTTTTTGATGATGTCCGTGAGCGATTTCATTCCCCTGATATTGATCAGCGCACCGACCTGGTTGCCTGTTTTGTTGAATAGTCCTATCTGGAGGACGGGAGCTTTTGTCGGCCCTGTCCTGTTGAACAGTCCTATCTGGACGAGCGGGCCATCGACCTCTTCTACATAGTTCATGAAGCCAGCCACCTCGAGCCCTTGTGCTCCGCCTTCAACATAATTGACGATGCCGGAAAGCATGAGGCCGTGATAGTCGGACCGGTGGTAGGCGACATTGCATATCGCTGCAGGGGTGAAGCCTTGCGAGTTGTCATCATAACAGTTCACGATAAGGGGCAGTCCTTGGTAGCTCATATTCTCACTGCTCTTCGTTAATGCATTTGCGCATAAAAACCTTTCTGGCAAGAACTGCCTTTTCGGAAGAAGGGCAGTATATTGCGCTTAAGAAGCCTTTTTAAGGAGCATCACGCTAATTTCCCCAAAATGCTGCTGCTGTTCCAGGTTAATCTTGCGCTGCGTGTCCAAGTGCAGCAACGGGATGAACGTCAATACTTTGTCCGTCCTGCTCTCGCCAGGAACGAGCATGGTGAACGTGAGCGTCTCCTGCTTTTGGGCATAGTGCTGCTCTATCCTATCATACATGCTGCCCATAAGCCCTTCAATGTCTATGTGGGCGCTCGGCAGCGTTATCTTGATCTGCCGCTTGGGAATCACGGGTTTTCTGCGGGCGTCAACCTTGAGCGCGCTTTCCAGCGCCTTGACCAGATCAAAGACAGAGACCTTCCGCTTTCTCGGCTGAGGAGTCTTCGGATACAGCTGGATGTCCAGATCCTTGTCGATGAAAATGTGCCCGTCCTCATCAAGCTCATACGGCTCCCCTTCGTGCATGAGCTGGTCGAAATACAGCATGTCTTCTTCCAAGAACCGGGTGCTTTTCATCTTGACGAGCAAAGCAGCCGCAAGTATCATCTTGCCTGTAATCCTGAAATCGAACTCCCGTAATTGCTGGATGCGCTCCAAGAACTTCTTTGCGAGCAGCGACACGCTGATATCCCAAGGATCCATGCCTTCTGCCCGCACGAGATCATAGATGATGTTCTGCCACGTCAATTCCTGCTCGTTGAACAGCACAGAGAATATCCTGTTATGCGGGTTGTTCGGGTCGTTGTCCAGAAGGAGCTGCTGTTCCATGGTCTCTGTTTTTGTCATTGCTTTTTAAGGTTTTCTGTTGCCTGTCCAGTCCTGGGACGCCCAAGTATTTAAACTTTACGACGAGAGAACCTCCTGTGTAGGCGTGGTTTCCTTTGCTTTAGTTGTGTATTCGTTTCACAACGTTTAAATAATCTTCATCATCCGCGAGTGACGTGGAGATCCCTGTCTGTGTGAACGATTCGCTTGCTGACGGCGCAGATTGCTTCATTGCCTGCGAGAACATCCTGAAGCTCGTGAAGGCGCTATATCCCATAAATGTTGCGTACGACACAGGCCACGGTCCGGGTCTTGAGTGCAAAATGTGGTCGCCGGACAGCCTCAGCACCGCTTGCGGTCACGTTCTTGAGAACGTGGCATTCATCGCTGCAAGAATGGACGATACACTCGGTGACACCATAGATGGGATTGTGGATAATGTCATCGACTTCAGCTTCGGCTATCTCGACATGATGTCCTTCCTTCCTGAGGCAAGCGCCCAGGAAAAGTTTGACTGCATCACCAGCTATAGTGCGCGTGTAGATATGCTGGTTGATGATTTTGTACGGCTCAGAACGTGCATGTTCAACGCCTTGCACCTCTACAATTAGAGGATGAGCAGCACCGTCCCCCCGAGCATGATGAACGTGGCGATGCTTCGTAGCAGGACGTGTTTTTCCTTGAACAATTCTCCCCCTGCAATGACGCTAAACAATATTGATATTCTGCGAAGTGGCAGCACGATGCTGACGAATGCAAGCGGCAGTGCGAGCAGGAACGCGAAATTAGAGCTGATGCCCAGAACAGATATGGTGAAGAGGTGCTTTTGTTTCACTTCCTCGAACAGTTCCTTGAAGCCGTGCTGTACCACGGAAAAGATGATCAGGAGGACGTTGACGAAAACCCACAACCACCAGCCCAAGACGAGAGGGGGAACAGTTGCAATGCTGAATTTCTGTAGCGTAGCAACCACGCCACCAAGCGCTGCAGCGAGCACGGCAAGCAGCACGTAATGTCCTTTCACTTTCTCCTTGAAAGCGGACAGGTCAAGATTAAGTAGGAACGCCCCGCTTACGATAAGGATAATCCCCGCAATGTTCACCACGTGCAGTCGCTCATGAAGGAAGAGCATGGCAAGGATGAGCAAAAACAGTGGCGTGAGTTCCATGAGCGGGCTGGCAATGCTGATGTCCAGATGCCTGAGCGCCTTATAGTAGAAGTGGACTTCTGCGGTGAGCAAAATGCTGATGATGAAAATGATGACTATCTCTCTGAATGCTATGGGCGTGAGGATGAACGGGGCTATTAGTAGGAGAAGCAGCAACGACCACGCCCCTCGTGCAGCATTGAACGCGATACTGTGACGGTGCTGCAGGCTTTTCTTACTCAAAATGTCAACGGCAGCAAGCAGGACAGCGCTTGCAAAGATAAGCAGGAGGACATTCATGCGTCCTTCCTCAACAGCACGCTTTATATAGTTAACCGATAACTATAAAAAAGACAGGTCTAAAGAGAGAGTTGAGGTGATATCGTGTCCGATACCATAATAGTGAAGTCGAAAATAAAGGAACTTGTTGGCAATTATAACGTCTCATCTGACTTTTCTGAAGAGCTCGATAAGAAGGTGAAGCTGCTCATCGCCGATGCGGTCAAGCGGGCAGAGGCAAACGGCAGGAAGACCGTGATGGGAAAGGATATATAGACTGAGTGTCCAGTCTGTTGTGTACAGTTGTGTATCTTGAACTAACTCCTTCAAGTCTTGCACATCAACATGATCCAAACACATTTGTTGCCATTATTTTTTTGCAGTATGCTTCCACTTTACATTTTTCCTGCGAGGTAGCCTATACCGAAGCCTGCTGCCTGAATGAGTCCTGCAGTTATTGTACCGATGACGCCATAGATTCCACTTGCCTTTGCTGACTCTTTTGCATTGCCGCTCATGCCGTAGCAGAATGCCCACGAGCCAATTGCTGCAGATGCTCCTCCTGCAATCATTGGTCCGTACATGAGTACGTTCCTCACCGCTTCCGGTTCGATGGGTGTGTTGTGCGCTGCTGCGTATCCTGTGAAGAGTCCGGAAACGCCTGCGCCTATGTACGATGCGGGTATTGCTCTAATCAGTAGTTCTAACATGTTTTCACCTTGCGTTTTTGTGTATTTGCGCTGTGCGCGCATAAGGGTAGAAATAGCACCCGTTAGTATATACTTTTGTCTTATAGTATATATATTAGCTTATTTTGTTTATAGAAAAGAAATATATTTATACTTCCTCTTCCTACTGCTCATGATGCGAAGGAAACTCGTCAAGCAAGGAGCAGCAACGCTTATGGTGAGCCTGCCGGCAGACTGGATCAGGCAGCATGGGCTGGGCAAGGGCGACGAGATAGATGTCGAGGAAGAGCAAGGAAAATTATGCATCAGCAAAGTCTCACAAAAAGAAAAATCTTCAACTACCATTCGTCTCACCTCTCCTGTCGAGAGCAGCGTACGAACAAGCATCATCAACGCATACAGAGCAGGCTACGATATTCTGAATATTGAGTACGGTGACGAACGATGCATGGTCGCAATCCAATCCACTCTTGAGAAGTATCTTCTGGGTTTCGACATCCTCGAGCGGCATAAGAATTCATGTATTTTAACCAGCATATCAGAACCTGCCTTTGAGCAATTCCATAGCATCCTGCAAAAACTCATAACCAATATAGGCTATGTCATCCACGCAAGCATAGCGCGACTGCAGAAAAAAACTCCATTTCCCGATTATGAAGCCATCATCTTCAAGACGTACCAGTACGACAACTTCTGCAGGCGCATCATCGCAAAGCAGCATTTCGACAGAGAATTCCTTCCTGACTTCATGGGCATGCTCATCAATGCCTTGCACGAATTCCTCTTCCTCAACAGACTGCTTGACAAGCAGCCCTGCCAAGTCGAACACACAGCCCTCGCACATCTGGATGACGCATTCTTACTCATCCAGAAAGCATTCACGAAAAAAGACCATACAGCAGTCGAGAAACTCCACGAGACACAGCTCGGCTATGAGCACTTCTCAGAAGACATCAAGAATCCCAAACGAGTCATCCCCTTGTACCATCTCGCCCTCGCCAGCAGGTTCCTGTACTTGTCGACGGGGCCATTGCTAGGATATTTGCTTAAGCAGCCATCCGCCTAAGCTGAGCGATTTTGCTGCCGATCCTGTTCAGTATGGCATCAGGATACTTTCCTCGCATGCCCTGCAATAATTTTTCTGCGAAAATGATGTCCGCAAGCAGGCTTTGCTTCTCAGCGCGTGTGATGTTATGCTTGTCCTGATCGCTCAGCACGGGAACGGGGCGCAATTGCAGCTTGTGCTGCGTCTTGGCAAGCCTTACCAAGAAATCTCGTGCAGGATTCATAATCCTAAGAATCTCCTTTTCGGTTCTGGAGGAAGCGGTGGAGCACCTAACTGCGGAGGAGGTCCTGGAGGAGGCAACGGCGGCAGGTTCGGTGATGGGGGAGGTGGTGGCATGTCCGGAGGAGGGAATGTTCTCATTGGAGGAGCCATTTGCCGAGGCATCATGCGTTGCATCTGCGGCTGGCTCATTTGTGGCATTGGTGGGGCTTGTTGGTTCTTCACCATGTCTGCAATCGCCACGAGCGCTCGTGCCATCTTCTCATTCTGGTCGAGGATCCTGCTCAGTTTCTCCTGCGGCTTTTGTCCTTCATATTCCTTGATGAGGTCATTCTGCGTCTGGTTCAGCAAGTTCAGGAGATTATTCATGCTCCTTGAAAGATTATCCATCGCCTCGATGAGCGTCTTTGAAGAACCCATGCCTCCAAGCGGATCTTTTTTGAACGAATCCAGCTCCTTCCTCAGCTTTTCTAGTTCCTCGTGAGGCAATAACTCATATTCATCAGATTGAGCATCAACCATGCTTCACCCCTTTCTCAACACCAGACGGAAATGCTTTTTAAATAGTTTTCTGTTTTGCCTCTTGTGCAAATATTCATAAAGTTCCACTGCCCTATGTTGGAGTCGAGGATGTGCAATGATACATAAGACAAATGTTTGGGTGTGGTCATACAATAAAAACAACACACCCCTGGACTTTAGCACTGCAGGCAAGTGGCTGTCATCAGGAACACCGAAGCGATTTGCAAAGCTCTTTCCCACAATTGATGCTCTCGTCGAGCAAGGTCTGCTGTTCAAGGCAAAATACACGCACAAGGAAAACCTCGACTATGATCCTCTGCCGTACGAGAAAAGCGTGCTCTGCGTGTACGCAGATGGCATCACGAAAGAACAGGTCAAAAACATCATCAGGGGATTAGGCACACGTTCCTTAACGTGGAAGTACGAAACACAATCGATAAAAGATTGGCTGCCTGGCGGAACGTTGTATGAGAAGTCACAGCAGCAGAAACTGCGTTACCTCTACGAACACGACTGTTGGGCATAATGTTTAAATGTACGCGAGCATTCGCAATGGTTATGCACTACATCGAAGCGCCACAAGCATATACTGGCAATGAGAAAAGTATTTTTCTTGCAGGAGGCATAACGAACTGTCCTGACTGGCAGCACGAACTCACTGCGCTGCTCAAGGACGAAGCACTCGTCATTCTCAACCCCCGTAGGAAAACATTCCACGAAAACCCAAACGCTGCAAGAGAACAGATTATCTGGGAGTACAAACACTTGAGAAAAGCAACAGCCATTTCCTTCTGGTTCCCCAAAGAAGCCATTTGCCCCATAGCGCTCTACGAACTAGGCGCGTGGTCTATGACGGACAAGGAGCTGTTCATCGGCATCCATCCCGACTATCCTCGACGGGCGGATGTGGAAGTGCAGACAAAACTCGTGCGTCCCAACACGTGGTTCGTCTATGATCTGTGCACGCTTGCGGACAGTATCAAGCGCTGGTCAAAGCAATGACGTTGCGCATAACGCGCAAGCACTACCTGTGCCAGCAGCGATACTGGTAAGATGGTGAAGAAACATTTAAGTATGAGAAAGAGTATCTGCCGTCAATGAACCCGCAAACGCTTGACGAACTCCTGCTTGCAACAAAAACCAACGATTTCTCGCTCGCCGCAACCATGATGCCTGAAAAAACAAGCAGGCTGGGTAAGCTCTTCGCAAAAACGCTCGGCATGTCCTCAGGAAAGATGATCCTTGCCTATCAGACGATGCTCAACAGACTCTCTGTGGGATGCACGGCAGAAGAAACAACTGCTGCAGTCAAGAATGCAGTGCATACCGCATCGAAAGTCAACATACGCCTGCCGTTCTCTCATCAAAAGACGGCACGGCTGTGCGGTCTGGTAGCGCTCAACCAGGCAGGGTTCTTCGATGCGGAGACAGCGCTGTACGCTGCAATCAGGCAAGATCTCGGCAGTCAGGGAAGTATCGACGACATCAAGGCAGTCGCGCGAGCACACCCTGAAACGTATGGTCGGCTGCTGGAGCAAAAGCAGAATGCGATTTACGACTTCACCGTCCTGATGGGCATGCGCGACGACAAAGCGCGCTTCTCCTCACTCACGGAAGCAATGCCTACAAAAACAAGAAAGTACTTCACTGCAGTATCCAAACTGCACAAAGGCGGCTTGCTCAGGCCAACCTGGCCATTACCATTCAAAAAGTTCTCGACAGCCATAGAACAAGGACTGTACTATGACACGATCGGCGCCGCAGCGCAGGAAGGCACGGGAATAGATATTGGGTTCACGTATCCTCGCGGCGAAGAACTACTGGCGAAGATTGTCACTGACTACAACACTGCAGTGCAGCAGCCAAAGAAAAGATGGATTGCACACCCTGCACTCACTGCAGCAGGACTCTACCTTGCCGGCATGAGCGTCTGCCTGGCCAAGACGGGCGCGCAAGCAGGCATCGTCATTCACAATCCTGCTGCCGTCGCTACATCGGCAGGAGCACTACTTTCAACGACGCTGGACAATGAGGAAATATCCACTCCCGTCTCTCTTGTCGTGTACAGCCTATTGACGACAGCGTGAGTTTTATAGGCTGATGCTTGTATCCTGCAGACACGAAAATACATCTCGACAAAATTTATAAACAGCCCCGCAAGCCCAGCACGCATGGGCAAGTAGCTCAACTCGGTAGAGTGCCCCGTTGGCTCACGCGAAATGAACATGTTCGTGTCCAGAGTCGGGGAGGCTGCGGGTTCAAATCCCGCCTTGTCCATAGCTGACCTCAGCTAGCACGGAAACGGATTCTGCGAATCCGGGATTTTTTTAGTGGGCTGCAAGCCCGCTTACGTATCAAATCAGTTGATTTGAATCCCGCCTTGTTCATGGCTCACTTCTGCTTTTCCTCGACGATATTGTTCCATCGCATGATGATGTTATTTCGTTCAGTGTCCGTATAGAAGAAATCACTGTGCACTGGACAATAGTTCCCTCGTTGCAATTCCAGCCAGCTGCTTTGCATGTCGTACGCTCCTTCCTCGTGCCTGAGAATCCAGACGCAATCGGATCGCTCGCAGAGCTCGTGTCCAATGTCGTATGCGTCCAACCTGCTTCCCAAATTGTGCGAGATGAGTACTTCAAGGCCTGCAAGACGCACGTCCTTGTCAGGAATGTGTATGCACATCTGTTCGGTAGTTGCCATTTTGGACCAGGCATAGCCGAGCTTATGCTTCTTGCGCATGAGCGCTTCCTGCATGAACACATCAAGACAAGCAAGATACTGCGGTGTTGCCTTGAACGCTTCAGGCGTGTGCTTGAGCAGGTAGTCACTTGCATAATATTTGATGTTGTCATGACAGTCAATGAGTCGGTGCACCAAATTTTTTGTCGATGTTGGCATGTCATTGATGTGATGCTTGTACTCAGAAAGTCCGTACTGAGGCACGTCCTGCTCCCGTCTTGTCTGTGCCAGATCTTCGATGATGTCTCGCAGCGCTTGCCTGCTGAGTCGTTCATACGGTAGTTTTTCGCTTATCATGCCTGGCTACATGCACTGCACAGCATTAATTATTGCTACTCCTTAAATAAGTAGGAGAAAGATTATTATATTCGCGATGATTTTCTGCAGCCATGATTGAAACGTTGCAAACACTCGGCCTGAGCAAACGCGAGAGCGTCTGCTATCTTGCACTGCTTGAACTCGGGCCTGCACGCACGGGCAGCATCTGCAAAAAAACACGAATACCCTCCTCAAAAATATATTCCCTGCTCGAACGTCTCGCAAGCAAAGGACTCGTTTCCCATGTTCTGCGCAACAACATACGATACTATCAGGCAGCGCACCCGAAACGGCTCCTGCACGACCTTGCCGAGAAAAAAAGGAAAATCGAACACATCCTGCCGAGCCTGCTTGTGCACAAACAACAGCACCAGAGCGTAGAGTTGATAGAGGGGCAAAAGGCGCTCTTCACGGCACTCACAGAACTCATTGCCGAT
The DNA here is from genome assembly GCA_043806035.1 of archaeon. GTDB lineage: Archaea > Nanobdellota > Nanobdellia > Woesearchaeales > UBA9642 > JAZDHK01. The sequence goes on from JAZDHK010000001.1 coordinate 48,530, forward strand.
GCCCGACCGAGGGAACTCTATCTCGTCTTCTCAATCAACGAGGAGAACAAGGACAAACAGGCAAACCTCTTTTTCAGGAACATGACTCTCCGCAGGAAAGAAAAAATGCTAGACGTTCGTTTACTCAAGAACAAGAAAGACTACGTCAACGAAAAACACACAAAAGTGCAGATTCGCTACACCTCCTTTTCTTTGCCACAAGGCATAACCATTTTCAGAAACCATATCCTTCTCGTCACATGGCAGGAGACTCCGCTTGCCGTACACATAGAAAGTGAAACCATAGCGGGGCAGATGAGGGAATTTTTTCTTTCACTCTGGAAAAAAGCACGCTAACCCCTGTATGCGAAAACTTCTGCAGTCACAGATCAGTCAATTCCTCCTCAGAAAATTTTGCAAGCAGCAACGATTTGAGCTTGGCGATCGCGCGGCGGTGGCGCTCGCCGATGCGCTGGACCGAAACCCCCATTATTTTTGCGATGTCCGACATTGACAGCTCGTGATAGTAACGCGCTTCAATGACCTCTCTGTCTTTAGGAATGAGCTGCGCGAAGCAGGTCTTGAGGAATTGCTTGATGTTCTGCTCATGCAAATCCTCTATGATGGGATGGTGGATGGGAAGCACGCTCAGCAGCGTTCCTTCCTTGCCATATTTTTTGTTGAGCGACAGCGGCCACCGGTATTCGTTCATGTGCGTGATTACTTGCTTGATTTTGTTCTCACCGATGTGCAGGATGTCACTAAGCTCCTCAGCCAGCGGCTCCCGGCCATGTGTTGCAAAAAATCGCTGGGACGCAATATCTATCTTGTGGACGAGGGTTGTCGTTGCATACGGCAGGTGAACCGTCTTTGTTTCTTTCTGACCTTGAAAAATGGCCTGCCGTATCCACCTGACAGAATACGAAGTGAATCTCCCTTTGTCCGGATCGTACGTCTCAATGGCGCGCAGCAAACCCTTGTTGCCATCGCTCACTGCCTCGTCGAGCGAGTAGTCTTTCTTTATCATCTTGCTCGCAATAAATACCACAAAGCTCAGATTTCCTTTGGCTATCTGGTCGCGAGCGGCAAGCAATCCTGTTGCCATATACTCTCTTGCGAGAGCGGCCGTTTCTTCTTGAGAGAGGACGGGATACAGGGATATATCCTTTAAGTACTGGTCCAAGGACATAGGTGAGAAGAATGCTTTTCTCTTTAAATACTCTCCTGCACCACAGGAATGGAGAGGGTCGATACATTATTAAAGAGATTGTACTTTAGGGCAGTCATGGACTTTGGCATCATCTTGCTTAAGATGGGACTCATCTTCGTCCTCGCATTCCTCTTTGGCCTGGAACGGCAGCGCAGCCACAAACCCGTTGGTTTTGGGACGTTTACCTTCGTCTCCATCGGCGCATGCGCACTTGCTATCGTTGCCGACAGCTTAGGCATAGACAGGTATGTACCGCTTCTCGCTGCCATCGTCACAGGCATAGGCTTCTTGGGAGCGGGAGCGCTGATACGCACGAACGACAAGCTCTTCGGGGCGACGACAGCAGCAGGCATTTGGCTGTTCGCCATCATCGGACTCGTGGTCGGTGTGGGAGAATATGCATTGGCTGCATTCGTCTACGTCCTGGCCTGGCTTGTCATACTCATCGACAATTGGCTCCAGACAAAAGGTGTCGGCCTCTACCAGAAGCACGTCCGCATCATCACGAACAGAATCATCACCGAGAAAGAAATTCGCAAACACATCTATTTCGGCAGCAGGAAGCACAAGCTCGTCAGCATAGAGATAGACAAGACGAACAACAGGATGAAGCTCTCGTATGTCATCGAGGGAAACAAAGAGAACATCAACGCCATCACCAACCAGCTCTTCGAGCAGGAATGGCTCGAATCGTACACGGTGGAATAGGACTTTTAGTTCTGTGTGAATTAACGTTTGACCATTGTAGAAACAGGCACAACATTTGGTGTGAGCGATTCACTTGAGTACAAATTTCAGGGGAATAGCTACCCAAACGCCAACCGGACTATTTTGTTGAATGGCTGGCGTAAATTTCCACTGCTGGATGGCTTCGATAGCCTCTTCCTCAAAGCCAAGACCTTGCGGTGTCGCCTTCATAATCTCCCATTTGCGCACCGCACCCTTGTTGTCCACGTAAATCTTCAGTACAACCTTGCCAGTCACACCTGCAGTTTTTGCCATTTCAGGATAGTCTGGCAGAGGACTTACAATGGGCTGTGGCGCCACTTCATACGGAATAAAAACGTTTGAAGAAGGAATAGAATCCTCGAGTTTGCTTTCCAAATACTCTATTTTGAAGTTAGCAGCGCCACTCAAGAGACTATCCAATGTCGGTGTGGTAGCCAGAGCTAGCTCTTCTTGAGACGGGATGTTTACTATCTCTTTTTCCTGCTCGTCAGGAACGGCCACAGGTTTGGCATACGCTGGCGGCACAACCGTCGCCTGCGCAACCCTAATCGTCGGAGGAACGGTCCTATCCGTGATTGATGGAGGTTGTCCTAGATTAGCAGGGGTCAGTGGAATGACCCGTGTGGGCTGCATCAGCTTTGGAGTAAATGCCACGTTCGCAATGTATAACGGAGTCAGAATGATAGCGATGGACATAGCCAAGCTACTCAAAAAATGACGTCCAGCATACCTCGTTAATTCATGATGGAAAGGAAGATAGTAAGCAAGAAGCTGCTTGTACGTTGCATTAGGTGACAATTCCACGCAACTCCCCTTATTGTACGTATAAGCATTTTGCATAGTAATCCTTAGTAGAGTCATTAATCAATAAATATTTTTCTCTTTTTAGTTACCTTAACAACTGTGTCTTGAATAGGAAAAACTATAAATACTCTGCTCTGTTCTTCTCCCGTATGAATGAGTGGCTAGGCATATGGGAAGTCATCCCTCACTATTATCCTCGTGGAGAAGGGCCGCAGAACGCATTGCGAAAACACTTGGGAAACGTTGATGTGGTGTATTCGTTTAAGCAAGCCGAGCGGGCAAGTCCGCAAGAATTGTTCGGTCGCATACCTGCCTATGTCAGGCACAATGAAGACGTGCTCAGCCAAATACGTACAGCAGCACAATCCCTACAACTATACAAAGAATAGGGATGAGTTTCTTGAGCATGTCCTTGTCCTTGGCGATGTTCCAGGACGCATCGACCAGCTTCTCAAAGAAGAGCACGGCAAGCACTTGCAATGTCTGCAAGGAAGCGACAATGCCTGCAGGCAGCCCCGCCATGGCAAGAAAAAGAGTCAGCATGGCCAGCAACGTGATGAATTCTATGAGAAATGCAAAGGGCAGCAGCTTGAGCTCTTGGAAAAATCCTCTCCTGTACTTCGGCAGGAACAGGATGGCCACGATAGTCAGTCCCATGAACAGCTGGCTCCACGCGAACGACTGCATCAGCGGAAGCGTCGTCGCCTGCACTTTGATAATGAATTCAGTTATGGCAATCATGACGATGAGCCCGATGAGCAGCCACCAATTCACCTGCCACTTCATCTTCTGGGCACGCAATGACAGGGTAAGAACGCCGACAATAGTGAGCAAGCCGCCGATGTAGCCGAACAAGGAAAGGCGTTCGTTCAGGAAGAAGAAGGAAAGCAAAGCAACCAGCACAGGATACACGTAGATGAGTCCCACAAAATTAGAGACATCCTCTGTGCTGAGGATATGAAAGTACATGAACGTCTGCAAGCCCATGAACAGTCCCGAGATGAAGGGGAAGAGCAGATTGCTCAGCTTGAACTGCGACCAGTCAAGAAATGCCCCCACAAGCAAGGCATACACGATAGTCACTATGCCTGCGACGGCAGCATAGCTCAATGCAGCCTTGACTTTCTTCGCCAGGATGTACTTGTCGAGAATGTTGTATGTTGCAAAGAAGAACGGGCTGAGAATGGCGAAAATCCACGGGGAAATCATGCGCTTAGCGCAATGTTCGCATTGATAAATGTTTGGAAAAAGTATTTAAACAAAGGACGGTTGCGTGCAGCATGGCTGCTCTGCTGTGGTTGTTCGGCACGCTATTGCTTTTGCTCATCGCCATAGCCGTCTTCGCATTCGTCTTCTGGATACTCATGATCGTGGATGTTGCCCAGCGTACGTTCAAAGACGACGGCGAGAAAGTCGCCTGGGTGCTCATCGTCATCCTGCTCGGCATCATCGGAGCCATCATCTACTACTTCATCGTCAAAATACGTAAACCAAAGCAAAGAAAAAAATGACCTCGCCGCTCTTCATTACGAACATGCATCACGAGCAGCTGGCTGCAGTGCTAGAAGGAGAACAGCTGCCAAAAAAAGCATTGGTCATCATCTGCCACGGCTTCGGAGCACACAAGAACCTTCCCTGGAAGCAGGCGCTTTCGGCAACACTCCTACAACGAAAACTGCCATCTCTTCGCTTCGACTTCAGCGGCTGTGGTGAAAGCCAAGGACTCTTCGAAGAGTCAACCTATACAAAACAGCTTTCTGATTTGTTCAGTGTCATCAACTGGTCATTCGAGCACGGCTATCACCAACTGTACCTTGCCGGGCACAGCAGAGCAGGTAGCGTCGTGCTCAGGGCGGCAAGCGAACGCCACGGCATATGCGGCGTCATTGACATTGCAGGCGTTGCGTATGTCGAGCAGTTCGACAGGCGTCTTACTGCTGCACAGGCGCGTGAGCTGCAGCTGACGGGCAAGACTGCCATTCCTTTGCCGATACGGCTGGACGGCAAACTGTTCACCCTCACAAAGGAATTCATCGATGACACAAAGACCTGGCATCTCTTCCAAACAGTAAAACATATAAAATGTCCCCTGCTCATCATTCACGGGGAGAAGGACCAGAGCGTTCCTCTGCAGGACAGCAAAGACCTGTACTGGGAGGCCATGTGCGAAAAAGTCATGGATGTCCTGCCTGGCTGCGACCATTACTTCAGGAGCGAGCAAGAGCAGCAGCTCCTGGCAATCACGATAACTCGATGGGTGATGAAACATGAGAACGCTACTTTTTGACCTACACGGCACACTGATAGAGAACGGCGTCTATCCTAGTCCTTTGAAGCAAGTCCGGTATTTTCTGCGGCTGCACATGCAGTATTCTGACTTCGTGAAAAAATTCGAAGATGTCATGATGCGACAGGCCTTTCCAACGCTCAAGGACGCATTCCTGGAAGTGGCCAAGGCATTCGACATGGAACTCTCCGAATTCCAGTTCGAGAAGCTCATCGGCATGTGGAACAAGAACAAACTCCTGGCACGGCCATTCCCCGAGACCATACAAGCGCTCAAGGAATTACGCAGCAGAGGCTACAAGCTCGTCATTTTGAGCAACTGCGACTGCTTCACGAAGGAAATCGTCGAAAAATACCAGCTCGAAAAATACGTGGATGGCATCTTCCTCTCCTGCGACACGGGCATGCTCAAGCACGAGCCTGCATTCTTTGAACACGTGCTCAACCAGGTCAAAGCAAAGAAAGAAGATGCGGTCATGGTAGGTGACAGCATCGAGAGCGACATGCGCAGCGCCGAACTCGCAGGCATACAAGGCATCCTCATTGACAGGAAAGACAGCAGGAAGTACACGCCATCCATCCGTAGCCTCCACGAGCTCGAGGAGAAACTGATGGGGCTGAACAGTGAGTGACTGCATCTTCTGCAAGATAGTCCAGGGAGAGATTCCTTGTGAGAAAGTCTATGAGGACAGGAATGTCCTCGCGTTCATGGACATCAAGCCCATCAACAAAGGGCACGTGCTCATCGTCCACAAGCACCACAAGCGCGATCTTGCTGATTTGAGCGATGAAGAACTTTCTGCAGTCATGCGTAGCGTCAGAATGGTTGCTGTTGCCGTCAAAAAAGCGACGAAGGCGGATGGCTTCAACATCGGTATGAACAACGGATCTGCGGCAGGGCAGGTCGTCTTCCACGCTCACGTCCACGTCATTCCCCGATTCGCGAACGATGGACTGCAGTCCTGGCCGGAGAAGGAATGCGCGCAAGACGAGATTGCCAGCATCGCAAAAAACATACGCGCGGCGCTCAAATAACTCGTTTTGTTTCTGCACAACATTTAAATAAGGAACATAGCTTCTGGAGCACCATGCGGGTGTAGCTTAACCTGGTTATAGCGCCAGACTCATAGCAGCACTGCGACAACGCATGATGTCGTGAGATCTGGAGGTCGCGAGTTCAAATCTCGCCACCCGCATCAAAATATTTTTATAGATTCTCCGTTTTATTATCTGATACCTTCAGGAAAAATACATCGGGTTATAAGTTTGAAAAGAACAGATAATGATTATGCTGAATTACATAGGTGGATAGACAATAACCAGGACACACAAGGGGTGGACCACAGGAGTAAAAACCACTATTACAGTGAAGAACTCCGCCAATTTGTTTCTGACCATTTTGGAGGTCCTGAAGCGGTTAGTGAATGGCTCTTTCACATAGCACTAGACAATCTCGATACCTCAGTAATTAATGACTGGAACAATGAAGTTTCGGATAGTAATATTTACACATTTGGCTTTTCTCGAAACGGATATATTTATTATGACGAAGATGAGTTGGACGAGGAAGAGATGGAAGAAAAATTTTCAGACTGATTTATTGTCTTCAGATACTCCTTTTTCTCTTTCGGATGGTTCTTGAACAGGTAGTCTTCCAGTGTCGGGTAGAATGCCTGGACGCGCTTCAGGTCGTGGTTGATGAACTGCCTGTAGGTCATGACGTTTCCTTCAACGTCAAGAATGGCGTCTTCGGGCAGGGTGAGCATCCTGACGAGATCAGCAAGGCTATCCGTCACGAAGACAATGTTACCGAACTCGTCGAACTTGAACCTGCCCAAGGAATCTCCCTCATACATGATCCAACTGCTCATGCACGTACACACGTTTGGCACTATATATTGCTAAGTATATAGCGAATGAGTACATTGAGGATGCTGCTCTAACGGTCCGCGCTCCGTAACGAATGGTGAGCGGCTGCCCGTCTCGAGGGCAATCGCAACAGCTGTGCACCCTGAGAACTCCGCTAGGCGGACTTTCTCAACGATGCCATGCGCAAACTATTTAAACACAGAAAACAGCAATACTGGCGTTGGGTGGTTGTATGGAATGTCCTATCTGCGGCAGCAATGATGTCGTCGAAGAAACGATCTACGATGATGAAGAGACGCTCGAAGGGGCGAACTACAAATTCATCTGCAATGATTGCTCGTACGAATGGGAATGACGCATAACTGATTTTCTCGACGGAAAATCACCGATATTTTTTTCTTGCATCATTATTTTTTTTAAAAGCGTAAGATATTTAAATAACAAAATCCAGAAATGAAATACAAAAATTGTTTATGACGAGGCGTGTTTCCTGATGACGACAATGTGCGCAAAAAATTCTTCTAAACCCGCCTTGCTCTTGTGGAGGAGTGCGTAGAAATGAAAGTTGCTATACTGAGTAATTTATTTCCCGACGACAACGAATACAAGGAAGTGGAAGACGATCTCATGGAGTTCGGCAGGAACGTACAGAAAGCACTGGTCAAGTGCGGGCACGAAGTCGTTTTCTTCGATGTGAACGAGACGACGTTTGAGAAACTTAGGACGGCAGACATTGATATAGCCTTCAACGTCTGTGAGCGATTCAACGGCAATTCTCTTTTCGAGCCGCACGTCGCCGCAATGCTCGAACTGCTCAACATCCCGTACACGGGATCAGGACCGTTGACATTAGCGACCTGCATCAACAAAGTCAGGGTGAAGGAAATCCTCATGCATCACGGCATACCGACGCCGCGCTACCAGGTCTTTTATTCCAAGAACAGGAAGCTCAATCCAGAGCTGAACTTTCCTCTCATCGTCAAGCCTGCGCAGATGGACAACAGTATCGGCATCAGGAATGACAGTGTCGTGTATACGGAAGACGATTTGCGCAGGAAAGTGGCGTACATCCTAAGGACGTACGACCAGCCAGCGCTCGTCGAGGAATTCATCGACGGCAGGGAAATCACCGTCGGCATTCTGGGGACGGACAAGACGACCGTGCTGCCCATCGTGGAGACGTGCTTTGACGACTTCCCTGAAGGCATGAACAAAATTTTGGGATATGACGCCAAGTGGTACATCAAATGCCCGTACACCTTCCCCGAATCCTTGCCTAAATATCTCGAGGCTCGCATCAAGAAGATAGCGCTTGACGTGTATGACATACTCGGTGTACGAGATTATGGCAGAGTTGATTTCAGGGTTGGTCCTGATAACGTTCCCTATGTTCTTGAAATGAATCCTAACCCGGGTATCAGCTTTGAGTGCTTCCTGCCCATCGCTGCGAGAAAGCACGGCATTCAATACCATGAACTCATCAACATGGTTTTGGTGTTGGCGCTCGAGCGACAGGAGAATAAGATTAAAGTGTTGCCGACACCCAAGCAGGAACGTGTTGAAGTGCAATAACAATGGAATTCGTTGAGGAGCCTAACCTCAAGTCAATTCTCTTGAGGGCGATTGGTAGGTGGGGTTTTGCCGCGGAGCATAACTACCACTATTTTACGTACACGAATGAGGAGAAAGACTCAAAAAATTTCTTCTGGCACAACGGTGATGATAAGGGCATCATGGGCAGGGTTAGAAAGGGAAGATATGAAGTGCTCTTCCCTCCTCTCGCGCCGCCTGCAGAGCATCTTTCGCTGTGGCTGCAGTTCCTCACATTTATCTTCGACAACGGAGCGATAGCCGCAGAAATTGAGCTCTCTCCTGATATGAAGCAAGAACTCATAGCAAAACTCCCTTCTGTATTCAAGGCGAGCAAGCCAAAATGGTATTTCAGCTATCCTGTCTTTGACATGACGACCTGGGATGGAGACACGCTTGAGGGAGGCAAGTGGAAGGACGTCCGCTACTACTGGAACAAGTTCAACCGAGAGCACAAGCTAGAATTTGTTGACGCAAAGACCTTTTCCAAGGAAGACTTGTACAAGATCGTTGAGCACTGGAAGCAGGAGAAGAAGAAAAGGCACCAGGAACGTATATGGCACGGCTACTTCTATAACGTCATCAACGCAAACTTTGCAGGATATGACCTTGCACGAGTAACCTTGGTCGATGGAAAGCCAGAAGCGCTCATCGCAGGCTTCAACATACCAAATAGCAAAGGCTACTATTCGAGCATAGGCATCTTCAACGGTAGCATAGACAGGCTGAGCATGGTCTGCAACCTTGACGAGCTGCGGCTGCTCAAAAAACTAGGCTATACATCGGTCGATTTTGGGGGGAGTGACAAGAAACTCATGGAATTCAAGATGAAATTCAAGCCTGCAAAGATTTATAAGACACATGTATTTCTCATCAAAAAAACATGAATACCAAGGTGCTCACTTCCGAGGTTGACTGCAGAAAATACTGGGAGCTCTTCTCGCCCCACGAGACGCTGTATGACGAATGGGATTTCAGGATGTGCTTTGCCAAGCAACTCGCAAGCAACTTACATTTTATCCTCCTTCTTCAGGGAAAAGAACAGGTAGGTTTGATTCCTCTCGTCGAGGAAGACGGAAAGTACATGCTCTTTGGAGGAGACTATCCTGACCAGAACAGGATATTCCTGAAGGATAAGAGCCTGCTCAAGCAAGCGATAGCTGCCTGCCCGAGTCCTGCAAAGATACGCTACCTGCGTCAAGACCAACAAGTCGATGATGTGCTGCTGCCAGAGACGAACGAGTACACGTACCGCTACTATCTTGACCTCACCAAGCACAACAGCCTTGAATCATTCATGTCCACTATGTCCAAGAAACACAGGAAAAACCTCAAATCTGACTTGAAAGACGTTGCACTGCTTAATCCCGCAGTCTCGACTGACCAATTCGACTTCAAGAAGTTCGTCTTCCTGCAAGTGAAGAATTTTGGCGACGAAAGCTACTTTTCCGATGAGAACATGGTCAAAGGATTCGAGGAACTTATGAACTGGGCAAAACAGCAAGGCAAGCTCCGTACCATATCCATACTCGTCAATGGTGTCATCGAAAGCATGAGCGTCAGCATCTTCCACAAGGGCATCTGGACATTCCTCAACAGTGCGACAAACAAGAGCATACCTAATCTGGGAAAATTCCTCATTGCAACCACGCTCAAGGCGGCCATGACGGAACACTGCACCGAGTTTGATGCCATGTCCTATGACTTAGGCTGGAAACAGCTCTGGAATCTGGAGAAGCAGCCATTGTTCTATTTCGAGAAGTAGCAGCATAACCTTTTTTAACAGACACACGCTTCAGAGTTTGTGGTCGAACGTATTCTGCTAGTAGAGCCTCGCGGATTCTGCGCAGGCGTGGATCGTGCCATAACGATAGTTGAGCATGCCCTGCACAAGTACGGCAAAGTCTACGTTAGGCATCACATCGTTCACAATGAGCACGTCGTCCAGAATTTAGAAAAAAAAGGGGCTGTTTTTGTCGAGGAATTGCAGTACATTCCTGATGGGAGCGTGGTGATTTTCAGTGCGCATGGTATCGCTCCACAGGTCGAAGAGGAAGCACAGCAGAGAAACTTGCACGTCATCGATGCCACGTGTCCTCTCGTCAAAAAGGTGCATGTCGAAGCGAGACGCTACCACCAGCAAGGCATGGACCTTGTCCTGATAGGCCATAAAGGACATCCGGAAGTGCTGGGAACGATGGGCTATGCACCCATGCACCTTGTCGAGAACAGTGCGGACGTGGAAGCGCTGCCTTTGCTGAACAGGCCATGCTATCTCACCCAGACCACGCTGTCAGTGGATGAGACGAACGACATCGTCCTCGCATTGCGCAAAAAATATCCTGTACTGACGACCGTGCCGTTGAGCGACATCTGCTATGCTACGCAGAACCGGCAACAAGCGGTAAAAGAGCTTGCCAAGCAGGCAGAGCTTATCATTGTCGTTGGCTCCCCGCAAAGCTCGAACACAAAACGCTTGGCAGAAGCGGCAGAACGGGCAGGCAGCAAAGCGGTCCGTATCTTTGACAGGACAACATTACGCAAGGAATTTCTGAACAGTCGTGTCATCGGCATAACATCGGGAGCGAGCACGCCTGAATCTGACGTTATCGGTGTTGTTGAGCACATACGCTCGTGGTATCCGCAGGCACGCACAGAACGAGTAATACGCGCAGAAGAGCATCTGCAATTCAGCCTTCCTCCTCTTTAGCCAAGAAGCTTTGCAATGGTCTCCCCTTTCATTTCACGGATCTCTTCCTTGCTCAGCCCCTCGAGCTCATGAGGGAAAATCAGCCAGGCATTCGTACGATGGATGTAATAATCGGGAATTCTCTTTGTCTTGTTGCGATCTGGCTTGTAATATACCGTCGCCACTCTTGTTTTCTCTGGAAAGTTCCTGCGCATTTTATCCTGCAAGGTGCTAATGACTGCCTCGATACTCCTTCCCGAATCGAAGACATCATCAACGAGCAAGAGTGAGTTTTCTGCATTCGCGGTATCGATAATGTAGTGCAGGCCATACACGGCGATCTCCTGTCTGATGCAGTCTATACCTTCATACGCTTCAGTGCGTATAGCTATGTGTTTTGACGCGTGGCCTTTGTACGTGAAGAATTCCTGCACGGCAATCCCCACAGGAGTCCCTCCCCGCCAGATGCCTACAATGAAATCAGGAAGGAAGTTGTCGTCATAAATCCTTTTTGCCAACAGAAAAGAATCCTCAAGCAGACTCTGTGCCGAAATGGAGAGCTTGTCCATGCAAGGCGAGAATGTGCTTGAGTTTATATTCTTTGCCTGCTGCGAAGGATTACTTGGCAAGTGTTGCATCATAGCTGAAATGCCAGCATCCATGCTTCGTAATCGGGCTGCCTAAACAAGTAGTCCACAAATTCCTTCTTCGAGAGGTTTTTCCTCTGCGCCTGGAATGCTATCTGACTGCTCATGCTCTCATACAACGTGCCCCGTGAGGGAACGGCAGCGCCCCATTCCAACAGAGCGCCTAGGAGAGAGGCATTGTCCACAGGGTTTGCTTGCTTATGCTCCTCTAGCCTCAATTCCAGATACGGCTTCAATTCGTCTTTCTGTTCCATGGCTGTTGTTTGATTTGTCACGTTTTAAGTAAATTATGGTCATGAATACTCTATGCGCAAACATACGTTATCGAGAACACTCCTTTTTGCATCTTGTTTGAGTAGTGAAAAGGGCATGCTTTATGTATAGTTCTCCTCGAAGTCAGCAAGCAATTCCCGCAGTTCCTTCTGCGTCAGCAGCGTCTCAGGGTCAAAGGAGTCAACCTCTGTTCGAAAGCGTGAAAGTTCTTCTTGCTTGACTGCAGTCTTCATGGACTGCGCCAATGTATTGAGCATGATGTTGATGTGCTGCACATCTTCTCGTGCAGCGGCGATGGCAGCATGCACTGCAGCAAGATCATCGCTGAACGTCTTGCTCTGCTCGAGCATCCGTTCCTGGCGCGACGTTTCCTCATCCAGCAGTGCCAATGCATCTTTATCCAGCGCCCCCGTCTGCTTGTCCACGCGAGCCAGCACGCTATTGAGCTGCATGATGTCATCAGGAGAGATTCGTGTCATGCCCTTCTTGTCGAATTCCTGATTTATATACTTTCTGACAAGGTGAGGCAGTAACGGGCAACCTATCCGAGCACGCGCGAATACACTCTCTAATGAGAACAAAAGGTTTTTATATCAGTAAGCTAAGAATTGCTCTCAAAAGGGGTGATTATGTGAATGATGATATAGTTCTTGTTCCTCCTCGGGCTCCATTGCTGCAGCCCCCTCAGAAGAAGGAAGGGTTCTTCCAGAATATCTTCAAGAAAAAAGAGCAGGACGTGCCTTTAGACAAGCCAACAGACCTGTCAACAGATCTGCCTCCGCTTCCCGCCATTCCAGAAGGCCAAACGGACATTGATACGAAACTGAGCGAGCTTGAGACGCTTGAGAAAAAACTTGACCAATCTCTCCCCAAAAAAGAGCAGAAGAAGAAAATACAGAAACAAACGCCAAAACCTGTGCTTTCAGACATGCCTACATTGCCTCCCCTGCCTGAGATGGAAACCACGCAGCAAAAAGCCGTCAAGGAAAAGCCGCAAGAAATGGCACGAGAAGCAGTTCTTGAGAAGGCAGAACGGAAAGCAAAGGAAGAGAGCAAAAAATTCTCGCACCCCTATCCCGAGGAACATCCCAGCAAGAACAAGGATAACGTGCTGTTCCATCCACTGCCTGAAGTTCCTACAGCAGAAAAGAAGGAAAAGAGAGGATTCTGGGCCTGGCTTTTCAGCAAGAAAGCGCAACCAAAAGAGGAAGGCAACGTGCCCGAAATACCCGATGCTGAATTGACGAACCTGCCGCCGCTTCCTGCATTCGACATGCAAGAGCCTGAGACAAAGCTCATCATTCCCGAGCAGCTTCCCGAAGACGAGGTAGACACTGCCGTAGACGAGGCCATAGAACAATACTTCAATGACGTCGAAGCGGAAAAGGAGATGGTCAGGAAAGAGCTCGAGCGCATCATGACTGGAAAGAAACGCTCCAGCACATTCCTCACGAAAAACACCAAACGCCTCGACCAGCTCATGAAGAACATCAGCAAGATCAACAGCAAAAAATTCGCGTTGCGCTTCCAGGGGAAAGAAGGCAAGGTGAACAAGCGAGAATTCCTGCAATTCATCAAGCAGCTCGACCAGACAGAGAGGGAGCTTGCTTCCCTGCGCGACGAGGTCTTCGATCTCATCATGGACAACGTGCACGAAGAAGCATATGGCGACGTCCACGACATGATCCAAGAGAAGAAGGAAGAGCTCAGTGAGCAGCACAATGACATCAAGGAAAAACAGGCGTATGTCGACGAGAAGTTGCCGCAACTGGAGAAACGCGAGCAGAAACTTGATGAGCGAGAACAACGTCTCACCCTCCGAGAGAATGACGTGAAGGAGCGAGAGAAGATGGTTACTGACCTGGTCCGCGAGAAAGTGGAACTTCTCGTCCAGAAACGTATGGTGCAGGAAGAACGCCGCATCCAGAAGATCAAGGACGATCTCGAGAAGGAAAAGATACAGCTCGCTATGGAAAAAACAAAACTCGAATCCAGCATGAAAGACCTGCAGGAGAAAGAGCACCATCTCGAGGAGGAGAATGCGGAATACGTGCAGCGCATGAAAGATCTCGAGGATTCCTTGGCAAAAATGAAAGCGGACTACGAACTCAAGCTCAAGGTGGCCAACGACCAGGCAGCCCAACTCGGCGAGCAGCTCAAAGCAGTAAATGTGTCCAAGGATGCTGTCAGGAGATCACCAAAGCCAGAGAAAGATTTCCAAGGTTACCTACAGGAAAGCCTGAGGCAGATCCAGCCAGCCAGCATGAAACAGGAACCGCTGCCTGAGCCGCAACAAACGGAAAAGATATACCAACTCATCGACCAATGCAAGGACTGCATAGGGCAGGGAGATGTGTACAATGCGCAGAAGGCATACAATGATGCCAAGTCGGCATTCTACACGTGCAACGTGCACGGCACGGAGAAGGCCATACTCTATAATACCCTGCGTGAGCTGTACGATGATATCCGGCTACTCCTGCTCGATCAAGACTAGCGTTGCAGATACAGTGTTGTCGACTTGCTGCATCTGTCGATGCCCGTTACGCTGACCGCGAATTACTAGGGGGAATCTTCAACATCTTACAAAGTATGTTGTTTTGCAGACTGCAAGGACCGTGTCTTATCTGCACAGCATGGCACGGACGCTGCTTCCTTCAATGCGGAACTGCACGGGCAAGAATTTTTCTGTCACGTAGATGTTGCTCAGGATGTGCTTCGTTATCTTCGACGTTGTTATTGTGTCCCCAGATAGTGCAAGGAAGGGAATGAGCTGGTCTGCAGTATATGCATCAACAACAGCACCAGTGTTCAACTCGTCAAGCAATTGCTGTGCAGCTTCTTTGCCGACAATCTCGGCTTGCTTTCCTTGCTCGCCGAGCACGCTTGCACTCACAAGCTGCGGCTGGTGAGGGTCAGTTCCCTCAGAGGAACCTCCTCTACTGACGAGCGTGATGCCGCTGCCTACGGAAGCAGTCACCCGATAACTTTCTTGCATACTGCACGGCTGTGCCAGCGTGAGCTTTGCCGCTTGTGCCTGCCTTTCAGCGACCCGTGTTTGAGCGAGTTCCTGGCTGGCATGGCTGCTGCCAACGATGGAAAGAGTGGTTTGTTGACGTTCGAGAACGAACGGCAGGGTATGGGCAAGCGTTTCTTTGAACGCAGTGTGTTGCGCGAACACTGGCAGGAGCTGCTTTGCATGCGCATTCTCTTCCTGCAAGCGGTCCTTGAGCGGTTTCAGGGTGAGGGTGACTTCTCCCTGCCCTTTCGGATAGTAGCCTCGCTTGTACACCGTGCAGGAAATGTCAGCATATTTTCTCAAGTACGGGATCATGACGAGGATGAAATGATCGATAGGTGCAGACCAGGCAACATCCGTTCCCCCTTTGAGCCGGACGTGGATGGTTTTGTTGAGGAAGAGCAGCGGCAGCAACAACGTCTGGAGGACAAGCGTTATGCTGCCCGCCGTCCCTATATCTATGAGCAAATTTTTCTTTTTCAGATCGCTGGGAATGTACTCTATCCAGTCTGCACCGACGATGACATTACGCAGGGTTGCATTGCAGAGTTCTTTCAGTGCCAGCAGGCCGTGCACGTGCTGTGCCTTGAGACCAGGTCTTGCCCTGCCTGACCTAATATTTTCGATGCGCACGGGCTTCCCTGTTATGGTCGAAAAGGCGATCGCTGTCCTGACGATCTGACCTCCACCCTCGCCATGCGAGCCATCGATGAGAACGAACTCCATGACCATGTTTTCTTTTTGGCGTTTAAATGTGTTGTGCAGCAGCCCCGGTTCTGTCCTGAATCTCTTTCGCATCTCGCTCCGCATGGCCTGTTTTGCACAGGTTGCATACGAGTCGGCACGTGACAGCCGTGTTCACGGATTGCTTCGCTAGGGGATGCACGGGACTCTAATGGTGGAGTTACAGTATTCCCGCAAATTATATAAATCGTGCATGGCATGAATAGCGTATGCAGTACAAATACGTCATGGTTCTCGCGTTGCTTGGTATGCTGCTCACGGCCTGTTCCCAAGAGCTCACACCTGAAGCGTTGCAGTCAAAGCTCGTCCTGGCAAACAGCGACGTCAACAGCTATACGGTAGATCTCGCCATCAGCACGCATGTGCAGGGCCAAGCGTACGAACAGCCGCTGGATGCAGCCATGAGCACCATATCGAAAGGAAAAGTTGACCGGCAGGCAAAGAAAATATTCATGGACTCTGCACTCTCCTCGGACATGACGGGCATGAAAGTAGACTTGCAATCACAATTGTACGTCATCGATAACACGCTCTATCAACAAATCCTGGATGTGTGGGTCAAAACGGCACTCCCGCAGGAAGTATGGCAGCAGCAAGACCACATGTATGATATCATCAGCATGATCAATTCGGGAAGCATCGAACGGCTGCCCGATGAAATTCTCAATGATGAAGAATATTATGTCGTCACCATCAACCCCGATATCAAGAAAGTGGTAGAGCTTGCTTTGCGTGAGCAGGAACAGCTCGACCTGTTGAATGGCAGCTTGAACTTTTCTGACATTGTGCAATCATACGCTGCGAAGATATGGATTAACAAGCGAACGTTCATCATCGAAAAAAGCACGACCAACATACGACTCATCTTCACGCCAGAGAACATGGGGAAAGGAGAAGGATCGCTCGTCATGGACATGCGCATCGACATGAGCATTGCCAATGTCAACCAGCCACTTATCATCACGCTTCCAGAAGAAGCAGGCAATGCCGTCCTTCTCGAGAAGAAAAGCTCGAATGTGGTCACGGGAAACGTCATCAAGAGCCTGTTCATGTAATGTTTTGTACGCACATTCCGTGTGTGTTTGCATGCACTTCTGCATTTTTTGAATAGGAAGGTTTAAATAATTCCTCGTGCGCGCCTTGACTTCCATGGCATACCAGTGCGTCAAGTGCGGACAATTCTGCAATCAGGAAGAAATCAGGAAAGGCTGCGAATGCGGCGGCAGGGTATTCTTGTACGTACGAGGAGAGGCGCAGACGGAAGAGCTCATCGTCTCAATCGAGGACAACTAACTTTTTATAGGAGAGCGTCTCTGCTGCACCATGACCTTTGTCGATGTGCATGCACACCTTGATTTCTTCTCGGAAGAAGAGCTCGTGCGGAGTATTGCCGCATGCGAGCGCTATGCGGTCATCGTGGTCTGCAACGGCGTGCATCCGGAAAGCAACATGAAAGTACTTGCGCTTGCGAAGCGATTCCCTCGCGTCCAGGCAGCGCTAGGATTCTATCCTACACACGTCAACGAGTACAGCGATGAAGACTTTGCAAGAGAATGTACGCGCATACGCTCTGCAAAACCAAAAGCGCTGGGAGAGACAGGGTTGGACTACAAAGAAGTGACCGACCCTATCCAGGTAGAGCGCATGAAGCGCTGGTTCATTACATTCATACATCTCGGTAAGGAACTCAACATACCCCTCATCGTCCATTCACGCAAGGCAGAACTCGACGTCATAGACCTGTTGGAAACGCACCATGCGCAGAAAGTCATCATGCACTGCTTTTCCGGCAAAAAACATCTTGTGGAGCGCATACAGAAGAACGGCTGGCAGTTCAGCATCCCTTGCATTGTCGAGTACTTGCAGCAATTCCAGGACATCGTCAAGAGCACGCCCATCACGCAATTACTAACAGAAACCGACGCGCCCTATCTGAGTCCTGTTAAAGGAGAAAGAAATGAGCCGGCGAATGTACGCCTAACTGTGCAAAAAATTGCTGAACTCAAAGGCATGACGCTTGAGGAAGTAGAGAAGAACATTTTCATGAATTACCAGCGGCTATTCCTGTAATCCCGTAAATTTTTTAAACAACCGTATATGGAAAGTAGTATGCAGCTCATCATTGACACTACAAAGGATAGCCCGGAGCAATTGAGAAAGGCCATAGCCTTCCTGCAAGAACTTGTTGGAGAACAGCCTGCCATTGAACCAGTTCCTTTGCTCAAGGAACTCGCGCAGCAGGTCAAGCAGGAATTGCCAAAAACGAAGAATGGAAAGAAAGCGCCCGACGATGAAGACGAGGATGTCGAGTTCAAAATTGTTGAGTACACGTGATGTATCTTCCCAATCGTTCCTCAATCTCCTGCAAGATCTCTCCAGGAAAGGCATAGCCCGCTATGCACATGCGTAACGTGTGTTCCTGATCAAGAAAGTGAGGAATTCCCAGAGGAAGAATGCCTTTTTTCTCATACGGATCATACCAAAATGTGTGCAGGGCGCGATCTAGTTTCTGAAATGAGAGCGGTTCGTTAGATGTCATGTGCATTTGCCAGATGGGCAAGTTCTTGTTCAGCCCATACAGGTGAGGATATATGGAAATGGGGTGCCGAGCATTTATCTCGCAAAAGTACAACTTGTCAGCATCAATAAACTCAATATCTATGGGCCCTCTATAGCCGTCTGCATGTATTTGCTGTGCAATCAGCATACCTTGCCTGTAGAGTGCGTCCTGCCTGCTTGCAGTGGGGAATTTGCTTGAGCGATATGCGAGTTTGTCACACAGCCGGTCCTGCATGTAGACGAGTGCTATTTCGTCCTCCTCAAGAAAGAAGCAAATGGCGGGCAAGTTTTTTGGTGGCACGTATTCCTCAATAACGAATTCGGTCGAACGAGTGATGTCATCGGGCAACAACGCATACGTCCCGAGGTACCGTGCTAATTCTTGCGGTGACGTTACTACTGCAGAACCGAGTCCTCCGCGCGAATATTCTGCCTTCACCACTATTGGTTTTTGTATTGCTATTTTTTGTAGGTCTTCCTTAGTGACGACTGCCAATCTGGGATTTGCCATGTCAGGAAATGTCGTCATAATAAGTCGTGCCATTTTGGCCTTGCTCTTCGTCCTGTTCGTGCTGGCAATGAGTGCCTGCTTGTCATTGCTGCCGAAAAGGTCTGCATTGAAGGTCTTCTCGACCCAAAGCAACTCATCAAGCGTATTTGGAGCAGCATACATGCTGAGCACTCGTCGCTCTTTCGCAGGCTCGTATTTGTACACCAGTCGTGCGTTCATGAGCCCGCTGTCTCTCCAGAATTCCAGGAAAGAGTCGTACACGCGAGAAGGAATGCTACGCTCAAAACCGTGCTGTCCTAGAACAGCATATTGGTCGATGACTATGCTGTCCGCAATCATCAGGCAATCGAGGGAAGGATGCGTGTAGTAGACGGTGGTCATGCCAACTCCTCCAGCCGTGCAGTATACGCACCCTTCTTTTCTAACGAGCGAATTGCCATAATCTCAAAGAGCTGATTCCGCACATCCCTATTTTCTTCATTGTATTCCATTGCGAGCGTGATGAAATCCAACGTATCTCTCACGAAACGTTTTCTTGCAATCGGTACGTGTACAATAATCTTCTGCTGCTCCTTCCAACAATGTATACGATTGAGTCGTTGTCGAAAGAAAATGTCGTCCAGTGCATTGTCTACTTCCTCAGGAGCGCTGAGTCCATGACAGAGACGCTCATACAATGCTCGCATGCCTTCTTCAGTTTCCAGTGGACATGGAAGCAAACCCTCTCGTGCGAGATAACCGACGCTGTTGATGAGTTGACAGATGTCAAACGTACTGGCGTCTCTCTTGCGTAACAGATTCTTTCGTACGACGTTCAGTACTGCTTGTTCAATACGCACATAATAGTTTCTTCCCGAGAGTTGCGTGAAGAGCGCACACACGGATTCGGCTTTTTCGGCAGGAGAGCGTGATGCATAGTATGTTGGTGCCACGTTTTCAAGAAATGCGTCTTCAGGCTTCGGAATAACCATGTCAAGCAACAAACTGGAAAATGGGAGGACATCCATAAGAACGGCATGAAGGGGCAGATGGTCTCTGCGTGCTGCAATGAGTGCGTGGTGTGCGTTGTGCTTTCTCACTGCATACTTCTCCTTGAGTACGGAAAACCACAACTCATCCTGAAATATGCGCTCTATGACTTCTACAAGATTCCGCTCAGGATTGTGGTAATGCAAGAGTATGCCTTCTTCTACTTCTGCAATAGGCCGATCCTCCGGGAAAATACCCAATGCTCTAAATGAATTCTTTATGAGCAATACATTGTAGTCGCACTCCAATCCCGGTCTGTCTCGCATGCACCAAACGGCAATATTTTCCTCGCCACAGTCTCTGTTTGCGAATGTCGAAGAGGGATCTTTCTTTGCCTTGTACTCTGCTGCTTGTTTTAACCGTTCGTACGTCGTCAGAGAGACACGGTATGCTGCCAATTGCGTGCGTAGCACATTCTTTTCCGGAAGAGAGAGGTCTATCATTTCTTCAGCTCAAAATGAATCATTCGGGTCGCGTCTCGTGCATCATACACTGCATTCGCGTATTCTGCAAGAACCTGTATGTGCAATCCTTCTTTCCTGAACATTGCAGCCAAAAATGACAAGGTGGTTCCATGTACTGCTCCTGTTTTTACGAGCACATTTCTGTACAGTTCGTGCGCGGGTACGTACTGCAGTGCGTGTTCTGCATAGATGGTTTCATCCAATGATGCGGAAAATGTTTCTCCAACAACAAGACCGTTTTCCTTGACCACTCTACTCATTTCATGTACGGCTTGCTTTATTGTTCTATTCGATGCGAGGCAGTGCAGAAGATAATTCGCGTAAACGATGTCTATGCTGGCATCTCTAAACGGCAATTGCAGCACGTTGGTTTTGTAAATGTGTGCATGAGGTAGGCGTGATTTTGCCAGAGAGATGCATATACCATCAATGTCTATTCCTAAATAGTGCCCTATACGGATTACCTGATTTTCCTGTAAAAAAAGACCGTCATTTCCCATTCCCATACCACAGTCCAGAAAAGTACAATCCGGATGTTCAGTTGCGTAGGAAAACAGGCAAGGATACTTCTGCACATGTTGTTGTTCCCTGTTGAATTTGTGGTAGTGGGTCATTTGTCCTGACCCACCTCTTTTTTTATTCTGGCTTGCTGAAATACTCGTCTGCGGAACTACTGAGGAAGGGTCGTTCGCAGCACGGACCACCACCGCCACCTCCATGATAGCATGCATTAGCAGCAGTGAAGTATGTGTCGGCTGAACTGTTCAGAAATGGTCGCTCACAGCATGGTCCGTAGTGGCAGCCGCCTGAATAGCAGTCTCTCGTTAACAAACCATCAGTGGCAATTACCAATTGCCCACCCGGTAGCATGCTTATCGGTCTGCCATATCGGTAAATGACGTCAATGGTTCCGCCTTCCAATAGGTAATCGAGTAACGCATTCGGCTTTTCAGGTAAGGGTATTTGGTCAAGCGATGTCATTCATGCACCTCCACATATCCTTTTTTGTACAGCTTTGTCAGGAATACATTGACGAAGTGTTCACGCAAATTATGCTTTATAATGATGTCCTGAACGTTACGTTGCTCTTGATTCTTCTCTTTATAAATTATTTGCAAAAGTGTGAATTCAGGCACGTCCAGCTGTACTGCAGTCCCTGGAAGTCCCTGTGCACGTATTTTGTACTTGCCATCAGGCAGTTCTTCAACATCAAGATCTTGTCTGATGAAGATGTCTCGCGCACTTAATGCCTCAACGTGCGGTCGCTTGTCAAGAGGATGTTTGAAGGGAATTCTCTTTTGGTAAATGCTGCCTTCAGCATGCATTCTGTCGACAGGGCAGCCGCCGCCGCAGCTCGGATATTCCACACACACCGTACATGCTTTGTCTAGAGGGAGGCTTCCTTTGTAGGTAAATAGCTTAGTGAGTATGTCATCGAAAGAATCGGTGAAGATGCTGCCGAAACTGCCGTCATTTATCATGGTGCAGAATCGCACGTCTCCGTCTAAGGTAACTACTGTATCGCTCTCTGGCGGCGTGCATCGGCTAGTGATAAAGAAATATTTTTGAGGATCTTTGATGAGACAGAGCGTATATGGTCGTACAGAGAATACACTCATGCCGTGCCGTTCATGCAATAGGAGCAGCTGGTCCATGACCTCAAGAATCTCTTTGGGCTGTAGTGCAAAGGCATTCTGCTCGTGTGACGTCGGTGTTATGGGAGAAGCGCCAAAGTTATTTACTCCACACTCTTTGTGCAGGAATTCTCCCGTCGTGTACACCTGGTTTTTGTTTTGTTGCACTGCTACCATGTTCACTTCTAATTTCAACGGCGATGCGACAATGTGAGGAAGGAGTGCAGTGAGCGCAGCGTATTCTTGTGCAGTCGCTCCCATGATGCTTGTGAAGGTTACGGGATCTGAAGACGCATAGGATGCAAGAATGGATTCTAACCCGGCATCCGCGAATGCAGAAATATCTTCTTGCGTGACGTGCTTTAAATTGGTATTGAGTGATGGCTTGAGATTGTTCTTTCTTGCTTCGCGTATGCCGAAGAGGAGCAATTCTTTTTGTAGTGTGGGCTCTCCTCCAGTATACGTCACTTCTTTAAAACCTATGCTGTGAAATCGTTCTAGAATTTTTCGCAAGTTCTCTTTTTTCGTCTCGAGTGATGTTAAAAGCATCCATTTCTGATAGGGAGTCAATTCCTTCCGTGGCGCATTGCGCTCAACATTGAAACAATAAATACATGCATTAGAACATTCTGGCGTAAGTTCTATCTTTGCAAGGTATGGTTTTAGCATACTTTCCACCAACGTCCCCCACCAAAGAGAGAAATACTCTGCATTATATAAACGTTGTGTGTTGTTTTAAAAGAAGAACAGAACATCCAGTGGAGATGACTCGTCAGTGTACGATATTGACATACGTTCCCAAAGGAACCTGCTCGTACAGGTCGATGATGTCCTTGTTGCTTGCACGTATACACCCGTCGGAGTGCGGCTGTCCCAACGACCATTCAAGATTCGTGCCGTGAATGTAAATGCCTCTTTTTGCCGTTCCTTCGTTCTGTTCTTCCACACCGCAAATTTGTAGAAGCCTGGTGATGACTACGGGCTTTGCTTTGTTTTTCTCTGTGTAGACAGGAACTGATTCGTCACAGAGCTTGGCCTTCCTGAGCACGCGTCCTACCGATGCATCATCTCCTGCTTTGGTGCAGATCATGTGAATGCCAGGAGGTGTTTTGTGACTGGCGACGCCATTACCGATCCCGTTTCTGCCCGTCGAGACCTGCACTTCTTTGTCGATAATGATGCTGTCCTGTTCTGCATGGACGAGATACAATTTTTGTTCCTTGCCAAGGATGATGATTGCAGGATCGCCTTCAGGTATGGAAACTGCTGCATCGATGGTTGTATACGCTGCCTTGATGCGAGCATAGGCTGTTTCTTGTCCTGACAGCTTTCCTGGATAGAGCATGAGTGCAGCAAGGAGCAGTTCACGAAGCATGCGTGCATGAACTGCTTTCTCCTTTTAAATTTGTTGCTCTCTCTTTTTTGCTTGTCTGTGTTTTGTCGGCAATCTCTCATGACTGCTTATAGCAAGGTTTAAATATCACTCTGCGATAACAACAAACAGAGGTGAGGGGGGATGGTGTGGAGGATTTGCATAGCGCCTACGTGCTCCTGATTAAGGCAAAATCTCCCGAAGACATTTTCGGGACGCTCGCAGAAAAAAACGATCAGGAAAAGAAGGATGCGCTTAAAGACCGTTATCGTGATTTAGCCATGCGTGTGCATCCAGACAGGTATGCCAAGGATCCAAAAAGCCTTCACGAAGCGGAAGAGGCAATCAAAGCACTCAACGACCTGCATGCCTGGGCCGAACAGGCGATCGATGCAGGCACGTACGGAACGAGACAACGACCTCCTTCCCCTAACAATGTCATCGCAACGTTCGAGCATAACGGCGATCTCTATCGCCTCTTCTCTAACAGCATAGAAGGTGATTTCGGCATCATTTCATTCGGAGAACGCATCCGCAACGGTGACGTTGAAGACATCTGCCTCAAGACGGCAAAAGAACAAGAAGACAATGATTTGCTGAAAAACGAACAGCGCATCCTCAAAGAAATCCAGCACAAATCACTGCCTCTCTATCTCGATGCCATCCTCCTCGAAGATGGAACTCCCGCAACGGTGCTGCGAAAGATAAGCAACAGCTATGACCTCCTGACGGTCAAGGAGCACTTCCCGCAAGGACTGCCCCAAGAGCATGCCGTGTGGGTGCTTGATAGGTTGCTGAGCGTTCTTGGATACTTGCACATCAACAATACCATCCACGGGGCAATAGAGCCAGGCAACATCATGATCACGCCGTACAACCATAATGGTTTGCTTATCGACTACTTGCTTGCCGTCCCTGACGCGCACACAGCTGGTGCAGCCTACAAAGGGCTGAACGAGTACAGCGCACCAGAACTCACGAAACGAGCACGGCCACATCCCGCAGCAGACATGTACGCTCTGGGAAAAACAATGGTGTTCTTGCTCGGCGGGCAAGACACCGACCTGCCAGACCAGGTTAATCCGCACATTCAATCGTTCATCAAAAAATTCCTAGTCAAAGATCCTGCGCGACGAGAAAGTGATGCGTGGCAGGCATGGCATGAACTCAAAAATCTCAGGCAAGAGGTTTTCGGAGCGCCAAGCCAATTTTTGACATTAACTATAGGAGGGAGATAATGGGTGGATCGAGCTATGATCGGGACGTTGGCAGATCGTCATCGTCAGGAAGTTTTTGCAGAGGCAGCACATCGAGCAATACGGCAAAGTCAGCAATGAGCAGCAGCACGGCAACAAAAGACACAGATCCGAAGTTCAAGCGGGTTGAGTCAAAGAAAAAAAGCCCCATCGTCTTTGCCTTGGACGTTACGGGCTCGAACATAGAGTTTGCGCGCATCGTGTACGACAAAGCGCCGATGCTGCACGGCCAGATCGAGAAGCAAGGCTACCTGAAAGACTTTGACATCTGCTTTGCCGCAGTCGGTGATGCATACAGTGACCATTATCCCTTGCAAGTGTGCGACTTCAAGCACGGCATCGCTCTCGATGAACAGCTGAAGAAACTTTACTTGGAAGGAAACGGCGGGGGCCAGCAGACTGAGTCTTATGAAGTTGCAGCCCACTATTTCAGCGAGCGATGCTCCATGCCGAATGCGGAGATGCCGTTCTTTTTCTTCATCGGCGATGAAGCACCATACCCTTCACTTGATGCGGCTATTGCTAAGAAGACATTAGGCTTGAATTTGAAGCAGGACATCCCTTCAAAAGAAGTCTTTGACAGCCTGTTCGAGAAGTTCAAGAACAACGTGTACTTCCTGCAGAACCCCTATTGTGGTAGGAGGTCTGAAGATGGCTACACGAGAAGCATCCGTACTGCATGGCAGACCTTCTTTAACCCATATGTGCAAAACATCCTTCCCGTGCATGAAGAGAAAGCAGTTATCGATATTATCTTGGGGGCTATCGCCATAACTTCCAAGAGCAGAGATCTCGAAGCATACTTGAAGGATATGCAGGACAGGGAACAGACGGCAAAACGCATAGCTACCGTTGGCAAAAGTCTCACTGACTTAAGCAAGGCACTGGTTCCTGTCTCGCACGCAAAGCCCACAGTAGCGAAAAGCAAGAAGAATAGTGGAGGCAAGAGGTTCTGATGCTCATAGCAACCCTTCCTTCAGCAAGCAAGACGAGCCTCATCGAGAGGATGTATAGTCATCCTCTCCTTGACGGTGCGCGATACAATGTGGGCATGCGTGAAACGCATTCAACGGAGGAAATCGTGCAGCATCTGAAAGAAATTGCTGAGCAGCACAAGAAGAAACTCTGGATGGATCTCAAAGGCAGGCAATTGCGCATCACCAAATGGGCAGACCCCACGTACGGGGATATTGAGCTAAGCCACGAAATTGCTGTCGACCTTCCCGCAACCATCGTCTTCAGGGGCAGCGACCAATCACGTATCGTCAGCATCGCAGAGAACAGGATTGTCGTCGATCCCGACCCAAAATACGCGCTCGGCGCGGGACAGGCAGTGAACATCCTTGGCAAGAATTTTTCTATCAAGGGCAGCTATCTTACCGAGCATGACAAGCACTTCATCCTCGCGGCAAAGAAAGAAGGCATCCATGACTACATGCTTTCCTTCGTCGAACGCAACGAGGACATTGCTGAAGTACTTGCGTTGGACCCTGAAGCGCGGTGCGTGCTGAAGATAGAAAGCCTACCGGGACTTGCGTATGTTAGGGAAAAGTACACATTTGCTGATGGTCAGCTCATGGCAGCCAGAGATGATCTGCTCGTGCACATCGGCGAGAACAAATCAGCAATGCTTCCCGCACTCGACCTCATCATCCGCAAGGATCCTGAGGCGATTGCAGCATCGCAACTCTTCACGTCACTATTGGAAGGAAGATTGTCCATGCCTGACGTTGCGGACGTCAAGCTCTTGCACGAAATGAGATACAAGCACTTCATGCTGAGCGATGAAGTCTCCCACAAATGCTTTACTGAAGCAATGACTGCCTGGCAGGACTTCCAGAACGTCTATGCAAAGGTCCACCATGACTGACGCATACGTCGTTGTAGGTCTGGGCTTTGGCGATGAGGGTAAAGGCAGTGTTGTTGATTATCTTGCTGCAGAGCACAGTGCGGGATGCGTCGTGCGGTATAACGGCGGCCCGCAGGCAGCACACCATGTCATGCATGAAGGGAAGGTACATTGCTTCAGCCAGTTCGGGTCTGGGACGTTTGCAGGATCAAAAACTCACCTCTCGCAATACATGCTCGTCGAGCCCTTCGCGCTATTAGTAGAGGAAGAAGCACTACGCACGTTCAAAATCCCTTTTGATCTTCCTTCCTTGCACTCTGACTGTGCCATCATCACACCGTTCCAAAAATTGGCGGGACGGATGCGAGAACTCCTTCACCGATACAGTAGTTGCGGACTTGGCGTCGGAGAAGCTGTCAAGGACAAGGCAAACGGCATTGTCCTGCATGCAAAAGATCTTTTTGATGAAGCACTACTCCGGCACCAACTCACCTACATTCGTCAAGTAAAACTTGACCAGGCAGAGCAGCTTCTTGAAGAAAAAAACACGCTGGCCGTTGCTACAGAACTCAACAAAACATACGCGAGCATGAGAACGCTCTCACTTGACGAGCTCACGCGGCAGTATCAAGCATTCGCTGCTCGTGCAACTCTTTGCGATGCAATTCCCGACGACACGTTAATCTTCGAGGGAGCGCAAGGTGTGCTGCTCGACAGAACACACGGCTTTCCACCCTTTGTAACGAAAATGACGACCACTGCTGACCTTGCAAAGCGTTTGTCAACGAAGGAACAGATACGCATCGGCGTTTTGCGTGCCTACCTAACGAGACACGGCAACGGTCCTTTCCCGACAGAAGACGCAACACTTGGAGAATGCATTCCTGATTTGCATAATGGCACACACCCCTGGCAAGGCACGTTCAGGATAGGCTGGCCTGACTTGGTACTGTTCCGTTACGCGCAGCAACTCGCCAAGGTAGATGTCCTTGCACTAACCAATATCGACCGCCTGCCAGAGAAGATACGTGTGTGCAACGCCTATGTGTATTCGGGAAAGGAAAGCCTTGCAGGATACATGGAAGGAGAGAAGCAAGGCGGGAGCATGATTATCCATACACTCCTTCCGCAGCCGGAAACGAGAAGGCAAGAGCAGCTCACGAAATTACTGTTCCAGTGTGAACCGGTATATACCTCGCTTTCTGTCGACGACTATCTTGCGCAGCTCGACCAGCTATGCCCAATTAGCATCATCTCGACAGGACCTGAACGAAAAGACAAATGTAGGTATGCATAGCCCCGCCCGGGGGCTGAGGGTACCGCCTATCTGAAGGGACTCGATAATTGCTATTTATCCGTTTTGTGAGATTTCTGCCAAAGCTGATCGAAGATTTGTCGCATGACGTTGCTGAATTCTACATCTTGGACTATGACACCGTGAGGATCCGTGTAGTTGACGAAACCCACTTTGTCATGATAGATGAAGGTGGAACTATCGATGAACGCTGTTCCTGGCAAGGTGCGTACTTCTGAATTGGTCGCTTTGTCGCTCTTCGCAAATGCCTTCTCTGAAGGCACATCGGAGAGCAAGGTGCGAGAGAAGACCTTGTTTTCTTTTTTCTTGCGATAGTAAATGGAGATGTATGGCTGGGAGAATTCGAGCCACTTTTGACCGCCTCCTAGGATGCGGATGTCCTCGTTCGGCTTAGCTATGATGTCGTTGTGGACGACCTCTATTGCGCGTCTACCTTCATAGAATTCGACGTTCCTAGCGGGCTGTTGCATCATGGTGAGCTTGTTGAGTTCTGGGATAATGAGTGCGAGCCGGTCTCGTTTCTGCTCCATGAGATTGAGAAGATCTTGGGGCTGCAAGGCTTGGAACGTTTTCTCTCCTTTTCGTTGGGTTTTGGACACTAGGCCCTTGCTCATGAGTGAGTCGAGGATGCTGTAGACGGTGGTCCTGATGATGCCTGTTCTCTGAGCAATTTCTTTGACGGTGCTGCCTTCTTTCTTGAGGCATTCGAGGAAGACGGTGACCTCGCTGTCGTACAAACCGAGCTCCTGTAGGGCGCTGAAGTCATTCATGGCGTTTTCTAGGGGCATCCCTTTATATATTTGACGAAAATCGACGAATAATATTTATATATTTTAACTACTATTAAGTATTAACAAAAAGAGGTGATTCAAAATGACTGCATACGAAACGATGAAATCAAGATTGCAGAACACAGTATCGTACTTGATGACTAAGCAGGAAAGTTCAATTACATACGACCAGAAACGTGTCGAAGAGCAACGCACTAGACTAAAAAGGTCTATTCATGAGGGTATTTTGCCTTTGCCTTCAATAGGTGCCGCTCTTGAACTACGTAGAAATAAGAATGTGATGTCAGAAGACGTGCGGTATAAGGAACAGCTTGAAGGTTTGCTGCATGATATCGCCGCTGCAAGCACAGAAGAGGAACTGCGTGCCAAGATACAGAGTGGCACTCCCGCTCTGAAAGAGTATCAGTCTAGAACGCTGGAAAGAAGTGTGCAACTCTATACGGAATTCGTACCGCGGTTGGAACGTATGACTGACGAAGAAATTGTCAATTCAGATGAAGTCAAGTTCCTGAGTACTAATGGCGGTGGCAACAAGCTGTCATACGATGAGCATGAAACTGCCAGGTTTGAAGCACTGCATCCGGAAATTTCCGGCTTAGTGATGAGAAAACTGGGGGAGATTTACTTGCGTGATGCAAAAAGAGAGAAAAGAACGGCAACAAGCCTCATGTACATGTTACCGAAAGGTAAATGCAGACCAGGTTGGGGTGCAGTGGAAGATCCTTACCCGTCAACAGTTGCAAGTGATGCTCTGAATGCGATAAAAAGTATCGGAAAGACACTAGGATTTGATACTACCAACGTTTATGCAGCTGCAGGAATGAACAGCGAAGAGGTCGAACAATTAGAGCGAAAAGACGCAGACCAAAGAAAACAATGGTTCGACAACTGTGTGGCAATGGGAATTAATCCTCACGAATTAAGAGAGCAGGAGTTCAGCCGTGAGCCAAAAATGTCCACAAGAATCCTGCGCACGCTTTACGACACGAGACTCTTGGAGAAGCGTTAATTTTTTCTTTTTTTAACTTCATTCAGCGAAGTCTACCAAACCATTCAACAAGTGATCACTCTCCTAGAAAAAGCCCTCACAGAAAGTTCGAGTACTCTCAGATAGGCGCTACCCCAATAGCCCCGCCCGGACTTCTATTTAAACGAATCTAGGATTTCGATATGGAAAACAGCACGATAACCGAAAGGTATATATAATAATTATATCCGTTATAATGAATATAATCAGAGGTGATACCAATGAACACCACCATTGCTGTTTCAGAAGACATTCGAGATCAGATAAAGGAGTTCGGCATGAAAGGAGAAACCTACCAGGATATCCTTGCAAGGCTTTTGCGCAGCGCGAAAGAGCGACAATTACACGACATCCTCATGGACACCACAAATTGCATTCCTATAGAACAAGCGCTCGCAGAGGCAAGGAAAAAGTGGCCAAAGTAGTTATCACACCTCTGCTCAGAGATGAAATCGAGAAACGATTCAAAGCAGAAGCAGTCAAGATATTCTCACTGCTTGATTCTCTGCGAAATAATCCAAAAAAAGGACAAACCATCGGCGCGGTCGGCAACATCATCATCAAAGAACTCAAGTACAAAAAGTTCAGGTTCTATTTTCTGGCAGATCGCTACAAAATTGTCTTCCGCAAGATCGAGGAACTCAAAGATCTCCTCATAAAAGTAGTGCGCATGTCAGAGAAGAACAACCAGCAGAAAACGATTGACGAAATAAAAAATATTTTACGAGCGCTTGGAGAAGCAGGATTCTAAAAATAGACCCTGCGATACAACGCAGTTATATAATGTCCCGTCCGGATATAGTACTGTAGGAGTGAGCTTGCACGCAAAGTTTTTAAATGCCTCTCTGCTCATCATCGTATGCAGCCGTACGAGTTTTTCGACCACACAGCAGACACGCTGTTCAAGGCGCACGGCAAGAATCTCGAGGAAGCGTTCGCCAACGCAGCACGAGCACTCACCTCACTCATGGTGGATCCCACACAGGTCAAGGAAGTCGAACGCAGAACGATCAACGTGCAAGGCTACGACCTTAAAGCACTGCTCTACAATTTTCTCGAGCACTTCCTGATACTTGTCGACGCGGAAGGATTCATCATGCACGATCTTGAACATGTGGCCATCAAGCGCGGCAAGACTTTCGAACTGATCGCCTCAGTGACCGGTGATACTGTACGTAACTACGCTCCTGAAATGCATATCAAAGCCATAACATACAACGACATGCATATTGATGAGAACGAACAACAGGCAACCGTCCAGGTCGTTGTGGATTTGTAATGCTCTGTGTGAGAACATGACCGACACAAACAGAATCAACTCCTACACGGTAGAATTGCCGCAGCACGACAAGATGCACGTCCCAGGCATAGTCTTTGCCAGCCCCATCCTTTTTGAGAAAATCCAGCAGGACAAGACTCTGGAACAGGTGCGGAACGTCGCCTGTCTGCCGGGCATCATCAAGTGGAGCATCGCCATGCCCGATGCCCATCAAGGCTATGGCTTTCCCATCGGTGGCGTGGCCGCGTTTGATTATGACACAGGCATCATTTCTCCAGGAGGTGTCGGATATGATATTAATTGTCTTCTTCCAGGAACCAACGTCTTGTGCGAACTTGGATACACTACACCCATAGAGCAGATAGGGAACGCATTGCCTGTCGAAATCACCTCGAACGGTTTCGGGCTTGCATTTGTCCACAGCGGCATCTGTGTGCGCACACTGGGTGCAGAAGCTGCAAAACCTGTCGCTGCGTTCATGAAAAAGAAATCGGACAGACGCGTTTTTGAAGTGAAGACCAGAACTGGATTGCAGCTTGCGTGCTCGGAAGACCACCCTATTTTCACCTCGCAGGGCATGATTGAAGCAGGACTGCTTGTTCCTGGAACAAACGTCGCAGTGTCTTATTTTGAGGGCATTCCCTATCAAAAAAGCGAGTGGAAAGACGAGACGGATATGGGAATTGTGGCGAAAGTTTTCGGCTACATGCTCGGTGATGGCAGCCTCACAAGATGGCGGAACAAGTATTGCATCCGTGTTTATGGCAAAGAAACGGACATGGCACGAATGCAGAAGGATCTTGCCAGAATAGGCATCAACTCACGCTACACAAAGATATCGCGCAATCATCGCATAACAACACAATATGGCGAGAAGACGTTCAGAGGAACCACTACTGAGCTCAGGATCTACTCCAAGAAATTTGCTGAACGGCTGCTCACATTAGGATTTCCTTTGGGAAACAAGACAGATAAACCATACAGGATTCCTGCCTGGGTTGTGGATGCTCCATTGTGGATTGTACGACTTTTCCTGGCAGGCTTTTTCGGAGCAGAATTGAGCTCGCCTTCAACACATAGCAAGACAGGGTTCTATGCACCAATACTGAGCCAGAACAAAAGTGCGCGACTTGAGGAGGTGGGTAGAGAGTTCTTGATAGATATCATGCAGCTTCTCGAGAGATTCGGAGTGAAGGTGACCACCATTGCAAGCAGACAGGAGCATCCGAACAAACAAGGAAAGGTGATTCGGCTACGCCTTGAACTTGGCGCAGAAGAGGAGAACCTGCTCGCTCTATGGCGCAAGATAGGATTTGAGTACAATGCGGAGCGTAGCTTATGCGCAGAGATTGCCTGCAAGTACATACTGCAGAAAAAACGACTGCAGTCAACTCGGGCAATGATCTCGTTTCGTGTGCGGGAACTCAAAAAGCAGGGCTTGCGGTTGGCCGAGGTGCAACGGCTTTTGGTGCGGCAAGGCGTGGCGAACGCAAGATTCATTGAGCGACAGTATTATGAGTGTGCTGGTCAGAGAATAACCCTCGATTTCCCATCGTTTGCAGCATTCGCAAAGGAGCAAGCAGAACGTTATGCCGTTGCAGGAACGCTCTTTGATGTCATTGAGTCTGTAAACATCATGAACTATGAGGGAGATGTCTACGACATTACCGTGGACACGACGCATAATTTCTTTGCCAACGGCTTTGTGGTGTCCAACTGCGGCGTTCGTCTGCTCAGCACGCCTTTCACAACAAAAGACCTCGAGGGGAAAAAGCAGCAATTGCTCGATCGGCTCTTCAACTATGTGCCTCCTGGCGTGGGCAGAGACAGTCACGTCAAACTCACCAAAGAAGACCTAAAAGAAGTGCTCAATACGGGCATCACGTGGTGCATCGCGCACGGCTACGCGACGAAAGAAGACGCGCAGCGTATCGAAGAACAGGGCAGCATGAGTTCTGCCAATGCGGAAATGGTGTCTGACACGGCATTGTCGCGAGGCATCAAGCAATTGGGGACGCTCGGTAGCGGCAACCACTTCCTCGAACTGCAGCTCGTCGACAAAATACTGGACAAGAACACGGCCAATGCTTTCGGTATACGTCATGAAGGACAAGTCGTCATCATGATTCACTGCGGCTCACGAGGCCTGGGGCATCAGGTGTGCAGTGACTACCTCAAAAAAATGGAACAAGAATACGGGACGAGCCACCTGCCCGACAGGGAATTGACGAATGCACCATTCCATTCCGTGCTGGGCCAGCAGTACTACAAGGCCATGTGCGCAGCAATGAATTTTGCGTTCTGCAACCGGCAGCTCATCACGCATTTCGTCAGAAAGGCTTGCAAGGATGTCCTCGGCAGCGATGAAAACATTGACATCGTGTATGATGTCTGCCACAACATCGCCAAAGTCGAACAACATCTCATCGACGGCGTGCAGAGAAAAGTCATCGTCCACCGCAAGGGCGCGACGAGAAGCTTCGGTCCAGGCAGGGAGGAAATTCCTGCTGTGTATCGTGCTCTCGGCCAGCCTATCCTGATCCCTGGCAGCATGGGGACGGCAAGCTACGTCCTTGTCGGGACGGCAAAGGCAGAGGCATTGAGTTTTGGCAGCACGGCGCACGGTGCAGGCAGGGTCGCATCACGTACGTACGCACGCGCCACCGTTACTGGCGAAGAAGTGACGAGAGAGCTTGCCGCGAAAGGCATACTCATCAAAGGGGCGTCGAAGAAAGGCATCGCGGAAGAAGCCCCTGCATTCTATAAGGATGTCGATGAAGTCGTCCGAGTCAGTCATGAGGCAGGCATTGGCAATATCGTTGCACGATTGATCCCTGTTGGTGTCGTGAAAGGGTAGTGCATTGTTTTTTTGTTCTTTTACTTTTTTGTTTGCCCCTGTTTTAGCACGCACCAATGTATCACATTATAAAGTATACTAGTATACTATTTTATATATTAGCATACGTAAATAGAAAATTTTATATAGTTCGACATCTTAACAGAGTGCATGTCACTCACTACCTTACTGAGAAGAAGCAGCTACGAGGCAGGCAACACACTCGAGCTGCACCGTAAGTACACCTTCCTCGAGGACGTCGCTGTCGTGACAGAGAAGAAAAAAGAAAGTACTGACTGTTCCTTCGTCTTTTCAGGAAAACACACGTGGGAGGTATATGATAAAACGACCGCGTACAACGTCGGCGATAAAGTACGCGTCCTGTATGCTCTTGCCCGGCATTACATCAAAGATTATCTCCCTCCTGATTTCACAGAGAAAAAAACAATACGGGACATGACCGACAGATTCTACATCAACATCATCAAATGCTAACGCACTATACATGTGTTTCTTACTAGAACTCAAGGATTCTTCCGTGCCTGCCGACATTGATGACCTTTGTCTTGCCCACCTTCTCCTCAATGCCTTCTGCCTCATGCACGTGGCTACAGAGCAAAATATCGGGCTTGAACTGCTCAACCGCCTTGCGCACGCCCGTGCTGCCCTTGAAAAAATTCGTGAACTTCTCCATTGTCGTCTCGGTAGGATGCACGTGCGTCACCATGATCTTCGTCTTCATGCTCTTGATCTTCTCAAATCCTTCCTTCAACAGTCCATAGATTTCCTTCTCATTCAACTGATGAATGCCCAGATTCACACCAGAGCAACCAAAAAAACCAACGTCCTTATGCTTTATTGCATAGCCGTGCAGATTCACTGCACCATACACTTCCGCAAGAAAATCAACCGTCGCTATGCTCTCATGATTTCCCGGCACCATGATGACCTTCTTCTTCCTCTTTACAAATGGGCCGATGATGTTCTTCGTATCCTGCTCTCTTTCCGTGAGATCACCACACAAAATGACCAAGTCGACATTCTCCTTCTCGGCACGAAGGGCCAGCTTCTCTGATATGCTACTGTCTCCCTGAATGTCCCCTGCTGCAAGAATTTTCATTATCTCTCCTTGATCTGGACCTTTTCCTTCTCCAAATGTACGAGCGTCGATGGTTTGCCGATGAGCTTGCCCTCGTTGATGACGAAATGAACGTATTCTTTGAGGCGTGGATCGAGATCCTCGATGCACGTCATGATATCATCTCCTGTTGCATTCGCGCTGGTCGTGATGAACGGGACATTCGCTTCCTCGACGAGTTTGCTGATCCAGTGTTTAGGAATCCTGACACCAATGGTGGGTAGTCCGTTGTTCACATTGCTCGCGACAGCGTCTTTGTTTTTGAGTGGCAGAATCAGCGTGAACGAGCCCGGCAATTGCTTCAGCCATGCCTCTGCTTCGGGGCTGAGCGTGCAGTTCTCCTTAATCCAATGTTTGGATGGTGCAATAATCGAGAACGGCTGTACATTGCTCTTCTTCGCTTCTCTGATTCTTGCCACGAGTTTCTTGTCGAGTGCGTTGCAACCTATGCCATAGATAGTATCTGTGGGGTAGATGAAGATGCTTTTTGTCAGTTCTTTCCTGAACTTGCGTTGCTCCACTTCTTCTTTCGAGAGAATCCTGCACATACGTTCGGGCAATGCGGTGTTCTTTAAAAATCTAGTGCTAACATTTAAAAATGCAAGGTCATTCCGTGGAATGTGACACATGTATCCAAAGGACGGGAACCAATACGCTTTCCCACCGAAAGTGTGAAAGAGAAGCAATGTACGGGCTATGTGCTCACTGCAGAGAACGCATCCAACGCAAGCAAACATCCACTTGTCATCTATGTACACGGGTTAGGGGGAAACGCTGCTGCAGAAGCGACAAGACAGTTTACTGATTATTTTCGTGTGCACGCCATAACGAGCTTGGCGTTGAACCTGCCGGGGCATGGTGAACCTGCATTCATGAGTGCAGGCAGTAAGGAATCAGCGCTCCGTCTCGACGCAAATGTTGCCTGCGTTAAGAAAGCAATAGAGTATGCGGCCTCTCGACAAGATATCCTTCTCGAAAAAATATATTTGTATGGAACGGGTTCTGGAGGTCCCATTGCACTCGCCACTGCAGTTCAGGATGAACGTATCAAAGCAGTAGCCACGAGATCATGCCTGCTCGACGTCCTGAACAATACTGCTGTGCACAAGATGATTCACGGCATGTTTGATCCTCGTGGAACAAAA
This sequence comes from archaeon, assembly GCA_043806035.1. Taxonomy (GTDB): domain Archaea; phylum Nanobdellota; class Nanobdellia; order Woesearchaeales; family UBA9642; genus JAZDHK01. The sequence continues at coordinate 84,574 of JAZDHK010000001.1, forward strand.
CACCTTTCTAACCCACACTTCACGGCAGACATCATCCATGACATGCTCCCCCCTGCGGCTGATGGAGAATTCTCCTACATTACGCAGTGCGCAAAACAGCTCAAGGAACGACACCTGCCAGTCATGTATTGTTTCAGCACGTACGATCAATACATCCCTCTCGAACACCAACTGCGACTCGCACAAGATCTCTGCATTCCCACAGCGTATCTCGAGGCAATGATTGAAGTCATGCAGAACCATTCTCGAAACCAGTCTGATGATGATATTCTTAGACGAGAGGAGCTGCTCATGAACAAAGGCGTCTCTCTCGCGAACGGCATCATGGACCTCAACCCCTATCATGACACGATCATTTGGAGGGAGTATTTTGGTGCTGACAATCCTATGGACAATAAAATAAGCAAAAAAAGAAATTACTTCGAGAATGTCATAAAGAACGTCACCGCATTCTTCATCAAGCAAATAGAAAACATTTAGGCGATCTCTGCAAGGTATTTTTGGTATTCTCGTTCCTCTCCAGGCAAGATGAGCCGTTTTTCTTGCAGTATTTTGAGGACGTCTCTCGTGTAGCTCTCTTTCATGGTCTCACCCATTGGTCGCTGAACTGATAGTCAAAGGACTTGTGCCAGTCCTTTCCTTTCACGCTCAGCTGTCGCAGCTGCTGGAAGCAGAGCTGTTCGATGAATGCGGTATTTTCATGAGGTTGCATAGTTTCACCTTTGGGATCAAACCGCCGGAACGGGCACGTGGCATGCTGGAAGACTGGGCTTCTTACGCTCTGGGGAAAGCGCCATTCCGGCTTTGACCATCCTAGTACAATCAGGGTGAGTTGTATTTATATGCGCTGCGCGAGGTTGTCCAGTGGTTTTTCCGCCGTGTTGCACTGTCTAGAACTACAAGGAAACAGGAAATCAACAGAAATTTGGCTTCGTGTCCAGTGCTAGAAAACCTGCAATTAACAACTTATGTGAACTAGATTCTGTGCACATACCTAATTTATAGGGAGACAATTTCCAGAGATATCTTGCTTTTTTACACACTGAAAATCGTTGACTTCACGCTCTAGCCGAACGCGCCGTTCAAATAATCTTTTGTGAGCTTGTCTTTTGGTTTGCTGAAAAGCTGTTTCGTTGGTCCGTACTCGACCAGCTTGCCGTGCAGCAAGTACGCGGTGTAATCGCTGATGCGTCTCGCCTGGTGCATGTTGTGCGTCACGATGATGATGGTCTTCTCTTCCTTCAGTTTAATCAGCAACCTCTCTATTTTTGCCGTCGCGATAGGGTCGAGTGCGGAACACGGCTCATCCAGCAGAATGACATCGGGCTGTATGGCCAGAGCGCGGGCAATGCAAAGACGCTGCTGCTGGCCACCAGAAAGCTTGAATGCAGACACGTGCAGCTTATCCTTGACCTCCTCCCAAAGGTCTGCCTTCTCGAGGCTCTGCCGCACTATTCTTTCAATATAGTCTTTGCTTGCGTGCTGCAATCGTACACCATATGCGACATTCTCGAAAACACTCATGGGAAAAGGATTGGGTTTCTGAAATACCATGCCGATATTCCTGCGTAATTCCACCACATCTGTTGTGGGTAGCAAGATGTTCTTGCGCCGGTAGAGAATGTTTCCCCTGACTTTTGCCGAGAGGACGAGATCGTTCATGCGATTGAGGCAGCGAAGCAATGTGGATTTGCCGCAGCCTGACGGGCCGATGAGTGCAGTGATCTTCTTTTTTGGGATGACCATGCTGACCTCGTACAGGATCTGTTTCTCGTCATACCACACACTTACCTTGTGCAGTAGGAGGCGCTGCTGAGCGAGTGGGTCGAGCAATGCATCTACCATGTGATCACCATTCTTTTTTCTTTCGTAACCTGTGCCTGATGAGGAATGCGCCTATGTTGAGCAAGGAGGTGAGCAGGATGAGCACGAGCGCCGTGCCGAGCGCGTACTGCATGGCTGATGCATCTGCATGCTGCGTTGCAAGGATGAACGCATGATAGGGCAGAGCCATGAACTTGTCCAATGGAGAGAATGAAATGTAACCCATGTAGAACGTTGCTCCTACTATGATAATGGGTGCAGTCTCCCCCATCGCGCGGGACATGCCGAGGATACCTCCCGTGAGCATGCCTCCGCTCGCATGCGGCAATACATTTTTGTGTATCGTCTGCCACTGCGTCGCTCCAAGAGCAAGGCTGCCTTCCCTAAATCCTGCAGGAACTGTCTTGAGCGCCTCCTCGCTTGCCGTGATGATCCAAGGCAGTGTCATGCAGCTGAGCGTGAGAATTGCAGCGAGCAACGACGTCCCCAAATGAAGAGAAAGCACAAAAAATGCGAGGCCGAACACGCCGTAGATAACGCTCGGCACACCAGCCAAATTTCTTACAGAAAGCGCAATGATTCTGCGGAACAGCGTATCCTTGGCGTACTCGTTGAGATAGATCGCTGTTGCCATGCCTATCGGCAGAGTAACCACGACGACGCCAATGCAGAGGAAGACCGTGCCGATGATTGCCTGGATGATGCCTCCCTTGGCAATATTTTGATGTGACCAGATATTTGTGAGGAAGTGCCAGCTCATCACTGAAGATCCCTTGATGAGAAGATAGGCGAGCACGAGCAGCAGGATGATTAATGAGAGGAATGCAGCTGCGCGAAAGAGAAAAAAATAGATGCGTTGTCGTGCTTGTTCGTCGATGAAAGGATGCACTGCACTGCCTTTCATGCGAGCACACTCACCATTTGTGCCTCCTGATCTGCCGATCAAGAATAAGATCTGCTATGAGATTGACAAGGAACGTCATGAGGAAGAGCACGATGGCGATGGCGAACAACGCCTGATAGTGCAGGCTTCCCTGGACGACTTCCTTGATCTCGATGGCGATGTTTGCCGTCATAGGACGAACGGCGTCGAAAAACGAATGCGGAAAGGCAAGCGCGTTGCCCGCGAGCATGAGCACTGCCATGGTCTCTCCTACTGCCCTGCCGAGGCCGAGCATGACTGCGGCGATGATGCCCGAGCTTGCAGCTGGCAGCAAGGTCATGCGTATGGTCTGCCAATGGCTCGCACCAAGAGCGAGGCTAGCTTCCTTGAACTCATTTGGGAGGGCAGTGAGGACGTCCTCGCTTATGCTGATGATGGTGGGCAGGACCATGATGGACACAATGATGCTGGCGGTGAGCGCGTTCAATCCTGATGATAAGCCGAAGAGTGCAGCAATTGCAGGAGCGAGCACGATCAAGCCGAGCAGGCCAAGCACAACAGAGGGTATGCCTGCAATCATCTCAATGACTGGCTTGATGACCTCTCGTGTTTTTGGAGAGGCAATCTCTGCAAGGTAGATTGCGCTTGCAATGCCCAAGGGTATGGCAAATGCCATCGCACCTATCGTCGTCAGCAGCGTTCCTACAATCATACCGGTGATGCCCCAGCCCTTATCATACCCATCAGGATTCCATTTTGTGCCGAAGAACTCTCCTAACGGAATGTGCTGGAATGCCTGTATTCCTGTTGTGAAGAGAAAAATAAAGATGCCGCATAGCACCAGCAACGCTGAAATGCTGACGACGGCAAAAAAAAGTCTTACCTTATCCAAGACTCTCGACCACGGCGACATTCTTGCGGATATCTTCATGGCTGAGTGGGATGAAGCCCGCTTTCTGTGCTATCTGCTGGCCTTCCGCACTGAGCGAGAACAGCAAGAATGCTTTTGCCGCGTCCTTTGTCACGTACAGATTGAGTGACCGCGAGACAGGATACGTGTCATGCTTTGTTGGATCAAGCGGGCTCAGATACGGGTCCGTGCTCGTTTTTGCTACCTTGATGACATGGATGCCTGACACTTGCTGGCCATTCTCATCTGCTGCATATCCTAACCCCACGTAGCCAATGCCTGTCGTGTCTTGGCGCACTGCGTCGACGATTGCCTGGTTGCCTTCCATATTTCTCATGTTTTGGCTGTAATCGCTTTTTACCACATCTTCCATGAAGAATGCATACGTGCCTGAACTGCTCTGTCTGCCATAGAGCGTTATTTTCTTGTCCATGCCACCAACGGCCTTCCAGTTAGTGATATCTCCCTTGTAGATCTTGCTAATCTGATCCATGGTGAGCTGCTGGACGGGATTGTCTTTATGGACTATGACAGAGAGCATATCCCGTGCAATCATGACTTGGCTGATGCTTATTCCCTTCTGCTTAGCAGTAGCGTATTCTTCATCTTTCATGAGCCGAGAGCTCGTCGCTATGCGAATCTCGTCGTTCAGCAAGGCCGCGATGCCCGTCCCCGACCCTCCTCCAGTGACGCTAATCTTCACTAATGGATCCTTTGCAGAATAGGCTTCAGCAAGGTTGCTGACAAGCTGTAGTAACGTATCTGACCCCTTAATGGTTATTTCTGTTGTGGCATGCTTTTGTATCTGAGCAACAGGCTGTGCGGCCGGCGTTTTTACGACGACTTGCCCTGTGGTTGCTGGTTGTGTTGTGCATGCAAGCAGACCTGCAGAAAGGACAACCAGTACAATAACAAACATGGCAGTACATTTCATACATCTCACCTCTGACACGTTGTGTCTGATGAAGTGGCCGTATTGGATTATATATTGCTATTCTACATAAACTATATAGTCAACAAAAAATTTATATATGACTGGTGTTGGACAAAGCCAAGAGGTGTAACGTGAACCGTAGACGCATTCAACTCATAGCCGGCACAACATACACGCTGTCCTTGCCGAAAGAATGGGTGAGACGCAACAAGCTCAAGGAGCAAGATGAGATTCTCATCGACGAGCGTGGTGACGGAACGCTCGTGCTCTTGCCGCACAGCAAGGAGAAGAGAACAGGAACAGATATCACGTTCCAAATCGATGATTTCCTGGATAGCATAGAGCAAGTCCTGTTCAGTTTCTACCATCTTGGCTTCGAAACAATCACACTCTGGTCAAAAAAAGAGATGCCCAAAGCAACACGTGCACTTATCCGAAAGTCCATAACCTACATGAGCGGAACGGAAATTGTCCACGAAGACGAGAAGAAAATCATTATCAAGATTCTCCTTGATAAAAATCGCATCGATTTGACGCAAGTGCTCTATCGAATGGGACTCATCCTGCAGAACAGCGCAGCGCAACTTATTGGAGAGATTGCTATTGCCGACATCAGGATTGGCGAGCAGGAAATCGATAGACTCTATCATCTGAACGCCAAAGTCCTCAGCCTTGCGCTTCAGGACAATACACTGCTGAGCACGGCGCGCATCCAGCATCTCGGGCTCATCCTTCTCTACAGCCTCATCAACAAGAAGCTGGAGAATATCGGTGATGTAATCAGTAGGCTTGCAGAATATCTTCACGACCACAAACTGCATCTTGAACAAAAAAAGGACGTGCAGTTTATAATGGCAGAATTGGACAGGTCACTCAAGCACGTACATAGTCCATTCCTCATGATGAGCAAGGATGTTATTTTGGGATTGAAAGAAAAGCTGCCGGAGTGCAAAGACACAACAATCCGATACCATCTCTCGACGCTGCTAAGATATGTCATTGATGTCCAGGAAGAGATGGTCAGCGTCAGTTTCCACCAAAAGCTTATTCATGAAAAGATCATTTGATGCCAAAAAGTTACTTTTTAGTGGTGAAAACAAAAACCTTTTTATAGCTGCAGTGCATATCCTTCCTTTGCGGGGGAAGTGATGGAGTGAGAAACTCTACAAGAAACGTGCTGCTGTCATTTATTCTAGGTATGCTGCTTCTCTCCACACTCGTCCTTGCGGCGAAAGAAAAAACCACACCTTCCAAGCAAGATCTTGATGTATCACTTCAAGAAAAAAACATCATCGCTGAACTCCCTACTGATATCGTCGCGCCCACGATTAATTGCAGCAACATAACCAACAATCCTGCTGCCAATGAGACGACAAACACGACCAACTGCACTGCACTCGCTCCTGACACCTCAGAAAACAATACCGCCTTGCCCGATCCAGAATGGGAAATGACTGTAGACGATGATGCGACTGCTCCTGCAGCAAGCACAGAATCAGTTGCAGACATCGCTCTTGCTGTTGAAGAACTTCCTGAAGAGAACAGCACTCCAGAACCAACGCTCTCTGATGCCATTCTTCCAGAACCTGCACTGTTAACTGTTCCTGAAGAAACAATCCTGGCTGAGAACACATCAGAGAATATGACCGAGGCCACGACGGAGAATATAACGGAGGATACAGTGCAAGAACCCGCGATTATCATGAGTGTGCCGCATCCTCTCTCTCTGCAAGGAGAGCGCCAAGAACTCGAGATTGTCTTCACGTTCGCTAATGTGCTCAACAGAACCGATACCTTCATGTCCGGACCGTACACCATTCCGGGCGATGCCGTGCAGAGGAATATAGGGCCCGTGCCGCTACCCTTAGCAAAAGAAAATCCTGCAATCGAAGAGTCTGCAGCAACTGATTTGAAGGCGGGTGCAACATCCGAACCACAGGCAACTGCACAACAAGTTGATATGCGTGCACGTCGCAACATAGGCCCCAGGACAATCATGCTCAGCACGTACGACGTCCAGCGCGCACTGCCAGAACAGCCAGAAACCTTCACCAGATATCTCGTCAACATCACCTGTGCCCCTGACGTGTGCAGCTTCAGCGTCCCGGTGAGCGAGAACGGCATCTTCAAAGTCCTAGCATACGATGCGCAAGGCATGCTCCTTCTCGAGGACTCCTTCTCAGTCGAGATAGGACTGCAACGTACAAAACAATATCTTGCCTACGGCAACAACCGCATTATCGCAGAAGACAATCAGGGCACAGTCCAGTATCATCACCAGGACAATCTCGGCAGCACCGTGCTCATCACCAATGCTTCAGGAGAAATGGTTGCCGAGTTCAGCTACGGCCCGTTCGGCGAGCCGCTCGTCGACCCTGCGCAATTCGCGTATACGGAGAAGGAATATGACGCTTCAGGACTCTTCTATTATGGTGCTCGCTACTACGATGCGGACATTGGCAGGTTCACGACGGCGGATACGTTCAAGGGAAGGACGACAGAGCCAGCCAGCCTCAATAGGTATGTCTACGTGCAGAATAATCCGCTTGTGCTCTCGGATCCTACCGGGCATGAAGGTGAGCATACGACGCAACAGCCGGTAAGCACGCGTGTTGATACGTCAGTTGATTATGCGCGGATGCAGCGACTGGCAGAGAAGCAGCTCAAGAAGCTGCAGCAACAGGCGTATGAGAATGCACTGGCACTGGCGCAGCAGACGCCGACAGGAGTGAGATTCGTCCCCAATGAAGAGGGATTGGTACAGGAGACTATTATTGAGGATGCCATTGCAGCGTTTGCCACCGGAGGAGGATCCGTGGCTGGAAAGGGTATACTGGGTGCCAGCATCAAATCGACGGGGCGGGCAGGACTGTCTAAGACAATCTATGAAAAAGGACCTCTCCTGGCGAAATATGGCAGAGGGGGCTTCAAAGTGCAAGCCACGACGAGGAGTGGGTTCGAAACGGCCCTTACCTTGGGCAATGACGTCTCTCTTGGTTTATCCCAACGGATTTCTATTCCTCTCTCTTCCACGAAGAGTTTGGAACTACGGGAGAGCGTCAGCGTACCAGTCTGGTCCTCATCGACAAATAGGCCTAGTGGAACGTACTACACGCTGAAGTCGGACATTGCTATTGTGCCGGGCTTGTCTCTTGAGCAGTATGCACAGGTTACGCAAGAACTGCAGCAGGCGCAACAACAACAGTTCATCAAGGAAATGGACGCTCGCGTGCAACAATACAAATGGGCAGCTCCGTCGACAGGGGGGTACAACCCACCCGCACCTGTTCCGCGTTGGCACTTGTGATAGCAGTTTACTTGTAGACAGCAATCGTTCAAGCGGAGTCTACCGTCTGTGTTGGCAGGTAACTTTATGATATAGAATTTTATAGAATTTATTTGTAGAACTTGTCTACCCTGCTTTCTAAGCCAAACTGTCCTAGCTCGTTGATCTGACTGATGACGTCGAGCGTCGGCCGATGCGGCGTCTTTGCTCGTTCCATATCGTCCAAGAAGTAGGAAAGCGTATTCCTGAGCATATCGGCACCTGTTGTGTCATAGAAGTTCAGTCCTGCGACAGCGACGTTCAAATCCGCTAGGTATTGCGGGATACTCTCGTATGGATTGGAGAGTTGCTTCTTTTCTCTCGACCAGAGGTCGAGGAATCGCTGGTTGCCTGCAAACAAGTGATCAATGCTCGTCTGGGATGGATTCGGATAGAGTGGGAGGTGGTTCTGCTCGGCGAGTGATTGCACGTACGGCAGCCAGCGTTGGTTGAGTTCTTGGTCATAGACATCGCTTTCATGTGGGTTGGCGAGCCATGCCTTGAACGCGCTGTCGGAAAGCGAGATGATAGGTTTTCTCTGTTCTTGTGTTATCCATTGTTCTAGCGTTTGATTGAGATAGTTTTCGTTGCGAGATTCGATGTCATATCTGAATTCCTTCGTGCTGAGCAACAGTTCCTTAAGCTGGCTAAGATAGTGTGTGCTGGCGTCTGCTCCTTTGATGGCGTTCGAGGCGCTAGCGTATCGTGCAAGCAACTGTTCGATGTGGTTGTTCTCCTGTACCGATCGCGCATAACCCGTCGTGTCTGGCCTGATTGTCGTGTCAAGCGTACTCGTATCCTGCCGCGTATGACCTGTCATGTCCGATGTGATTTCTGTTTCTTGCTTTGCAGATGTGTGTGGAGTGGCAGAGCAACTCGAATAGAAGAGAGGAATTAACGCAGCAAGTATCGTTGGCTTGAGTAGTATTTTGCCAAGCAATCGTAACCCATCTGATGCGGTCATGATGTGGAGGATGCCTTTCTGATTTATAAATGTTTCTATCATTACTACTCAAAAATGGTTAATTATTTTATTGCTGCAAACGGCATGCAAAAACAAGATCTTGCCAATTTCTCGACGATAAAATGAACCTGAAGAAGATGCACATCACAAAACGGAACAAGAATACAGATTCGTTTTGCAAATATTTAAATACGTAGCAGCTATTTTCTCCTCGGGGGAAGGTGTAGGCAGTGACGAACAAAACGAACATTGCAATAACCTATATGCTCACTATATTGATTCTTATTCTCCTGCCCTCCGCTCTCGCTGAAGGCGAATATCATCAAACTATCAACTTGCAGCAACAGTTCGGCGACCAGAGCAAAGCAGCCACCGCATATGGTGTGGTAAGCGATGATGTCGACCTCTTCACGGGCGACGTGCGCTTCAGCATGCCAATCATCTCCTTGCCAGGCAGGAATGGCATGGACCTCGGTTTCAGCGTGGCGTATAGCTCGAACGTCGATACCACCAGATCGAACGCCGAATCCCCGACGGGTGTCCTTGGCCTGGGATGGAGTCTTCCCCTCTCCACTATCACCGTAGACACCAAGGGAACAGGCTCCAACACGGATGATACGTTCTACTGGAACGGCCAAGAATTGATTCCCTTCCCCAATCAAGGCGCGTATCCGACCACGTTCTACACATCGAGAGACTACACGTACAAGGTCATCACTGCAGTCTGGTCTGAACCCAAGATCGACCACTGGATCATCACGAACGAGGACGGCAGCAAGGAATATTATGGCAGCACGGACAACTCACGCTGGATAGCACTCGGCGAAGACAACGTGATCGGCGTCGGCGACACGAACTACTACACGGGCTGGTATCTCGACAAGCGCGAGGACACGTTCGGCAATAGGATAACCTACGACTACCGGAAGTATGAGACAGAATATCCCTCCCATCCAAATGTGGCGAACGCGAATGGCTACGCCCTGTACGGCAGCAGCCAGCGCTACACCAAGGCGATGTACCTCTATCACATCAATGACAGCGTCGGAAGAACAGTCACGTTTACCTACGCGCTCAAGAACCCGACAGAGTACTATGACCCCGACTCGACGTATACGACAATCGGCGATACCGTTGTCCACCACCGCATGAAGCGCTTCGAGCGACTGTATCTCGACTATATAGATGTACAGACGACCGATGGCTCTCTGCTCAACAGGTATGATTTTGGCTATAACGAGGACGTCAACGGACTTGCACAACATATCGCTCAAGACACACAGCTCGAGAAACGTCTGCTCACCTCGGTCACCATCTATGATGATAGCCTCAGCACCCATCTCAATCCGACAAAGTTCCAGTATGTCACGGACATGACATTCTTCCGCGTCGGCGTGTTCGGCAAGATACAGAAAGTCCTGTATCCGAGCGGCGGCATGGTCGAGTACACATATGACAGAAATGACATGAACTATGACATGCGCCAGTATATGATAAGTTATGGTACGCAGATGACGTACGTCGGCAACGACTTCATCGTGAACAAGGACGTGGATGCGATGAGCATCCGCATCAAAGACTTCAAGGGGGACACGTGGAAGGATGCACCTCTCGATACGTGGTTCGACTTCGGATCGTATCCCTATACGAACCAACCCCAGCAATATCGGACGGAAGTCATGGATATTTCAACAGGTAAGGATTATGTTGCAGTCGCGTACGGAAACACCCTCCGCAACCAGCCAGCTTCTGACAACAGACAGTACGATCCGAAGAGAGACAAGCTCAAGATCATCCAACGCGGGCTCGATGGCGTGTGGCGAGTTGCTCTGTCCAATACATTTACCGTTGATAACACACCGACAGGAACGGGCGCCATCCAGGTCTTTCCGCTCACGGACGAAGTGCTCGTGCTCTCAGGTTCTGATTCCTCGAAGACGCTCAAGGTCTTTAGGAGAAACAGCCAACTTTCCTGGTCACAGGCGCAGCAGATCACTGGACTGCCGTCGGACATCAAGAGTATCCAGGTCAGAGACTCATATATTTTCATCATAGGAGCACCATTCCCAGGATCCGATTACAACGTCTACTTCTACCAGAAAGACGAATCGGGAACGTGGAACCAGCTCAGTTGCGGATCTACAGGACCAGTCTATCAGTACAATCATTTCAATTATGGCACTGGCGGATACACTGCAGGATGTTATTTCCAGAATCCACAAAGCCAAGGCTTTGAAGATTTCTCCGTTGTGGCCAACGACAATTATGTCGCAGTCTTGGTGTCGCATCGCATCCAGTCAATGACAGGACTGGCAGCACGTCTCTATAGATTCCCTGCAGGATGGACGACTCATGCGAATCTTGTCGTCTGGAGGAGAGTAGGAAACGAATGGCAGGTGCAAGTCAATCCGACCAGCGAAAGCCAGCTGCGGCAGCCGCTCTCTGGAAGGTCAGACTATGCATCGGCAGTCACATTCCAAGGCTACTTCATGGCGGGCGATGACACCCAACTCTTCATCGGCAACAAGATCATGTACAACGCCGCCCAGCGATTGCTGCGATACACGCCGCAATGCAATGCGAACGGACAATGCACAGGATGGACATCTGCTACCATCCCTCTCAGTTCCAACACCTGCGATGGAGGGACGGGCGACTGCGCATACCTCAATGATTTGACAGTGACTCCTGACGCTGTCGGTCTTGTCACGGAAGAACGCTCAGGCCTCGGCAATGCCACCATCGGCCTACAGATTTTCGGGCGGGATGAGTATGGCACGGGCGGCTGGGATTTCATCAACGGGCCGATTGACGGCTATCTTATCTGGAACAACGTCCCCTCGCCTGATCCAGCGAACAATCCCGTGCAGATTGACATGCTCACCCTGCAGAGCACGAACTTACGCATTGGCGATGGCATCTTGACCGTCAAGGCATATAGTCCGATTAATCTTGGATCTGGCCGGACGTACGAGATCATGCTCAAAGAATTCATAGACTATGATTCGTATCCTTCCTTCTGGGCACGGCCAAGCTGGGAACTCGGAGATTATAAACAAGAAGCGACCGTGACGAGTCAAAATATTGATTATCTCTACTTCTGGCATACCAAGGACACGAACCAGATGAGCAACAACATAGCATCGTTCCAGCACTATTTTGGACCAGGTGCGGATAATCCCCAATTTGGGAGGGGAGCGTTGAGCATGGTCAAATACGGGCAAATACGAGGACTGATGTTCCACTATCCCGTCACGAAGAAAACAGTCAGAGACGATTACGACAATGTCATCACGACCACGTACACGTACAAGAACGGCAAGTTCGACAAGAGTCTAGGTAGCGCCCAGTACAACTATGTCGAAACCAGCGTGCAGGATGTGCTCAATCCAGACTTCAATGCAGGAAAGACCGTCTACAGATTTTACAATGGCCTCTCTCCAGGAGATGACGCCTGCGATGTCGACTGCCCAGATATGTCTTCCTTCACGTATCCTGATGAGATGAACAGCTTGCTCTACTATCAGGCGATGTATGACAGCGACAACCAGCTCGTCCAGGAAACCAACACCACGTGGGAAGTGACGTCGAAACAGCTGAAATCGTTCGAGAAGCACCAGACGCAAACCACGACGATACGGGATCATATTGCCTCGAGCACGATTATCACGTACAACAGCCAGAACGGCATGGTCGAATCTACGCGTAATGAGAATGGCGACAACACGGTGAAGACGTGCACGCTCTACGCGTTCCAGCACGATCCTCTACATGCAGACATCCTTGCCGCGAACATGCTGGGCTTGGTGAGCTACTCCTTCATGGGCAACCAATGGATGACCTGCGACTCGCCAGAGAATAACAAACCCAATGTCGCGAGCATGACCAAGATGACCTACCGTCATATCGACGACGAGGACTATGAACCTATCGTTCCTAGTGCTGTGCTCACATGGGCAGACCTTAACCACGATGGCAATGTTACCGGCAGCGATTTCATCACCTCGCAGATCATGCATGCGTTCGATAGCTTTGGTAACGTGCTGGACACCAGCGACGCCCTCGGCCAGCATACTTACATTTATTATGGTGACGGTGACAGCAGTGCCAGGCGCAGAAGCAACAATCCCTCCTACAACAATTACCGGCACGCGTATCCCACTGCCGTCAAGAACGCACTCAATCACTGGGTGGAGGCGACGTACGATGTGCGCGGGAACATCCTGCAGCTGTTTGAGACGACACGTCAGGAAAATGTCCTGCAGCAGAACGTCTACGATGGCTTCAGCAGGCTCGTCAAGATCATCAAGCCAGGAGATACGCTAGATAATCCGACCATGCAGTATACGTATCACGATTGGCAGCAAGGAACAGGTCTCGAGAGCCTCCAATGGGTTCGTGTTTCGACAAAGATTGATGGCTCTACACACGCGACCGCCACCACCTATTCCGACGGCCTGGGCAGGGAAGTTGCTGTTGTGCAAGACAACGCGTGGGAAGGCAATCAGGTTATCACGACGAAGACGTACAACAGCATGGGTCAGGAGTTCAGCGCAACACTCCCCTCCATCATCGGCCAGACCATCCCTCCAACAGTAACGTATCTGTTCTACACGTCTGATCCTCTCCAGCGAGTGAGCATGCAACGTGTGCTCGGCTATGACGAAACGAGCTATAGCAGCCACGACATCACCATCCCCGGAGGGAGGATAATGTTCGGCACCGACAGCTGCGTCGGTTCTGTCGATCCCATCTACGGCGTGGAGGCGACGGGCAAGCTCAAGGAATACTTCTGTGACGACGTCTTCCTCAAGAGTGAGATTCACGAGTGTGGTGACGGCCTGATGTGCGCTGAAGGGCAGTGCGTGAGCAGCATGCAGTGTACGGACAGCGACGGGACGAACTACTACACGCAAGGAGAGGTGCGGAGCGGCTTCGCCGGCCACGTCCCCAACGTCTATACGGACATCTGCAACTCACGTGGAGAGCTCGTGGAATACCGGTGCGACGGCCAGAACGTGGCGACGACAGTAGTGAACTGCCACGAATATCCCTGCACTCACGCCGGCGAGCTTGATTTCTGCTATTGCGGAGGTGGACGATGCATATAACGCTCCGCCTGCAGCTGCGCGTGCTACTCTTCCTGACAGTGCTCTTGCTGTTCTCATTCCAGGTGATGGCCACGGAAGTACATTGCAACAATCTCGACCGCGGTATGAACCGTTTTGGCTTCGCTATCGATGGCGTGCCCTTTGAGGAGCAGTTCTACGCAAAAGAAGGAGACTACTGCTCTGGCGATGTACTGTATGAACATCGTTGCAGTGAGGAGAGCGGTACACAGGATATCTATCCTCCCGGATGGGGTCCGGGCGGAACACCCGTGTATGATGATTATTGGATAGAGATTGATTGCAGCATGTTCGATACGGATCAAGTACAGTTCCATTGTGTTCAGTATGCGTTTGAAAAAATGCAAATCGGCACGGGAGCAATAAGAGAGGCTATTGCCGCTCGTTGCGAACCGAATGTTGCCGCCTGCATCGATACAGAAGTCGGTCGAGATCCGACATTCCCAGGAACGGTGACCGGCTACGCTCCCGCCACCACGGCATACAGTCAAGGAGTGACCACAGGCACGCTGTTTACGAACCAGCAAGATTTTTGCGGCGGCGTCCAGAACGATAACTTGATGGAGCTCTCGTGTGACGATGAGTATATCAGCCCCGTCCCTAGTGCGTGGAGAGTGGTCAGTGGACAGGATGTTCCCCCAACGGGCATGGTCAATGCGTCACATCATTATAGCGAGGCACAGCAAGGCTACGTTTTGGAGCCGGACAGCTGCCTTGGCATATCTGACTTTTATGGCGCGTGCCAGGACGGTGCCTGCACGTACTTCGGCGACCGCTGCGTCGACATGGATTCTGGCCACGTGTACGGGACGAAAGCGACGGCGATGGGCATTGTCATCTCCCCTGCTCAGCAAATGGAGGATGAAGAACCTCTCGATGATTGGACAGCAGCGACTGACACGTTCGTCTACTACCACTACAAAGGATCAATCGACAATACGTACATGACCGAAGTAACTGACGAGAACAATCATACCACTACCTCGTATACAGATAGGGCGGGCAACCTGGTGAAAGTGAGGGATGCCCTGGGCAACGTGTGGAGCTACCAGTACGATCTCATGAACAGGCTCATTCGCATACTCCCTCCAGAAAATGCGGCGCAGACAACGTATTCCTACGAGCCAAGAGGGCTGCTCTGGCGCGAGCACGATCCAGAAAAAGAAGTGTTCAACGCCGACGAGGGCTACACGGATACAGACGCGTACGAATATGATGCCAACGGCAGACTGATCACGTACACGACCAAGCTGGGAGTCAAGCAATTCTCCTATGATACGCTCAACCGCATAGTACAGGTCATGTTCGACCGGGACAATCAAGGGTATGGCGATCCCAACGGTCCAGACCCGAACCTAGTCGTGCTGCGCTACTATTACGATGGTGATGACACGGGCAAGCTCTGTCTTAACAACAACCAGTACAGCGTGGGCAAGCTCTGCGCAGTCATCCGTTACGCATATCACAATACCTCTCCCGCAATCGACATTGTCCAGTACGCAAGATCCTTCGGCTATGATCCGCGAGGAAGAATCATCAGCGAATACATAACCATCAGAAACCCGGACAACAGCTACTCTACGCACAACATTTCGTATACGTACAATGGGATCGACAAAGTAATTGAAGAAGTTGTCGATGGTCAGGAGACCTACACGTATGCATACAACGACCGCGGCCTGCTCGACACGGTGCAGCTTGATGGTTCGTACCTTGCAGCGTTCACGTATACCCCGAGTGGAGCGGTCAGAGACATCTGGTATGGCAACGAAATTGTCACGAACTACACGTACACGCCGAGACAATGGCTGCGTACCATCGATATCGCCGGCTCTCAGAACCTGTTCAGTAGATACTATGTCTATGATAAAGTGGGCAACATGCTCACCATGAAGGCGGGGCCAGATCAGCATGACCCGCTCCTGGCAACCTACACGTATGACCCGCTCTACCGCCTCACAGAGGTCATCGATCATGAGTATTATGGCAACAGCTATGTCTTCACCTATGATGCGCTGGGCAATCGCCTTACGGAGAATCTCGTCGGGCAGTACACGCGGACATTCACCTACGCCACTGCAGAGAACAATCAACTCATTTCACTACAGCAAGGCCTCCATCTTGATTCCCTGACAGAATTTGCGTATGATGCAGCAGGTTCTCTCATTACCATGACCGGGGGAAATATGCCAACCCAGTACACGTATGATCCGTATGATAACATGCTCATCGCTGCTGACTTGCAGCAGGATGGAAGTGCGGATATGACCTTCACATATGACGATCAAGGAAGAAGGATAACAAAGCAAGAATCCGATGGCTACAGCACGTACCTGTATGATGCGTTCGGCAATACCGTTCTTGTGGACACGCTCCGCTGGTTATAGAGCTGCAGCACCCATTTTAGACCTCTCTTGTCGCCGATGGTGGTTGTATTCCTGCAGTAGTTCTTGATTTTTTCGAGCGTGATGGCATGTGCGTATCTTATCGTGTTCAGCGTCATTGGTTACAAAGAGTCTTTGGTGCAGAAACAGATGATTGGTAGCTTTCGCCGATGATGAGTACAGGCGTTCTTGTTTTTGTCTGCGTAAAGAGGTCCTGCATGGCATCGTAGGGGATGGCAATGCATCCGTACGTCCAATCCTTGCAGGTTGCGCACACTTTTCCCACAAGGTCGTGCGGGATGGTGTGGATACCTATCTCTCCGCCAAGACCAGTATACCAATCGTACGAACCTTCTACGAGTTTCTTCTTGATGCGATCTGCTTCCTTCTTGGTGATGACGCCTTCTTGCAAGCCACGTTCTGCATCTTCAGCGTTGGGGTAGCTGATGCCGAGGAACCAACTGTATTCACTCTTGTCGTTTTTTGTGCAAATAAAATATTCTCCTTCTGGCGTGCGCAGATCCCCTTGCCGTTCCTTGCACCCCTCATTGATGCCAAAGACCGCAGGGACGGGATATCCTTCAACGAGTGCTCCTTGTTTATAGAAGTACAGTTCACGTCCTTGCTTGTCGATGACGATGGCAGTTCTGTTCTTATTTTTTTCCTTGAAGTCTTCGCGGAGCTTGTCTGCAAGATTTTCAGTTGTGACTGTTGTTTCTTGGTTGTCTGACAGAGCAGTTGGTGGCATTGTCTCTATTTCTGCGCATAGTGCTACAGTTGCCAGAAGTATGCTCAGCATTCTTTTCATGCACTGCAGTGGTTAGGCTCGTTTATAAATGTTTCCTTTTTGTAACTACTATTAAATGACTACAAATTAAAATTCACCGAGTTTTCGATCCACAATAGTCGTGTTGCCGCCATACCCTTTGCTCTTTTCGAGCGTGATGAACTTGTCCTCGTCGAGCTTTGCCAGCTTCCGCTGGAAGGTCTTGTAACTCACGTGCCCTCCTGCGGTCTGGTAACGCTTGTACAATTCCCCTATTTTCTGCCCTGCATTCTTCTTGATGATGTCAAGGATTTTCTGCGTTTCCTCCTCCAGCGCTTCCTTGCTCTTAATCGTGAATTCGTTGAGTTTTGTTATCGCCTGCCGTGCATGGTCTGCCGTTATTTTCCGCGATGCATGCTCCTCGGCAATGATGCCCGTTTCCTTCAGTAGGAAGAGCCCCGAACGTATGTCCTTGAGCTGTGCAGTCTTCTGGGCAATGCTCACGAATGCATGCTCTTCCCAAACGTTATCGATAAATGCATAGTTCATGCGCTGCCTGAGTATTCCTGTCGTCTCTGTCTCATCATACTCGTTGAATGCAATGAGCGTGGGCGTGATCCTGCTCTTGATTCTGTCGTCCAGTTCGAGTAGCCAGCTCTTGTAATTCGTGATGAGAAGTATGCTCTTCTTGAAGATGTCCTCTGACAGTGTGTAGAGGAAGTCCGTCTCCTCTGCCTTGTCCACTTCGTCGATGATGAAGATGACCTGTTTCTTGTTCGCAATGTTGGCGAAGATGGAGAAGAGTTCATCCGTCTTCTTGTTCTGCGTGAACATGTACCCTGCCTGCTCGCATACGTCGACGGCCACCTTGAATGAGGTGTTTTTCTGCCAGCAGTTCACGTACAGCAGGAGCAGCTTGTCCGCGTATTCATCGTGCTCGTCTAGCTCGCGGAGCAAGTGCTTGCATGCCGCCGTCTTTCCTATGCCTGGCGCGCCATGAATGAGCGCATTCCTGCCATTGTGCCCGGCAAGCAACGGCCTGATGCAGTTGGCGATCGCCTCCTGTTCCTTCTTCCGATAGGGGATGATCTTGGGAATGAATGAGTAGTCCAGCGAGTACTCATCTTTGAAGAGACTCTCATTATTGTGCAGCATATTGTCAAAAATCCCCATGCTGCGATGCAGGCAGGCCATCTTTAAATAAGTTGTGCTCGCACGGGCTCATACATCATCAGTTTTCCTTGCGTTTCATGTAATAATAAATCACCATGGACATGATGACGACAGCGACGAAATGTCCGATGAATGAGATGATGATGGAAAGGATTTTTGCTAGACCCATCGGGCAGATGTCCCCATATCCTACAGAAAAGAAGGTCACGGCAGAGAAATAAAAGTAGTCGTTGCTGATCTGCGGGTCAGTATGTATTCTCTGCGCGTCGAAATGGTCATTGCAGGTGCTGTAGGTCAAGTAGCCTTTGTCAACATCAGTGACGATGCTGAAGGAGATGCTGAACAGAAGCAGTAGGCAGAAGATGAACAACGCATAGCTCGAGAAGAGCACGAACATGTTTCTGGCGTTGAACATGCGCTTGAACGAGTGCGTTGTCGTGTGGATGATGAGCAGTACGAGATAGATGCCCAGAACGAACGTGAAGATGAATGCCAACAGGCTCGTGGTGCTTGCTGCCTCGGGTAGTGTGCTGCCGAGTGCGATGGTTGCAACGATGAGCCCTATGATGCAGATTATTTTGGTGAGCGGCTTGTGGAAGAGAAAATCGCTGATGCGCGTCAGCAATTCCTTATGGTGACGCTTCACATTTATTTTCTTGATGAGTTCTTTGTGCACTCTCTTAACTTCTCCCTGGATTTCTTCGTGCACGGGAATGATCCTTCGCTTTGCCATGTGCGGATAAGCACGGCAGAGATTTATAAACTTTGCGTACGAAAAAATGGTGGGTGAGAACAGCGTATTCATGAAGAATAGTCTAGCAATGCTTATAAATGCAGCTGCATTCTTCTCGACTATGAATGACATCAGCTTTGGCACGGGCAGCCTGGGGAGGAATGCACTCTTAGAGGAAGTATTGCGGAAGAGCTTGCAGGGCATCTGTCCTGAAGAGATCCTGGATTATGGCGATCCCTTGGGGTTGCCTGTGTTGCGAGCATATGTTGCAAACGTGCACGGCACTACTCTGGATCATGTGCTTATTGCCAGTTCTGCCCAGCAGGCGCTCAACATGATCATGCAGGCGGAAATGCCCCGCAAACTGCTTATCCAGGAACCTGCATTCTTTGGTTTGCTCCGGATCGCCAAAAAAACATATGGCACCACCGTTCCTAGTACTATGGATCATCTTGTGGAGAAGCTCATGGTACAGCCGGATCTCGTCTATATCAACAGCAATTTTTACGCACCCTCGGGCGTAAGCGTCCCACAGAAAATAAAGGACGCGCTCGCCAAATCAGGAGCGCTCATCGTAGAGGATAATCCGCAAGACCAGTTGTATTATGAACAAAAGCCAACGACCATCTTTGACAAGAACAAGCATGGCTATTACGTCAGCGGATTCTCGAAAACACTCAGCCCAGGTCTCAGAATTGCATACATACTTTCCTCGCCGGAACGCATCAGCAGACTGAAATCGACAAAAATAACCGAAGACATCTTCACCAGCACACTTGCCCAGAACGTCTGCCTCAACGCACTCCACCAAGACTATCTCGGGGCACTCCGTCATGCATTCAGGGAAAAACGCGACCTAGCCATGCAGCTGTTCCACACGGCATTTCCCGAGAATGCATTTCACATCGTCCTTCCCGAGGGAGGCATTTTTCTCGCATTGCAGCATACGCGCATGAAGGATATTATCGCAGCAGCCAAAGACTATGGGCTACTGCTCGAAGATGACCGCTTCACCTATCTGGATGGGAAGAGCAGGAACGTCACTCGCATCAATTTTGTCCAGAACAGCGACGCCGTCCTTGAAGAGGGCGTGCGACGCCTCAAACAGGCGTATGAACACGTCCTGCGGAAGTGAGCACACATGCAAGCCATCATCACGAGCGGAGGGACGATTGCGCGTATCGACGACGTGCGCCATCTTGCCAATTTCAGCTCGGGAACGACAGGAGCGCTCATTGCAGAAGCATTCCTTGCCCAAAACTGGGATGTGCACTACGTGCATGCGCGGCAGGCAAAACGGCCATTCAGGCATAGGCTCGTTCTCAATCCAGACCTGCCACTCGATGAGGAACTGGACAGACTAGCAACAACAAAAGCGGTTCTGGTGCGCTACCAGGACAGACTGCACGAGCACGTTTTTGATACGGTCGAAGACTACATTGCACAGCTCAAGGAACTCGTTCCTGCAGCGGACGCCGTCATCCTCGCCGCAGCAGTCTCCGACTACAGCCCAGAAACCGTACAGGGCAAGATAAACTCCGATGCTGACGAGCTTTTGCTGCGCTTGCACAAAAACCAGAAGGTCATCTCGTTCATCAAAGGATGGAATGCGCGCATTTTCCAAGTGGGATTCAAGCTGACGAGCAACGCTGGCATCGACACGCTCATCGACACTGCATACAGGCACGGCATCGCCAATCATTCCAACCTCACCGTCGCCAATGACCTTGTTGGTGATGATTTTGGGAAAAGAACAACACTTATCATCACACCGGAGAAAGGACTCTATCCCGTCTCTTCTCACGAACTTCCCGCAACACTTACGCAACTTGTCATGCGAAGAATGTCTAACCAGCACTACACGACCATCCAGACCGAGCAGAAACCAACAATCCCTGACACATTCAAGGACATAACACAAGAGCTCTACCTGCATAATTATTTTGAACCCTATTATTACCAAGCCCCTTTCCAGTTCGGCTTTGTCGCCCAACGATATGCAGATGGATTCTTGATAACGGCACGGGCGAGCGACAAGAAAACCATGCCATCTGAGGACGTGACGTACGTTCGCAACGTTGATCTGGTGAAGAGGCGAGTGGTCAGCAGCGTCGGAAAGAAGCCGAGCCTGAATGCGAATGTTGCCGGCGCCATCTTCCAAAAAAGGCCAGACATACACCTGATCGTGCACGCCCATATCTTCCCTGGTCTCGAGAACAAGACGGCAACAGAGTATGCGCCGGGAACGCAGGAGGACGTGCTGGAAATTGTTCCACGGCTGCTCCACGAGAACGGCGTCGAGCTTCCTCGGCACGGCATCATCGTCCTCGGCAACGACGTACAGGACATCCTTGCGGAAGTCAAGACAGACAACGTCTACACCACCTTTCCTGCATGGTATGACCTGCTGTACAAGCGATTCTCCGACGACAAGTTCTTAGCGTACATCAAGAGCCATCTCTCTCCGCAAGCGAGCATCCTCGACCTCGCTGCAGGCACGGGACTGCTGGCAAAGCAGCTCTGGGAGCACGGGTATAGAAATCTCAGCCTGGCAGACAAGCAGCCTGCCATGCTCGAGCGAGCAAACATCCCCTGTGAGAAATGTATTGTCGACCTGCGCGACGTACACCTTCCTAAGAGATATGATGCCATCGTGGTTCGCCAAGCAATGAACTATGTCTTGGATGAGCAGCATCTTGTTTCGGCATGCAATGCCCTGTACAAACAGCTCAACGACAACGGCGTGCTTATCTTCAATGCGCCAAACTATTATCCGAGAAAGGTTTATCCCGAACGGACACACACGTACGAGAGCGATGGCTATCAGATTACTATAACAGAAATGAACTATGTGCGGGGAAGAACGCTGACGCACACCCAACGCTGCACCCTGCTGGGAAAGACGGACGTGCAGAAGTTCTATGACTGCAACAGGTTCGGGCTGTTCACGAAGGACGAGTTCGTTTCTGCATTGCGCGGAGCAGGATTCTCTGTTGCTATCGATGAGACAAGCAAGTCGCTGCTGTTCGTGGCACGTGCCAAGCGTTGAGCATCTCGGAAAGGCGTCTCATCAAGATCCTTCTTAAAATCACCCCTGCACAGTAACATATTTAAATGCGAGTGCATTTTCGGCAGGCATGACTTCGTTTTTTGAAAGGCGACTTGAACGAAAAATACAGAAGGGGTATGAGCGGGAACAGGAGGAGCTTCGGAAGAAACAGGAGCGGGAAGAACATGAGAAAATGCTCGACTATTTCTCCAAGGTCACGTTGTATTTTCAGGACAAGGAAGAGTATGAGCAGATGGTCGGTCATACCGTCACTACTCTTGATCTTCCTACACAATGCAAATGGGTACACTTTGAACGATGGAATAGGAGTCTGTGGTGCTGTGCAGAGCCGACAGAACTGCAACAGTTTCTGATGGAAAACGGGCTCGAGGCATTGGTGGCATGCAGAGTTGACGGCAATTATGCCCGTGGCGTGCCTGTCGTTCCGCTACCTGACAAACAAGAAACGTGAGCTTATTTTAGCATACGAGATTCGAGCAGTCGCGCATTCTTGAGCGCTGCAGCATACACGTCCTGTGCAGGGATGGGACTGCCGAACATCGTGAACTCATAACTGGGAAAGAAGGAATACTGTTCGCTGTCGGATTCGAACAAGCCATAATCCTCATTGTCAAAAAGACCATTACGGTCAAAATCAACAAAACCAATTAAGTTTTCACCAAGGTTTCCAGTGAGGACATTGTAGTTTTCCGTCTCCGTGAGCATGAAGCAGTCAACGCTCCGTTCCAAGCGGGATTGTGCCAACTCTTTTTTGTATTGCTTGAAGCGAGGAGTCTCCCCTTGCTGCATGCTTCCCGAAAAGTAGCTGATGGTCACGATGCCTGCCCCGACGAGAGCTGCCACGCCGAGAATACGTGCGCACTTTTTGAGCTTTTCTTTCATGAAGAGAAGAATGCAGAACGCTATTTAAGTTTTTTCCTTGCAATGACTATTTGACCTTCAGGTCATAGAGTATCTTTTCAAAGAGTGCTATCTTGTCCGCTTCTGCACTGCCGTCGTTGTTCTCCAGTGTCCAGAGCGTGCCGTGCCCGTGCTGTGCAATCGCCTCGTCAATGCAAGACTTTTTCTTTGCGCTATCATACTGGCTTTCGAGCCGCCGCCGAATTTGCTCATCAGTCAAGCCTCGTTCTTTCATTCTGCGGAGCTGGCTTGCCTTATCAGCGCATACGAGAATGACGTTATTGTTGCAGAGACTCGTGAGTTGTGATTCTGCAAGCAATGCCGCGTTGAGGAGGATGATGCCTTTCTTGTTTCTGAGTTCGTCACTCATACCGGTCTGGAGAGGCTGGTACATGATCCTGTCGAGTTTTTCCCGTTCTGCTGGGCTGTCGAAGACTATCTCACCGAGAGCCTTCCTATTAATGCTTCCGTCAAGCAACACTGTTCCAGGGAACATTGCCGCAATTTTTTTTCTGATATCTTCGTAATCGTCAGTCGGTGTACTGCTCAGGATGGCATGTCCTATGTCATCGACTTCAATATTGTGTATCTGTATGCCTCGTTGGTTGCCGAGCGTGACTAATTTCTGGGCGACGTATGATTTGCCACAGCCGATCTCTCCCGTAATGCCGACAATGTACTGGCCGAGCATCTTCTCTTCGAGACGCTGCTTCACGTACAGAGGAACGTACTCCTGCACGAAACCCTGTTCTTTGAGGATTGCTTTTGCCATGCTCGAACTGACGTGTGTCTGGGTGGACTTTGCAAAGAGAAGCACTGTTTTTACTTCTGGGTTGATTCTCTTGCCGGCCCGATAGAGCTTTAGTTCGTATTCAAAATCGGCACTGTCCCTTATCCCTTTTACGATGACGTTGATGCCCCGCTTGCACGCGTAGTCTACCAACAAGCCTTGAAACGAGGTAACCGTGACGTTCGGAATGTGCTCGAGGGAATGCGTTGCCATGTCCGTCCTTTCCTCGAGTGTGAAGAGATACTTCTTGTCTGGATTGACGCCTATTGCAACGGTGACGTGTTCGAACAGTTCTGCAGCCTCTTCGACGACATTTATGTGGCCGTACGTGATGGGATCTCCCGAGAATGCGTACAGTGCTTTTGTCATGTCTTTCAGAAATGCATCTTCGTTTATAAACTTTAGTATATGATTCACTAAATAGTAGTTAAAAATATAAATGCGGTGGGTTTTCTTCTGTACATGATCGTTGCCATAGACCAGAGCGATATCGTCCTCGACAAGAAATTGCAGCACATGTGCAAGAAACCCTTCTACGGGCACCCGCACGGCTGCCCTAACTATGGCAAGAAGAAAGGCTGCCCACCGCAACCGCTCCTTGATAGGATGTTCGATTTTGACAGGCAGCTCTACGTCATCTACACTGCTTTTCCTGTCGGGAAATTTGCGGAACGCATGCACAAACGACATGCTGACTGGACGGACAGGCAATGCTACAACCCGAGACTATGGCAGGGCACGGCACGAAAACAACACGATGCAGACGTGCAGCAATTTCTCAAGCAGTATGTGGGCTGCGCCATCATCAAAAGCCCTGAAGCGCACGGGGTCAATGTCAGCGGGCTCATGCAATCCCTTGGCGTTATCCTCGACTGGCACTGGCCACCAAAACATAGTTTGGAAAATGTCGTCTATCAAGTGTCCCTGGGCGGCCATCCTGCCAAGAAAAACGAGAACGCAAGAATTGCCGAAGATGCTTGCATGCATAGAGCGAGTTCTTTTGGGAACAACACCTGACTTTTTCACATACGTCCATCCAGAATCCGACTGGGGCAAGAACAGACCACCCTTTCTTGGAGAAACCATTCCCTTATACGAGTAAGTACGCGAGTACGGAAAGGACAAAGCCGAGGAGCATCACCAAAAGAAAACTCCTTGCCAGCTTCTCCTCGGGAAAGACGGCAGTAATGATCGCGAGCAATGCGCAGAAGGACACGTAGATCTTGTTGAGCAGCGAGAACTTCCCGAACAGGATAATCAGTACAAGGAGGAGCATTGCACAAATCGCAGCAGCCCGTTTGCCGAACACAACAGAGAACGTCCTCTGTCCAGCATGCTTGTCTGCAGTGTAGTCCATGATGGTGCTGTATGCGTGAATGCCAATTACTCCTAACGTGACGAGAAAGAACTTCAGCGGCATGCTCCAAAGAGACGTGCCAAAACTCATCCCCAACGCGAACGGTCCGAGAAAATAGAAACCATTGGCGATACTGTCGAGCGGAGGGCGGTTCTTGAGGCGAAGTGGCGGTGCGGAATAGGCGAACGCCACAAAAAGACAGATGACCATGGCAACGACATTCTCCGTGTTATTGGTGAGCAATGCGCTCAGCAATAGTAACGCCGAAAAGAAGAATGCAGTCCACATCACCAACCGATGCTGTTTCTTCTCGAGCAGCATGCCATCAGCCTTTCTTTTCCTCGGATTTTTCCTGTCCGCATCATGGTCGTAGACATCATTGATACCATACATGATCAACGAGAACGGAAACGAAAGCAGCACGATCTGCAGGATTGCCTGCCAGGAAAATGGTGCTTGAGCGACGCGTAGCCCTATGAGGAAGACGAGCGGCTGGAGCAGCCAGAGCAGCGGCCTGCTGACCATAAGCAAGGTCAGGATGGGCGAACGAGCACGCATGGCAAAGGCATGGTGAAAAAAGTTTATATGTGTTTGCATGTGTGGTTAACAATCACTACACCAAACACTTGTAGAGTCTCGTGAGCTTCGTACCGAGCGCAGTATCCCGCCAAGCACGTTTCGAAAAGCCATATCTTTTGAGCGCTATCTCTGTAATTCCGGGAACGCAGAGGACGGTCATGTGCGTGAACTGCTTGCTTTTGAGATACTGCTCCACTGTGGTGTACAGCAGGCCCATGTTCGTCACCGTGTCAAGACCTTTGCTCTCCTCCGCGTTGATGAATTGCAAATAAAATGTGCCTTTTTTGCGGGGATAGCCTTGGATGCTCGTCACCACTCTCTGCTCTTTTTCGAGCGTGAACTTCCACACTACAGGATGGTTTGCAATGCGGAGCAGCACGCGTCCTCTTTCCGTTTCTGCAAGGAGGGATGGCTCACCGTACTTTGTGCGTATCCTGGTCATGACCGTTGTCAAGAAGCTGCGATAGGATTTTGTGTTTTCCTCCACGAATGCATGCACATGCTGAGCGGTAGTCTGGAGTTGCTGCAGGATTTTCTCTTCCTCCTGCACGAGCGTCCAGAATTGTCCTTTTCCTCTCCATTCAGAGAACAGCTGAAGATTCTTCTCAAGAAAGTATATCTGTTGTTCTTGGAGTACAGAGGTGAGCTGCTGCATATCTTCCTGAATGGTCGGCTGATACGTTGCTAATCCGTCAGCGGGTAGCTTGCGTATGCTTTTCAGCAGCAGTCGTGATTGTTCTGCACAGGTAGCAAGCAATACCTTCAGCTGACGTTCCCGTAGCGTGCTCCATTGTCCGAGGAGCGTGTTGAGGGCTTGTCTCTTTGCAACACTCGCGTGAAGCATTGCCTGCAATTGCCTGTCCGCCCCTTTCCAGTTCACGCCTTCTCCGAACAGTTTGAATTTAAATTACTTCTGTTCCCTGCCTTTTTGGAATGCACAATCCTTGCTCCGGATGACGTGTGGGTGTACGTATCGAGGGCAATCGCAACAGAGCCCATATCCTGAAAACATTTAAATACAGCGGACGTTCGCATATGTGCATGGTGGGTGTGACATCTCAGAACAGCAGCGAACCGAGTAACCTGGGAGAACTGTACAAAACTATTGTGGACACTGCGCAAGTCATCATTCTCATATTGACCAAGGACGGCAAGATAGACTATTTCAACCAGTACATGCAAACGATGACCGGTTACTCCTTAGAGGAAGTGCGAGGGAAGGACTGGTTTGACACCTTCCTGCCTGCAAAAGATCACGAGAGGATACGAGCGCTATTCAAAACAGCCATTCAAGGCATACTAACGAAAGGCAACAGCAACGCTATACTCACCAAAGATAAAAGAGAACGCTTGATCGAATGGTATGACAAAACTCTCAAAGATGCAGACGGCAGCATCATTGGCGTGCTCGCCACAGGCCAGGACATCACCGAGAGCAAGGCAGCAGAACAGAAACTACAGGAGAGCGAGGAAAAATTCAGGCTCCTTTTCGAGACATCACGCGACGCCATCATGACGCTAGAACCTCCCACCTGGAAGTTCACGGACTGCAATCGAGCGACTATCGATATGTTCAAAGCAAAAGACAAGAACGAATTCATCTCAGTGGGGCCCTGGGACGTATCTCCTGCAAAGCAGCCCGATGGCAGAGACTCGTTGGAGAAAGCACCCGTGATGATTGGCAATGCCATTCGTGACGGCAGTGCCTTTTTCGAGTGGACGCACAAACGCATCAATGGGGATGATTTTCCCGCAACAGTCCTTCTAACTAAGATGGAACGAAAAGGAAAAATAGTGGTGCAGGCGACGGTCAGAGACATCACTGAAATGAAGAAAGCAGAGCAGACACTGCGTGCAAAAAATGAGGAATTAGAACGCTTCAACAAGTTGACCGTGGGGAGAGAATTGAAAATGGTCGAGCTGAAGAACAAAATAGCCGCACTAGAAGAGCAACTGCACAAAAAACAATAAAAAAATTCTGTTTCATCAAAAAAACATTTTTTTGAAAAGAGGTACGAGCAGAACAATCGTTATGATGAGATACCAGTACCACGCAATGCCTAGCACGACGTCCCTGAACCCTGCCCACGCCGTCATCAGGAAAAGCGTGGTAAAAAACACAGCCAACTTTATCAACGAGACGTCATACCACTTCATGTTCTTAAGCAACGTATTCATGTTCATTTTTCTTCACCTCGTGTTTAACTGTCTTCTGAATCGTATTGCAAGAAACGTGCTGATGAACGACAGTACAATCATGACGGCAAACAATGCATTGAATCCGAAACGTTGCACGATAGCCGCACCGATGAATGCTGCCGCTCCCATGATGAACGAGTTTATCGCCTGATTCATTCCCCATTCAGACGCAAATTTTGTCTTATCCAAATACCAAGAGAACAATGAATTGTATGATGGCGTACCGAATGCTTCGCCCAATGCCAGAAACAGCTGGATTGCATAGATGTGCCATAATGAACTTGCGAACAGGTATCCTGTCCATCCGACGACCCGCATAAGAAAGCCGGCAACCAAGAAATAATCCGCATACTTGAGATGGTTCTCGTACCTGCTGATAAAAAACACGAAAACGCCAGAGCAAATGATGTACACCGCCCAGATAAGGCCGACATGGATGACATCAGTAGATAGTTTCTGTATGAACAATGCGTACAACGGTGCAAACATGTTTATGGCAAAAACAAAAAAGCCATTGATAAAAATCAGGTCCTTGATTTGCTTGTGCACGATGCTGTTCTTCTGTTTAGACATTAATAAATGTTGTGCTGTGCTTTATTCAGTTGCTGAACGGCATTGTCCTGAATACTGCTTTTTTCGATAAATTTGATCTGAACAATTGATGACAGAGGATGGGCAACTGGCTCCACAGCGGAAAAATAGAAGCATTTAAAAAGGAATACACCCCTCTCCGTGTATCAGAACTTATTAACTGTTTGTCACTTAAACCTTTTGTTTAACAAATGTGTTATGCTGATTCTGAGACACAAGAGTAAGTGAGGTAGAAAAAATGAATGGAAAAGTAAAGTTTTTCAATGAAATGAAAGGATTCGGATTCATCGCTGGTGAAGACGGGAAAGAAATCTTCGTACACCAATCAGCAGTAGAAGCAGGCGTCACGCTGCACGAGAATGATGCAGTCACGTTCGACGTGGAGCAAGGCGACAGAGGACCAAAAGCCGCCCATGTGAAGAAAGGAACTGCAGAAGCCAAAGCGCCAAAAGCAGCCAAGGTAGAAGAACAGCCTGCCGACGAAGAGCAATCTGATGACGAAGAATCAAGTGAAGACGAAGAGAAGTAATTGCTAAAACATTTTTCTTTTTTTTCCTATTTTCTCAACGTGTAGATATAACTGATAATAAGAAAGTTTAAAAAAGGGCACTCCGGATAAGATGCTGTTATGTTCAATATGACTGAAGTGGCTGCTGCCAGCATTTCAATAACGGAAATACAGTCGTCAATACAGCCATTACTCCTTTTCATTTTCGGCGTTGTCGTCTATTCCATATTCATCTTCAAATTTTACCGATTCCTGGCAAGAAAAGATATTTTCAAGCTCTCCCTCCACAAATACAACAAGACTTTTCTCGGTGTGATGAAGGCAATATTCGGTGTAGTCCTCTACATACTCGAGTATTTGATCATATTCCCCATCTTCATCCTGTTCTGGTTCGGGGTTATCTCACTCATACTGATTGTGCTGTCTACCACGGTTGATGTGAGCCAGATCTTGTTAGTAGCCATGGCGCTCGTTGCGTCCATACGCATAACGGCATTCTACAATGAAGACCTCTCAAAAGATCTGGCAAAAATGTTCCCCTTCGCACTCCTCGCTGTCTTCCTCCTCGACATAACCGTATTCTCCTATTCTACCTTCCTTGCCCGATTGAGTATCATACCTGGATTGTGGAAGCAGATGCTCTACTACCTCATGTTTACCATCGTGCTCGAACTCATCTTACGTGTGGGCTATAGCATCTTGAAACCCCGTGTTTCTAAGCATGAAGAAGGCTAGCTCATGACTGATTGGATTGTGAAGGACGGATATGAAACGAAAACTCTTGCAGACAGCAAAGACCTCAATCAAGAAGAAACACAAATTCAGCTCGTCAGATTTCATAAGGGCAAATATGCACATCATCACAAGATAAAGACTGAATTCTTTTACTTTCTGAAAGGAAAAGGCAAAGCGGTTGTGGATGAAAAGATGATTTCTTTGTCTGCAGGTGTGACAGTGCTCGTACGGCCAAACACCATGCATACGTTCATAAATGAATCAGACGAGCCACTTGAGGCAATCATGTTCAAGACGAAACACACAAAAGAAGATACCTTCACCTCTAAATAATAGAAATCTCGAATACAGTTGCACAACGTCATCTGTGCTGGCCTTCATCCTGAATCTCTTTCGCATCCCGCTCCGCAAGACATTATAGACAGCTGCCGTATACGAGTCTTCACGCAATGGAATTGTTTGTTGATTGCTCCGCTCGGGGATGCACGAGACGCTCAGGATGAAGCCTATTGCACATAAACATATATAAATGAGGAATAGTTTTGAGATGGCATGCACTATCTCTCTTTGGTCGAACTCTACGAGCAGCTCGAGAAGACAACGAGCAGGCTAGAAAAGACGACGCTCATCGCCAAATTTCTCATGCACGTTTCTGAAGAGAGCCTGCCTGAGGTGCTGCCTTTGCTGCAGGGCAAGGTCTTCCCCGATCATGATGAACGCAAGATAGGCGTTGCGGCACGGATCATCATCAAAGCGCTCGCTATCGCGACAGGCTATACTACTGAAAAGGTAGAGGCGCACTGGAAAAGGCAAGGGGATCTAGGCAAGGCGGCAGAATTGCTGATTGGTAAAAAGAGTCAGAACACACTCTTTTCCTCCTCTTTGACCGTCAGCAAGGTCATGGCGAACACGCACAAGCTCGCCAGCATGGAAGGTGCAGGAACAGTCGACAATAAGGTGAAGCTCATCGCCGAGCTCCTCACCTCCGCCCAGCAACTTGAAGCGAAATACATTGTTCGGCTGCTGCTTGAGGAATTGCGCATCGGCCTAGGAGAGGGAACGTTGCGTGACGCCATCGTCTATGCGTATCTCGTCAAAGGAGAGCCCGTCTATGACAAGGCGAGCAAGAGCATCATCCTTGCTGATGAGGAAAGAGAAAAATATGCAGCGTATGCTGCTGCCGTGCAGACTGCGCTGGATCTTACGAATGACGTCGTTGCTGTCGCCCTTGCAGCAAAGGATGGTGTGCAAGCGCTCGGCAAGCTCAGCATGAAACCTGGCATTCCCGTCAAGGTGATGCTCGCCCAGAAAGTAGGCACGATGGAAGAAGGACTTGCTGCAGTTGGAATTCCTGCAGCACTCGAATACAAGTATGACGGGTTCAGGATGCAAATCCACAAAGTGGGCAAGCAGGTGAAGCTCTTCACGAGACGACTTGAAGAGGTAACAAAGCAATTTCCCGAGGTAGTCAAGGCGATCGAAGAACACGTTAAGGGAGACACGTTCATCCTTGACGGAGAGGCAGTCGGCATAAAAGACGGCAAGTACAGGCCCTTCCAAGAGGTCAGCCAGCGCATCAAGCGAAAGTATGACATTGCCGAGATAGCCAGAGCGTTTCCTGTCGAACTGAACATTTTCGACATACTCTACAATGGAGAGACCTTGCTCAACGTACCTTTTGAAAAAAGGAGAGCGTTGTTGGAAGGCATGGTTTCTGAAAAGAAAGGGTTCATCTGCCTGGCAAAGCAAGTGCGCACTGATTCTGAGCGAAAGGCTGAAGACTTCTACAAGCAGAGCTTGGCTGCAGGCAATGAGGGAATCATGCTTAAGAACATCAATGGCGTGTACAAGCCAGGAAGCAGGGTTGGTTACATGGTGAAGCTCAAACCGGTCATGGAAACGCTCGATCTTGCCATCGTTGGTGCTGAATGGGGTGAAGGAAAGCGGGGCAAGTGGCTTGCGTCCTTTGTTCTTGCTTGCTTTGATGAGGAATCAGGGCAGTTCAAGGAACTAGGCAAGGTGGGCACGGGTATAAAGGAGCTTGAGGCAGAGGAGCTGTCTGATGATCATGTCACTTTTGCCCAGCTTACCGAGCTGCTCAAGCCGTTCATTGTGCAGGATAAGGGAAAGGAGGTCTCCGTCCAGCCAAGCATAGTCATTGAGGTCAACTATGAGGAAATACAGGCAAGCCCTACATACACGTCAGGATTCGCGCTCAGGTTTCCACGAGTCATCAGATTACGATCAGATAGGGATGCGAGGGACATTTCGACGTTGTCT
This sequence comes from archaeon, assembly GCA_043806035.1. Classification (GTDB taxonomy): domain Archaea; phylum Nanobdellota; class Nanobdellia; order Woesearchaeales; family UBA9642; genus JAZDHK01. The sequence continues at coordinate 116,608 of JAZDHK010000001.1, forward strand.
TTTGTCAGGGAACTCTATGAAAAACAAAGGCACAGAAGAAACTGATAAAAAATATTTTTTCTGAACTATTCTTTTCATAACATATTTTGTCGTATGTTCTTCTTTCGTAAAACGTTCATGCTTTTGTCGTCGTATTTGATGAGAATTCGTACATTCTGTAGACTATATTCTAAAATATATTTTTTGTAAAATGTTTTGTTTGTTTCTCGCATAGTTGCTGCAGCTGCAGTCAGAGAACACATTTTTTTCATAAGCTATCCTCCCTCATAGAAAATGAATAATTCTTTGGCGAAAGACTGTTGCCTTGTTTTTTCTTCACTCGTGGCTTTCATTAAAAAAATTCTATTTCAAAAATGAAACAATGTTTCAAAAATGAAAAAATTTAAATAGGAGCTTGTAGATAGCAAATTCGTGGATCAGATAAAATTGCTGGAAAGCATGTTTGACAGGAAGGCAATAGTCATCCTGCGCCTTTTCCTGAACAATCCCGATAAGCAATATTACGTTAGAGAGGTGGCAAAAGCGACAAAACAGCCCATAGCCACCACGTTCAGGGCACTCCAGAAATATTTGGGAATGGGCATTATTGCCCAAACGAAGATCAAGCATCTCAAGATTTATCAACTGCAAAAAAACGACAACACCTCTTTTCTCCAGCAGCTCTTCGAGGAAAAGAAATCGATCCTGCAAAGCTTCATCGACCAAGTATCGACGATAGAAGGCGTTTCAGAGCTCTTGTTGCATGGCAAGGAGGAAAAGGAGAAGGCGAATATAGTGATTATTGGCAAGTCAATTGATGACATGCGCGTTAGAGAGATCGTTGTTGCAATCAAGAACGAATACAATTTCACTATAAGCCATCTCATCCTGAGCCAGGAACAATTTGCGCAGATGGAAGCCATGGGATTATTCCCTGGCAAGAAGACCGCTCTCTTTGAACGAAAACAGTAAAACATATCTTGAAATGATATTCTTACAGAACAGTAATATTTAAATATTAGTTATTTGATGAAAAAGGCAGAAATGATGTTAACATTAACATCATTTACAAACGAGTATACGTTTGACATCAACTCCACATCCGGTGTTGGTGTTTAGCAAAGAAAAAATTGTCGCTCATTTGAGTGCTGGGAAGAATAATAGTACTTTGCTAGCGTAAGCTCTCCCGTTCGAGGGAACAGAAACTAGAGGACGACAGTGAAAACACACACCTTTCGGGGGTAGAGAAACATGGACTTCGTGGCAAGCAGTGCAAAGAAACCAACCCAAGACGAAATAGCTACCAACTTGGTTGGACAGGCAAACATTAAGGTTATCGGCAGTGGTGGCGCGGGCAACAACATGGTCAATTGGCTCTATAAAAAGGGCATCAAAGGAGCCGAGATTATAGCATGCAATACCGATCAGCAGCATCTCAATATCATTGAGGCGGACAAAAAGTTCCTCCTGGGAAAAGACGTGACGAGAGGACTTGGGTGCGGCGGATTCCCCGAAAAGGGACAGGAAGCTGCCCAAGAATCCTTGCAAGAGATCAAGGAGGCCATGCGCGGATCCGACATGGTGTTCATTTGCGCAGGCATGGGTGGCGGAACAGGAACTGGTTCTTCACCCGTCGTCTCGCAAGTGGCGAAAGACGCAGGAGCGATCGTCATCGGCACAGTGACTATGCCGTTCAAGATCGAACGCGCAAGAGTGGACAAGGCAGAATTCGGCTTGATGCAGCTCAGGCAGGTCTGTGACACCGTCATCGTCATTGACAACAACAGACTGGTGCAGATTGCAGGAAACCTCCCTGTGCAACAGGCGTTCGCCGTGGCAAATGAGCTCGTGGCAACCATGATCAAGGGCATCGTGGAGACCATTGCTATCCCAAGCTTAGTGAACTTGGACTATGCTGATGTCAAAGCAATCATGAGCGATGGTGGCGTTGCCGCTATCGGTGTCGGCGCATCTGACACGAACAACAGGGTCGAGGAAGCTGTCAAAGGCGCACTCAGCAATCCCCTGCTGGACATCTCCTACGAAGGTGCTACAGGAGCGATTATCCACGTCTCCGGTGGACCTGACATGACGCTGGACGAAATTAGCAAAGTCGGTGAATTAGTGACAGAGACCATGGACGACGACGCGAACGTCATCTGGGGCGCAAGGGTCAGTGAGGGCATGAAAGGTAAGCTCACCGTCATGACCATCATCACCGGTGTGAAGAGCCCTTGGATCCTTGGCAAACAAAGCCACAAACAGATGTCGCAAGCACGGCAGCGCATGTCAGACGACCTCGGTATCGAGTTAGTCAGATAAGGCTGCACAACAACGACAACAGTGACGACAGCAACCCAATTTTTTATTTTTTTTCAATCTTTTTGGAGACAATTAGGTGTGTTATAGTCCTTCGGGATACCTTCTTGCCTTCGCTCTTAATCACCCCCAACGACCAAAAGCGAAGGCAGATTCTCACATTCAGGCAGGGCGCTGCCTGATTCTTTCTCAACGTGGCGTCTGTAGCAGAGACAAGGACTAATTGACTTAATTTTAGTCACTCGTTAGTAGTTAAAATATCGAAACATTTAAATACTTCCTCCTCTTTTTCAGATAAAAAAAGGTGATATCATGATGGCAGAAGGATACGCAGCAACAGTTTTCCTTAATAATTACTTCAGTCAGACCACAGGAGCTAAAAAGCAGTTCAGCATAGGAGACAAGATAGACATAGGCGCTTCTCTGTTGATGGGTATTGATGTTATCATCACGCCTGCATTGTCGGGAGGAAGAACACTGCACGAAATAGCGGGGCTTTCTATGCCCGCAGCGACGGAAACCTTTGTACAGTACGGCGAGCTAGCCGTTGCAAGTCTTGGCCAAATCTATCATGCGCTAAGAAACTTCCAAATCATAGCTCAAGACAAAAAAGAGCCCGCAACTGTAACAATTGAGAAAAGAAGGTGATATCATGAATGATAAAGAACAATATACTACAGTAACCACTGAAGAAGTAGGCCAACTTGCCAAGGGACTAGTTACTCATTTTGAAGGATTAATGCGCTTCTACAATCGTATCCAAAATGAGCAAGAACAGCATGCGAGATACCAAAGCGAGCAATTCCAACGACACGTCCTTGTTAATCCTCGCGTGTAGATTAGAAAAGAAGGCACTGCTATGGCAATTGACACTCCTTTGACAAGAGCGCAGATAAGCGCGATGAGAGAACGGCTGAAGTCGCTGCAGGAATACATCCTGGCTAATCCGACCACCTCTGCTCATTTCGCAGAAAATGTCGAACAACTCATTGTAGAAGTCAAAGCGACCATTCAAAAGTAAACCTTTTTAATTTCTTCCTTTTTCCTTTTGTTCAGGGTGGTGTCATGGACATGAATTCGTATCAGCAGCAGGCAAAGTCAACAGCGGTCTATCCTGCTCTCGAGTATGGTTTCCTGTATCCTGCACTTGGGCTTACAGGAGAGGTCGGCGAGATCACGAACAAGCTCAAGAAGGTCATCCGTGACAGCAGGCCACAGGATGAGTCATTTCGTGCAGACATGAAATCAGAGTTAGGAGATGTGCTGTGGTATATTGCAGTCCTTGCTAGCGAGCTTGGCCTTGACTTAGAGGATATTGCCCTGTCCAATCTGGAAAAATTGCAGTCAAGAAAGCAGCGAGGAACTATTCTTGGCTCGGGAGACGAGCGCTAGACCAGTTCCATGCGCATCAGAGGATATCCTATTCTTTCTCGCTTATCCTGTGCCGCTTTAGGTGGAGAAACTGGCTTTACGCCAAAGGATAACCAATAGCCAGCAACAGGACCATTCCCCTCGAATTCTGCAATAGACCATTTAGTTTGGGCATTGAACCTGTCCCTAAGTTCGGCCATTAATGCCTGATATTCTCCGGGAGTCAATCGTTCCCTTCCTTGAACTGTGGACTGTGGACAATCAACGATGCCGCTGAAAAGGTCATCTATTCTGACCGCATTGTCTTGATAGGGTCTATAATTCTGTTCGGGCCATTCGAGCAAGCGTTTTTCCAATTCGGGAAGATACTTTTTCTTTCGGGCCTCATCGATGTGCACGATGCCTGTCTTTCCAAGATCTGATGTGCTGAATTGAAAGTAGGGTGGATATTCGTAACCGATATCTGAGTAATACTCTCTCGCATCCCAACCGTACTCTTCCTTGAGTTCGCTTTTCAGAGCTTCCATCAACACATATAACTCTGCATACGTCAACGAATGAGAAGGCAGATGTGCGTTGTCTCTGCCGAGCGTTAACAGAGGAGGTGCTGCTATGTTCTCTAAAATAACCCTTTTGACATCAATAAGATTTCGCTCTGTAGTGGGATCGTAGTTTCTCCTCAGATAATCGACGGTGTGCTGTTTGAGCTCCGGCAGCAATCCCTCTTTTTTCTTTGGATCGATGGTAAGATATCCTGCCTTTTCTTCGTTGACTTCTTCGAACCTGATGAACGGGGGATATTTGTAACCAAAATCTGGATAGTATGGTTCGGCTTCAAAACCGCCTTGCTGCGTGAACATGTCCGCAGTTGCGTCGATAAGTGCATGATATTCTATGAGCGTCAGGGAACCTTCACTATTGTCAGGAGGAGCGACTATGCCGCTCATCAATTTTCTTGTATCTATTAAGTTATATTTTTTGTAGGGATTGAATTGTTCACGGATAATAGTGTCTGCTTTTTCGGCGATTTTTGGCAGAAGTGCTGCGATACGTTGCTTGGATGCCTCTGAAAGTTTTGGTGTAGTTGGCATGGTTTTTCCCCGATTTTGCTTTTACAGCGTATTGATATAAGAAGAAATGCACTACTATTTAAAAATATGTTGTTTTGTAACCATTAGTTAGTGACTAAAACACATTTTTTCGTCGGGTGTGTTCGACATCCTCTCAATCCGAGAACTCTCTCTTGCGAATAATTCTTTTTGGAGAAAACGCTTCACTTTTTTTCTTCTTTCTTTTCCTCGGCAAGGAGTCCGTGTCTCTTGAGCATTGCTTTCGTTGCAAGCTTCTGGAACGTTTCTACATTCTCGAACACGTATGCGGTGACGAGCGCGGACTGCTCACCGTACTTCGGCTGGATCTTCCTGATCAAGACAAGGTCCTCTTTCGCCTTTGCAGATTCTGCCACTGCTTTCCTGACGTTCTTTCGTGACGGGATTGCTCCCTCGAAAGAGAGCTTTGCTTTGATTTCCTGCCTAGATAGCAGTTGATTCTCGTTCTTGCTTAGTATGCTCACATCCATAGTTCTCACTTGACCTTGATGGCGTATTCCCCTGCAGTCTCCACCGACATCTTGTGGGCGATCACCGACTTGTCGGGATTCAGGAAGTAGACCCTGCCCTGCCAGCTGTTGCTGAAATTCTCTCGCTTGCAGACAGGACATTGGTGCCCCTCATCAACAAGCATCCTGCAGTTCTTGCATGCTCTCTTTTTCATGAACCATCACCATCATTTTTTCTTGTCATTACCCTTCTTCTCTTCCTTGGGCTTCTCTTCAGATTCCTTCCAGTCATCCTTGCCCAGTCCTGCTTTTCGCATGGTCAGGCCAAGTTTTGGATTGAGGACATCCTTATAGGAAATGGCAATGATGCGGGCCTTGACGATATCGCCTACCTTGAGGACGTTCTTGGTGTCCTTGCCCGTAAGGACCTTTTCTTTCGTGAATGAGACGAAGTCGTTCATGGTCTGGCTGATGTGGATCATGCCCTCGATAGGACCCAAGCTGATGAACGCGCCGAAATCAGCAATGTCCCTGATGTTCCCCCAGAGAATCTCCTGCATCTCCGGCTTAAAGGTGATGATGGAGAAAACGGTTTCGTAATAGGTAGCTCCATCCCCTGGGATGATGGTGCCGTCCTTGACGTCCTCGACAGCGATGATGTCAATAACGAGTCCGAGGTCCTTGTTGATATAGCCACTGTACTTCTTCTTCGCCTCGAGGATGACGCTCTTGTTGAGGTCGTCGCTGAACGAGCTTGGGCTGACGCGGATGTAGTCTTTGAGCTTGACTTGATAAAACATGTGTGTTCACCCTACAATGATATGGTCCTTGTTTCTTATTGCCAGGACGCCGACACCCTTTCCTTTAAGCCTTGCTTTCAGTTCCTTGTCCTGGGTGAGAACGTAATCTTCCTTTCCCGCTCTTGCCAGGATGGCATCATCGGCGCTTTTCTTGGGAAAACCGCGAAGCCTTTTTAAGTTTTGTTGTTTTATAAGGATTATGGCGAGCTTTGCAGCTTGCCGAATGGCCAGTTTCTCTCCTTTTTCTGCCAAATGTGTAAGTTCTTGCAGGGTCTCCTCCACGACGAATAATTCTGCCTTCCCAGGCACGACCCGTTTGGCTTCGGTGAAGATGTCGAGCCTGCGCTCAAAGCAGAGCATGAGACTGTTCGTGTCGAGGAAGACGCGCATGCTCGTGAGAGAGTGCTTTTTTTTAAATGATTATCGGTCGTGTCGTGCGATAAAGCCGATAATCATAAAAAGAGAAAACATCCTTAATGGACTATGACTGCACTATTGCCCTATATTGCTGTTGTCCTCCTCATCTGGCTCAGCCCAGGCATAGGCGCGCTTCTCGCGCTTCTCGCAAAGGAGGAGCTCAAGCCAGGAAAGAACATTCTCGAATGGACGCAGTTACTCGTCCTGCTTGCCATGCTCGTGCTTCCCGTCCTCTTCATCACGAGCTGGCTCTACGTAGCATTGAGCATAGGTGTGCTGCTCATCCTACTCTTTCATAGAGAATTCAGCAGATATCATTTCAGCCTGCTCGGCCTCTGGCTGTACGCAGCATCCTTCAACAGCACGTTCTTGCTCGACTTGAGCGCATTGCTCTTCCTCTACGGCATGCTAGAAGGTATACGCTGCTCACCAACAGCACGACGGAAGAACTACGCGCAAAGCACACTTACCTTTTTGAGATACTGGCTGTTTCCCGTGCTTGCCTGTATTCCTTTGCTTCTTGCCGCACTAGTCTGAGGTAGTTGTCTTTCTCAGCCCTCGACAAGCCCCATGCTGCCTCAATGCTGTTTTCGATAACCCTGTCAACAAAATCAGGGCCGTGCAGTTGCTGCATCGCGTAGAGGTTGTCATGCGTGCTGCAGTCAGGAATGAAAGCAGGATCGTCAGGATTAATCGTGACGAGCACACCTTGTCGTAAGAGTTCGTCAAGATGCAGCTCTTCAAGATCCACGTTGAAGAAGAATTTGTTGCAAATAGGATTTGATTCGAGACGGATTCCCTGTTCGGCCATGCGTTTTATCAAGGGAGGGTACTTGTACAGCTGCAGTGCATGTGCTATGCCGTCAGCGCGAAGTACTGCTATTGCATTGCACATGTTCAGTGCATTTATGCTTTCCGTGCACATCTCTCCCGCATGAACAGTCCTTTTCAGTGGCGTGTCGAACGTTTCCCTGAATGCAGCATAATGCTTTTCAGGAGGATTGGTGTTTTCTTCACACGCCAGATCAATCCCAAGAATCATCAAAGGATAGCGCTTGTTTGCAGCAACTGCTGCTCGTGCAATGCCCACTCCCACGTCAGGGCTCGACGCCCGGTCGATGCTGATGATGAGCCGCACATCAACACCCGTTTGTTCCTTGCCAGCAAGAAATGCATCCGCAGCGACGGAGGGCACGTCCTCAAGAGACAGCTGGCTCGTATGGTATTGCGGGGCAAAACGCACTTCCGCATACGGCACATGTTGCTCCTGCAGGTAAGCACAGAGGCCGAACGCTGCCTCATGCAATGCATCAGGAGACTGCATCAGCCCAATAGGAATGCCAAAGACGTCCATCATAGCATACTTGCGTAACTCATACAAGACCTGCTGGAGCTGGATAGGTGAGGAGATCATTCTTTCTTCTTCTGACGCATACGCTAGGGGTCTTCCTTCGCTGTCTTTCTCGGGCAGCAAGAGTTTCTTGTGTTGACGTTGTGCCTGTGCAAATAATGCCTCTGCAGGAATGCTGCCATCCCAGTGCAGATGCAGAGGAAACACGGACCTTTTCCTGAATGCCTCATCCATACAAGGAAGAAATGCACGCGAATATTTAAGAGTGCGTGAAAAAGCTTAAAAAGGAGCGCTGCAGCACACCCATATGCATAAGCAACCGTTCATCTTGCGCACATCGCAGACAGAACTGCAGCACATCCTCATCGCCTGGCTGTGCATCAGTGTCTGCTTTGCATTCGTACGCGTGGATGTGCTCCAGCACATTGCCTCGCTCTTCTCCTTGCAGTTCATCATGTATTTGTTCCTCGCAGGGCTCACGGGAGGCGTTGGTTTCCTGTTGCACGAGTTGGCACATAAGATCGTCGCGCAAAAGTACGGTTGCCTTGCAGAATTCCGCGCTGACTTCCGCATGCTCCTTCTCGGATTAGTCATCAGCATTTTCGGGTTTGTCATCGCAGCGCCCGGCGCCGTCTTCATTTTCGGCAAGGTGACACGAAGAGAGAACGGCATCATCGCTGTCTGGGGACCGCTTGTCAATATCATCCTCGCATTCTTCTTCCTGCCTTTTATTTTCGCGGGAGCCGGATTTCTGTACGAGCTGGGCAAGTTCGGCATGCTCATCAACGCCTGGCTGGCCTTATTTAATATGCTGCCCATTTCCGTACTCGATGGGAAGAAGGTCTGGGACTGGAACAAGCTCGTGTTCTTCGCAACAATCACCGTCGCTGCAGTGCTCGTGTTCTTCTCGTTCGCGATATTCATGAAATGAGCAAAGCTTATAAGTTCTCAAGCATTCTCGAACTGCATGGACGGACCGAATACGCGCATACCGCTCGACGAACTGACAGACCAGCATTTGGTCGATATCATAACGCTCTACACGTCATTGGGATTTCCCTGCACGGCAGACCTCCTGCATGGCGTGAATGCAGAGCGTGTCCGCCAAGAAATACGGCAGCACGGTTCGTTGGAATTGCGCCCTGCCGCCATGATGGACAGCCACCTGTGGTTCGAGGAAAAGACAGACTATGCTGAAGGAAAACGGTATTTCAGCGTCGGCATCAATGCGGACAGACGATTTCGCGCCGTCTACAAGATGACTGAAGAGCAATTCAACAATGCATCATCTTTTTTTGATAGTGCAATGCGAGAACGTTTCATACAGAAAACTATTTGAATACATCATTTCTTACGAAGACATGGACGACCTGCTCAAGTTCACGCTCATCAACAAGCTCAAGTCAGTCTATCGTTCGAACCATGTGCAAGAACGACACGAGAGTTCTGCAGAACACACGTGGAGCACCATGATGCTCGCAGACTATTTTCTGGAAAAAATCAAACACCAGCTCAACCGGCAGCGTGTCCTCGAACTGCTGCTCTATCACGATCTCGTCGAGATAGAGGCGGGAGACCTTTCTTTGGAGGACGAAGAGGCGCGCAAGAAGAAACAGAAGACAGAACTCGCTGCGGCAAAAAAATTGCGCAAGGAATTGCCGCGAGAGCTCGGCGAAAAATTTTGGGACTGTTTTGTGGAGTTTGAAGAGCAGATGACGAGCGAAGCGAAATTCGCAAAAGCAATGGACATCATCGATGCCCAACTGCATGAGATCGACTACAAGGAAGACTGGGAGGGATGGACAAGAGCGTTTCTGGAGAGAAGAAACACGGAAGAAAACAGGGATGCCGCGCTGAACGAATTTCCTGAAATTGCAGCAGCATTCACGGACATCCTCGACTGGCTCGAGCAGGAAGGGTATTTCTCGCAATAATGCTGGGTTTTTTTTGGCCATAACCGTTATTCTCTAGGCAGGTCTCCCAACAATTTTTCCATCACATCAATAAAATTAGTTCCGTCAATGAACACAAGATTCTCATGCTCGCCGATGTATTCTTTACGCTCCGGGGAACCATACGCGAAGACGTAGAATTGCTTTTCCCGATTATGCAAGACGACATCGCGAATCTTGTCCCAGCAGCCATACGTGTTGGTCGTCGAGGGATGGATGACAATGACATCCTCAGAATAGCACTTACCATATCTACAGACGCAATCATGTGAACGCACGGCATGACCATTCCTCTCTAATTCACGGTGCATGAGACTGACGAGACAATTTAGACCGTTATCATAAAGACCCACTTTCACACGACCACCCCTCAGCAGAAATACAAGGTAATTATTAAACGTATGGGAAAAAGCATATAAACCAAAGCGTGCCTGTCTTTCACATGAACTGTACTCTCTGCGGAAAAAAGGTAGAGGAGACATTCCTCAAGAAGATTCTCGGCACGTACGTGCGCAACGCTGCGGGAAAGAAAAAGGTCGTCTGCCAAAACTGTCAGAAGCAGCATGGCATGGCCGAGATAAAAAGCAAGTTGTGAATCATGAAGCCGCTGCTCGAATACAGGAAAACAGGAGGATTTGCCGGCCTGAATCACACGCTCAGGATTTATGATGACGGCAGCACCGAATTCTTTGCAGGAAAAAACAAGCAATCCCTTCCCCTCATTCCTCAAGAACGTATCGCTGCCATCACCGACATGCTCAACCACGCATTCCCGAACTGGAATGCACGATACGAGAACAGAAATGTTGTCGACGGTTTCACCTATGAAATAACGTACAACGGACGAACTGTCAAGGCGCAGACTGGCGCGTGCCCAGCAGCACTTTCAGCAGTGACGGACGCGCTCGACAAACTGCTCAAATAGCCACAGTCATTACAGAGAACGTGAAGCAAAAAATATATATAGTTGTATTCGATGATGAGAACATGAGTGCAGAGAGATATAATCTTCGGAATGAAAAAAAAATAACGGAAAATCCTGAGAGAAAGAACTTGTATATTGGAAAGGATGGCAGAGATTATCCTACGTTCGAGGCGCTGCGACGGGCCGATGAGGAATATATGCGGATACATTTTCCTAAGATTCCTCCCCGTCATCATGAGCGATGATGTGCTTTTGTTGATAATTCTGAAATATTTATAAACCCCTGCCTGTTCCATGGCTGCGTGCCTCCGTAGCATAGTAGCTATTGCGTCTGCCTCGTACAATCATGTACGAACATGGTGAGAGCAAGCAGAAGGTCGCGAGTGCAACTCTCGCCGGAGGCTTAAGTGCAAACGTTGTTCTTCATTATGCGAAATGATGCAGGATAGGAACGAAGAAACAACCTATTCCACGACTGCTATCTGCATCGTGTCTGTCGTTCCTGTCTTTGTCCCTGACACGACGACGACTTGCGTTTCTTTCGGAATGAGATTATTCGCAGATACATACTGCAACGATTCTTTGACGAGAGAAGACCTATTGAGCTCTGCATGATACGCTTGCACGCCCCACACGGCGTTCAGTTGTCGTGCGATAACCTCGTCGGGAGTTAACGCGATGATGGGAACGTCAAGCCTGAATCTCGCCACGCGTTGTGTCGTGTATCCTGATGTCGTCGGAGTGATGATGGCTCCGATGCCATTCGTACGAACTGCAGCATCCACTGCGCCGCTTACGACATCTTCAGGAGTGTTGCCAAGATAAGGAATGATTCTATCTGCCAGTTCTCGTGACCTGCCCGAATTCTTGAAATACAGCTCTGCTCGTTCTAGCGTCTTGTTCATGACGTCTATTGCTTCAACAGGATATTGTCCGACGCTCGTTTCTCCCGAAAGCATGACTACGTCAGTCCCGTCGAGAACGGCGTTGAATATGTCGCTCACTTCTGCCCGTTTTGGTTCGAGGCCATTCATCATGCTCTCGAGCATCTGCGTCGCAGTTATCACCATTTTCCCTGCACGGTTGCATTTGCTGATCATCATTTTCTGCTGTTCAGGGACGTATATCGGCCCTATCTCCATTCCTAAATCCCCCCGTGCAACCATGACCGCATCCGTGTATTCCAAGATTGCATCGAAGTTCTTCAATCCTTCAGGATTCTCGATTTTTGCGATGATTTTTATCTTGCTGTCTCCCATGTGTGTGCGCAGTTCCTTGAGATTGTCCGCGTTTTGGGTGAATGATGCGGAGACATAATCGACTCCTTGCTGTACTAAGAAATCCAGATTTGCCTTATCTTTTGCTGATAGGAACTGCATGGGCACGTATGCTTCGGGGATATTCACTCCTTTTCGTGATTCCAACTGCATGCCGAACAGTACATTCGTGTAGATGATCTTGTCCTTGATATCTGTTACTTGCAGTCCTACTGCGCCATCATTAATCAAGAGCATGTTGCCTGGCGCTACATGCTTATAGACGTGCTCCACTTGAATGGGAACACATCCTTCCGGGCATTCGCTTTGCGGGGCTATCTTCACTCCTTGCCCTTTCTCGATGGGCAGCGGTTGTGCTAGTGTGCCGAGCCTGATTTTTGGACCTTCAAGGTCTGCGGCAATGAACGCGTACGGCGCCTTTTTCCGTATGTCAGAAATCAGTTTTGCTGCAGGACCATACTCCTTGACGTGGCTCATGTTTATCCTGAACCCGTCAAGTCCTGCACGGATCATGTCCTCAAGCTTATCCCAGGAGGCAGGACCGAGCGTTGCCAGGATTTTTGTCTTTGCCATGCCCAGAGGATATCTGTCACGTTTATAAATATTGCGTTTGATTAACCACTAAAAAGTAGTATCAAAAACGAAACTTTTATAAATGATTGCGCTTCAGTACATACAATCATGTTACGTATAGGACTCAATAGAGCGGAAAACGAAAAGTATGAGACGTACTACAGACAGCTGGCTGACCGCACGGAAAAACTTGGTTTGCCGCCTGAGCGAACGTCGGAGCTGCTCAACGAAGCAAGCCTAGCCATTCTTCGAGATATTCAAGCGCAACGACTTCCACCGAATGTCAGAGTTCCCTCGAGAAAACACGTACTAAACTATCTACGAACGATGTACGAGGCTACAGGCGATCCTTTCATTTCAGCACTTTCTCTAGTCCAGCCAGGAAGCTGGACCTCGAGCGGAGGAAGCTTCAAGCTCGCAGAACTTGCAGGCTACGATATTCCCGAAGAACTCATGCGCGTACAGCAAGAAAAAGGACAGGCACGGTATCTGGAGATAGGTGCGGGATACGCGGGATTCAAATTCGACGAGCCGAAAGGCGTAGCGGCAATTGCTGCACGAGCAGGATACCAGCTCGGAAAGACAATACACGCCGATTTCACGAATGTCACGAAATGGCATGACTCTCTGCCTGCAGGAATCCATGAACATCCAGGATATTTTGCACGAGATGTCTCTTCACTATTCAATGCACTGCCCCCTGTCGACATCATCTACTCACAAGCGGCTGCGTATTTTGAGCAGATGCTCGAATCATACTTGCACGGAACATTCAGCAATCTGAATCCTGGAGGATTGCTGCTCTTCAACGCAAAACCACAAAAAGACGATCTTGTCGTGTGGACTGCGAAGCAGAACGGGATGCAACTCGAGAAGAAACTGGAGCTCGGGCAGGAGAACGGCAACGTCTATGCATTGCGAAAAGGTGCAGCATGAAAGCACGACACATTCTTGGCGGAGGGCTCGTGGCCCTGCTCGTAGCAGGAGGCATTGTCGGAAAACACCTCTACGATTATCACCTGCCTACCTATTATGTGCTGAAAGATGTCGCTGAAGAGCAACGCACAGAAATTGATGGAGAAAAAAATTTCAAAACCGTCTTCTCCCAAAAAACCGTTGACGAAATCCGCAAGGAATTCTCAGAATTCTATGGAAAGAGACATGCTGCCGCTCCTGACACGAGCATCGTGACTGATGATGATCTTATCGAGTTCGGTGTGCAGTATGTCGATGAAAAACTCTCGTTCAGATATCCTGTCATCTGGCCTTCCAAGATCGTCACTGCAGTGCGCATGATCCCCTTCATTGGTGGTGATCTCGCTCCGAGAAAAGAGAATGAGTATTTTGAGAAAATGTATTATGTCGACATTGCAGGACAGAACGAACGCCTCACGGACTGCTGGGATTACAGCCAATTGTTCAAGATGACATTCAACATCCTCGCTAAAGACTTCGAAACAGGATCAACCTGTCACCGAGTCTGTGCGGATGGTCATTTTGCCTATGCGGGCATGGACAAGAAGCTCGAGGAGCACGATTTCAATCTTATCATTGACAAAGAAGGCAACAAGAGATATATTGACAGCAATGGCGCTGACACGTTCTGGGTCACCAATCCCGTCGACATTACATTCAAAATCAGGGAATGACTAAAAACTTATAAACTCAGAGGTGTTTCTGCACGGCATGAAAATGCTGAAAATCCTCGTCGGCTGCCCCACGTCTGAACACAAGGCGTACTGCCTCAAAGACTATGCTGACGCGGTCAAGCGGCTCGACTATCCGAACTTTGACATCCTTCTTGTCGACAATTCAGAACATGATGCGTACATGAAAGCCATCCACGATGCCGAACTGTCGGTCATCAAAGGACCGTACAGCAAGCATGTCATGCAACGTATCGTCGACAGCAGAAATCTGTTGGTGAAGATGGCCATCGACGGCAACTATGATTGCCTGTTCAGCCTCGAACAGGATGTCATCCCTCCGCGAGACGCGCTCAAGCAATTGCTTGCCGCAGGCAAGGATGTCGTCACGGGCGTGTATTGCAAGCCGTGGACGATGGCAGTGGGCGAGCAGGCGACGATCATGCCGCTCGTCTGGGACTATCTTACCGAGCAAGATTATACCGCGTTGCTGAAGCATGTGCAGCTCAAGGAAAAAAATCCTGAACTGTATGCGCTGTTGCACACGGCAAAAGACTATGCTGAGGCACGGCAACGTGTACGCAAGCCTATCACATTGGCGCAGGTGCAAAAGCCAGAGTTGCGTCAGGTGAAATCAGCAGGCGTAGGCTGTATGCTCATCAGTAGGGACGTGCTGAAAAAAATCAAGTTCAGAACAAACTCGAACGGTTTTGATGACATGACTTTTTGCGAGGATTTGGAGAAGGCAGGCATCCCCCTCTTCCTCAGCACGGCAGTGAAGTGCGATCATCTCGTGAAGATGGGCCAATGGGAAAGCATCATGAAGGAGCAGAAATAAACATGCAAGAAAAGCACCGTTATGCACCATGAACATCGTCGAAGTAACGGAAGAGAATCTTAAGCGCTGCTTTGCTATAACGCAGGAAGCGTTGGCTGCAGTCAGGGCTGCAGAGCATGATCGGACAAGGAAAAAGATTGCTGACGACTATCTGGACATGGCACAGCGGTATTTTGATGATGCACAGCATTTCTTCACGCAGGGTAATTTCGTCCTCGCCTATGGTGCATTGCATTACGCGCATGCCTGGCTTGACGCGGGAGCACGGATTGGCTTATTCAAGGTTAGTGATAGCAGATTGTTTACGGTCGACGACTAAGGATCTAATGTCATCACTTCCTGCGGTTGTATACGCAAGAGCCATTCTGCTGAGTTATAGAGCGCCAACACACGTGCCGTGGCTTTCTTCAATGTTCCACCCCACATGTACGCACAAGTATGATCGTTATTAGGCACCTTGACATAATCTGTGGCAAGTCGTATTTCATTGAATCGTTCTTTGAGGCAGTCAGGAGGCACTCTTACGAACAGGTCGTGCACGTGTCTGAACAAGTGCACATTATCACTATTGACATAATGTGCGTGCTCGAACACTCTATAGGTAGATGCGCCTCCTCGTTTATAATAGAACGTTTCGCAGTGCTTTTTTTTACGGACTAACACCCTGAGCTCTTCCAATTCGTTGTCAATGGTTTCCCATTCCGTGAACATGAGTTCTTTTGCAGGCTCAAAGATACCTGACTTGACGTCGGGCTCGTTCTCCACGTGGCTCGGGACATCGACGCCTTTGAGATGAGCTTCCATGAGATAACCATTCCGTTTGAGCACGAGCTTATCGCCTACCAGATGTTCTTGGATAGACTCGTAGGAAGTGGCAGCTTGGCCAGTAAACCATTCCGGAAAATAAATGTTCACAGTGTATTCAATGTCTTTTTCCGGGCCAAAGATCTCGCGCAAAGTTCTGATCTTTGTCTTCTCTCTCGTCCGCGCGAGCTTTGCTGATATATCGCCAGATTCCTGCCGTCCTGCTGCGTACCCTGCATCAATAGCTGCACGCAAGAGCAATCGTTCTCTGTCCGTCACGAATTCAAGATTTTTATCGAGTATGTCAAGAGCAGTTTCCGGATTTATCGGGTCGATCATGTGTTCCTCCTCCCACCTCTCTGATGGAGAATGTGAAATTCTTTATATTGCTTGCGGGCACATGCTCATTAGAAACATTAGAAAAATTGGGCACTGTCTTATTATGAATACTTTAATTTAACATGCAAAAAGTTTCCCCACGTCCAGACTTTTGTTGCCTGACGCTCGAGAATTGATGGCGTCAGTTTTTCATGCAGTTCGTGCATGAAATTCCAATGAAATTGGAATAGCGCAAATGCGTCGCTTATCGCGTATCTGTTTTTTGCGTGGCATTGACTTTTTCGCACCATTCTTGATATCCTGTTTCTGAAAACGCTGTTGACGCATTCCGCTGCGTTCGTGTCTATATCGTCGATATTCGGGTTTCCGAATATCTTCCTTTTGATTGCTGGGAAAATCTTTTTTCCATCTATTGTCTTGATCTTTTGACCGTAGCGCAACACGTCAGTGTTGTAATATTCAGGCAATACTGACGTGTAATCATCATTACCGTCGCTGTAAATGACCAATTTATGTTTGTAGTCAGGTTGCCTTACGTGATTTTCAAACTTGTTGAATAAGAGCCTCAGCAAATTTTTGTCCCAATTGCCAATGCTGAACGCTACCAAGAATAATGATTCTCTTTTCACGCATGTTGCAATTGCCGTCTGGCTTGGTCGAGGGAACGCATCTGTTTCTGACTTAAGTTTTTTTTGTTTTTTTTAACCACCGTCAATATTTCATCAACTTCGTACGTCTCTAATCTTAAATCGTGCACGAGATAATTCGTCATGCTCATTGCATGATCTGCTAAGTCAGAGAGCAAACTGCAAACTGTGTTCTTGTTCACATGAAGTGTTCGAGAGATTGCTCGAACACCTTTTTTCTCAACGAGTTCTTTGCAGATTTCTTTGATTTTTCTCTCGCTGAGTTTTTTTTGATAGAGAGGAGTGCCTTTTGTCTCGACGAGATATTTATTGCAATGATTGCAATAATATCTTTGGTGTCCGGCGGTGTTTTGTCCTCGCTTTACAATATCCTTTCCTGTTTCTCGACGATAGAAATCACAATCTGGATTTTGACAAACTGCCTTGTTCTTTGTACGTGGACGAGCCATAATTAATCACCTCTTACGAGGTTGGAGTATATGAGAACTACTATATTAAAGTATCTATTTCAATACAGTGCCGAACTCCTGCATTGATTTTTCTCTACACCACACAGTAGAGAATTCTACGACCTAACCCTATCGGAGATACTGCGTGCAATTACTTCTTGCCCGTTATGTGTTTGCGCAATGCCTGCGGGATTGCGTTCGGGGAAGGGAGGTTGATGTCGTGAGTGGTCTTCTTTATTTTTTTGAAGCCAGGGATTCTCGGCACGACGAGCGCATAGCCCAACC
>JAZDHK010000002.1:0-4235 GCA_043806035.1 archaeon
CGAAGCATGCTCCATCCTGAGAGTCTCGGGCAGCCCCGAGCGAAGCAATCCAAAAATGAGGCTAGTGCGTGAAAGCTCGTATGCGTGCACCTGCTTACACTGCTGTGCGGAGCGGGATGCGAAAGAAATTCAGGATGAAGCCATCGAAGCATGAACATTTAAAAACAAGCACATCTCACCCAATGCGTGGCCAAGCGGAAAAAGCAAAACAAATTCGTCCTGCTGACGTACATCTGGCTTTTGCTCAAATACATAGGCATAGGCATCTACATGCTCTTCGCGCTCATCGTCAAGGGAGTTAGCGCACTCATCTCGCTCTCCCACAAAAGGCAGAAAGAGAAGAAACAGCAGGCAGCGACGGCATACGCGCAGTTCGGCCTGCTCTCGCGTGAAGAAGGAAGTCTAACGTGCTTTGAACGTATGCTGCTCACGAACGAGAGCAGCATCGGCATCGTCATTGGAGCGAGGGGCAGTGGCAAGACGGCAGCAGCATTGCGTGTGCTCGAGAACGTGCATGCAAAGTCAGATAGGCAATGCTATGCCCTTGGTTTCAGCAAAGGAAACATGCCTTCCTGGATGACAGTGGTGGAAAGCCAGGATGACATCCACAATGGCGGTTTCGTCGTCATCGACGAGGGTGGCATCCTGTTCAACAGCAGGCAGTCCTTCTCCACTCCCAACAAACTGCTTGGCAACCTCATGCTCATCGCGAGGCACAAGAGCATCAGCATCCTCTTCGTCTCCCAGAATTCAAGCAATCTGGACGTGAACATCCTTCGCCAGGCAGATTATTTGCTGCTGAAACGCAGCTCCCTGCTGCAAGAACGCTTCGAGCGCAAAATCGTCGGCAAAATCTATGAGGAGAAGAAGGGCGAGTTCAAGCAG
This sequence comes from archaeon, assembly GCA_043806035.1. Classification (GTDB taxonomy): domain Archaea; phylum Nanobdellota; class Nanobdellia; order Woesearchaeales; family UBA9642; genus JAZDHK01. The sequence goes on from JAZDHK010000002.1 coordinate 886, forward strand.
TATGTGGGAAAGGGGACAACGTATGTGTACGCGGACAGCTTCAGAGGATTCATCACCGTCTCCTTACCGAGCTTCTGGACGACAACCATCAGCAAGCAATGGGAAAAAAAATAGATGCATTGAGGTGTACTATGATTGAGATTATCACCACACGAGCACAGGACTATGTCGGGCGCAACGTTGATGTCAAAGAGAAGTATGACACGTACGGCCTGCACCTTCTTTTGGCAGGCACGATAACTGATCATATGCAGAACGCGCACTACATCGACCGCTTCAGGGACATCATCCCTGAGAAGGCGGAAGTCGTCGTCGACTACAAGCAGCACATCACTGCCGTCGGCATGACCAAGGATGACTATCATTTCATCATCGCCATGTCGGGAACGGCGTTCATCCCAAAAGCACTCCCTGAGCAGGATCCATGACCAAAGCAGATATCCAGCAACAAATAGTGAAGAACAAGAACCTCTGCATGGACAAGGAAGAATTCTGCGTCGAGATGCGGGCTGTTGCTAACCTGCCATCGAGATTCGGCAAGTTTCTCATCGTCGCATTCTACAACAACAAAGATGAGAAGGAGCACGCTGCCATCGTGCACGGCGATGTTGTTGGCAAGGAAGGCGTTCCTGTCCGGATCCACAGCGAATGCCTGACAGGAGATGTTCTTGGGTCTTTGCGGTGCGACTGCCGAGACCAGCTCGAGACCGCCTTACGACGGATAGGGAAGATGAAGAACGGCATTGTTTTGTATTTGCGCCAGGAAGGGCGAGGCATAGGGTTCATCAACAAGATCAAGGCGTATGCATTGCAGGAGAAAGGCCTGGACACGATCGATGCGAACCTCAAGTTAGGTTTCAAGGATGATGAACGAGATTATACTATCGCTGCGCACATGCTGCGCCTGCTTGGCGTCAAGAGCATACAACTAATCACTAACAATCCGAAGAAGATCGAGGCCATGCAGAAGCTCGGCATTGCTGTCAAAGAACGGATTCCCGTCATTATTTCTCCGAACAAGTATAATAAAAAATATTTGAGAACGAAAGAAAAAAAATCAGGGCATTGGCTGCATGAACAATAGTCTGTAGATTTAAAACTACTCACAAGTAGTAAAAAATAGAAAGTTTTATAAATAGAAAACACGTACTAGCGTGCATGCATTCGTTAGAAGACGTTTGTGCACAGAAGCTATCAAAGAATGATGCAGCGTTCATCAGAGATGGCATTACGGCGCTTGCAGGATATGGAATGTATGGTTGTCTCTTCATGAAGGCATGCGAGAGTAACGCCACACACGACGTACGGACAGGCATCATGCCCTACATTGGAGATGTCATTTTCACTCTCCCCAACCTAACCGCAGGCATATTCGGTTTTTCCCTCTACCAAGCAGGGAAGAAACTGAAGAGCAAAGCCATACAATATGTCGGCAGGCACCTTCCTGAAATAACATCGCTGGCGCTTGCAGTATACGTCACGTTGTACGAGACGGGTGTTTCATTCGTGCAGAGAGCAACAGAAGTACTTCCTCTTCCTTACGCCAACACCCCGGATATACGAGATATTTCTCTGCCTCTCATCGCCATAGGCCTGTCCTACATTGCAAGCAGAAAAACGTTCAACATGTTGCGCAACGCTTTTGAAACTGCCGCAACGACAACTGCCGTTCCAGGATCTTCTTCTCGCCTGTCTCGAGATTAATGAGTGCTATTCTTGTTTTTGTGCACGCTCTTGCGAGGATGTGCACTTCTACTTCATAGCCGAGACGCATGAGCTTGAGGATGCATATCTTCTGTATTGCAGAGAGTTGCTCATGTCCTGACTTGCACTCGACGAACTTGAAATGGCCCTGCCGGTAGCAGAGGAAGTCAGGCACGCCGTGATGCACCTCAGTCAAGTATTTAAGGTCGTCAAGGTTCTTGTTGTGCTGCGTCATGAGCTTCTCCAAGAGCGCATATTTGTTCTGCACGTTTGGATACAATGCTGTCCTTCTAAGCACGCTCAAGCTCTCCCCTTTCCAGAATAACCACCGTTCTCTATGCAGGCGTTTGGCAACGAGTCGTTCGGAAAGGCCAAGATTGCTCTTGTACGCTCGAAAAAGAGGTATGTAGATGTGTTTGACGAACATGCGAAACGGAAAGAAAAAAGGAATTTAAAAAATTTGTATAGGGTTGTCCAGTGACTATCTTGTCGTATACAGCTTCTTCACGTCGTAGATGCAGTCCTCGTGGATGCGCGAGATGAACGGCGCCCTTCCTCGTCTGAACTGCCTGTTCGTGAGCAGCAATTCGTTGCGCTCAACGTCATATCCTGCAATGTAGCCCATGATCAAGTCTCCTGCTTTTTCCGTCATGCGCTCAGACGGTGCATACCCGCCAGAAACTTGTGCAATAGTAGGCCCGTAATCTGACGTGAAACGAGTCCCTTCAAACAGGATCACTTCGAGCTTGCCGCCGACAAAATGTTCTTTCTGCAACTCCGTTATGCTTACCATATCATCACCTTATTTTATTTCAATACCTCTGTTGACTGCATATAACGAATGGACTTTGTTCATGTCAATACACCAGTCGTGGCTTTTCATCAGGTTCGTGGAAGAGAGATATATCCGTTTCTGCGGGATTTCTACAAGAGCAACGTAGCCGGTGATGCAGACACCAGGTCTCTCCCCCAGGCCCTCCTTCCATTCCTGCCCAGGCAAGTCTGGTGTTGGAGAACGTTCAAGCTCGGGTAGTGCATTCTCATACAGTATCACCTCAAGCCGCCTCCCTCTATAGATGTCGCCATTCAGTGCCAGTTTCACAAAATCAGTATCCTCCATGCTACCACCCTTTCTTACTCAGGAATGAAAACAGCTTCTATTAATAGTTTGCGGTACGGGAAACTTTAAAAAAAGACGGCATTTGCCATATCGTAATGATCAAGATTTCTCGCGTGCAAAGCCCTTCCTCGATAAACACGTACAAGCAATGCCCGAGAAAATATTATTACACGTACATCCTGAAACTACCGACAAAGCCCAGCATTCACTTGACGAGAGGCCACGTTGCACACGCAGCATTGGAGGATTTCTTCGACATCCTTCCGAAGCACGATGCGAACAATGACTTCTTCCACAAGACCCTGCTTGGCTTGTTCAGCATGCATTGGCAGAACGCAAAAGCAGAACTGGACAGTTTTGCACTGACTGAAGCAGAGAAGAAATTCTACTACAAGGAGACTGAGCTCATGCTCATCAACTGGCTCTACTACTTCCTCAAGCAGCTCGACGAGCAAAAAACGGCAGGGCATTCCTTGCCTGATGCGTTCAAGAGACTCATTCCCCAGAGAGAAGTGGAATACATTTC
>JAZDHK010000003.1:0-10304 GCA_043806035.1 archaeon
TGTCGAGGAGCTTGGCCTTCCTGAAGCGGAAGAAGTAGAGCATGTTCTTGAGGTGCTTTCCCAGATCAAAGAAGATGAACAATGCAGCCACCACAACCAGAGGTGTGCAGAGCATGGCTTTGGTCGTCATGCTCACGGGAAGCTTGAACACGATAAGGAGCACTAGGCAGAATGGCAGGGCTGCAAGTATCTGCTGGAACGTCAGTCCGAAGAGGATTTTCTCCTTGTACTCCAATGATTGAGGGATTTCGTACATGCTTATGCTCCGCTCATGGCCAGGTACTTGATGGCTTGCGTCAGGTTTTCTTGGCCGCTCTCCATGGTGCTTTTGCCTATGGCCATGACTATCATTTTGATGAGCAGATAGTCTATGATGATAAAGCAGGCAATCATGACGAGAATCTTGAAGTTCGTGAAGAATGGAATCTGCACCAACCACGAGCAAGCCAGTAAGATTATTGCTTCGATGAAAGTGATGAATATCATCATGCCCAGGACGTGCAGAACGAACCGTCCGTAGCTCTTGAGCGGTGGGATGAAATAGCAGAAAATCCCGACAGGCAGGAATATGACGCCGAAACTTACGGCAAGGAACCGTATGGTCAGGAGCATGACTGTGATGATGAGGATGAGCATGTAGAATGAGCCGAGCAGGAACTCAAGGCCAATGTTCGGTAAAGAATCTACAGTCAACAGAAAGAAGTTTGGATTGACCAGTTGCAGGACTGCGCTCGTCATCACACTGCCCAGCTCGATGAATAGGCCGTAGAGGTAGAAGCTCATCTGCACCAGGACGATGAGCAGGACGGTGTTCTTGAGCCACTCCTTCGCCAAATATCTCTTCAGAGGACTCATGCCACTCAGCATGAACTGCAAACCCGTGTAGATAAAGAGGAAGGCGTAGAACATACTCAACACATACACGATAATAGTCCAGATGCCCTGAAAGACCTGGAACGGCGCGGGTTCCTGCAACAATCCCTGCACCAACGACAGCAAAGGCTGAATTGGCGCATTAATAATGTTCGTGATGAAGTTGTGCACTATGTCAGGGAGGCAGCCGCCAATGTTCGTGATGCTACAGTCCGCATGCACGCCAGGGATGAGCAGCACAAAGAGCAACAGCATGGGCAAGTACTTTGCAAATGATCTCCTAAAAAGTACGATGAGCAGATACAGCACTAGGATGACGAGCGCCACTTTGTAGAGCAGGCCAATTCTGATTGTCCCTTCCACGTTCTCGAACGCAATGGCTTCCTCTGAAGCGTTTGCGAAAATGCAGGGTTGCGTGATGGTAGTGAAGTCAGCAACTGCCAAAACAGTGCATGTTGCGTTTCCTGGAACCCAGAATGTCTCATTGAGCAGTACAGCATTCCTCAACGTCTCACGTGACGAGGGTGTTTTTTTGAGTGTGAGGAAGTCGTAAGGCTTGCTGCTCAGCAGGACAGAATATTCTGAACTTTGCCGTTCAATAAACGCATCAGGAAAGTCAATTCTCAACAGAGAATAGTCGCTTGCGCTGATGTTGCCTTTTGTCGTTCCCCTGTACTGATTCAGCAATGTCAGGCTCACGATGGGCTGTTCTGTGATTAGTGTCACGTTCTTGGCATCAGTTAGGGTCAGGGTGTCTGTGATGGTTTCTGTGCTGTGATAATTGCAGGAGTGGCATTCTTCCCAGCACGTGCCGTGATGCCACCAGCAGCACCACGTATTCCATTGATAATGCTGCACGTCAGCAATGATGGTTATGGCAAGCTCTGCACTGATTGTTGCGTTGTCGTCTGCGTGGCAGCTCACGAGTCTTCCCTGCCCCTGCAAAGCATTGCTTACGTAGACATTCAGGACAGATTGGTTGCTAGAAAGCGTGATGTCCCGTCTGCAATCTCCCCCATCAGTATCTGGGTAGTCTGGCGCCAAATAACTTTGAGAAAGCACAAGAGCATAATCGTACGCAGACAAGACCTCAAAATCAGCAGGGACGAGCAAAGTCTCATTGTCCAGGACACTGGGCATAAATGCAAGCAGGCTCAGCCAAGCATCCACACTAAGTGTGCCGTTGTGCAGCGTGACAGTATCAGGAGGCTCTGTCACGTTGATGGCGAGGTTCTGCTCCCTAACAACTGAGTGATCGGGCAAAGCAGTATCTGGGTACAGCAGGCTGGCGTAGAGCAGGTCTTTCTCTTCAAGAGTCAGGTTCGTGCTGTTCTGGACAACTTCGCAGCTGAAGTTATCACTGACTCTTTGGCAGTCGAATGAAAAAATTGATGGCAGCACCAGCACTGCCACCAAAAAAATAACGGGTTTCATCCGACGACGAACTGCACCACTAAAGGTGCTGCCCAGATGACCACAAGACCTATAATGATGTACATCCCCATCATTTTTGCCTGGTCTCGCTTCGCTTCGTTGCCGCCGCTGGTGATGAAGCTTATCCCTGCGAAGACAAGCAGGACCACGGCGATGACGGTTGCAGTGTATTTGACGAAGTTGTAGATCTTCAACACGGGGTTGAGGATTTCGTCAAATCGTGCCTGGTCATCAGGGCTTATGGTTTCGTTGAAGTCCAGTGCCGCAGCAAAGGTGGTCGCCAGGGGCAAAAGCACCAGCAGACCAAGCAGCACCCAAAGTAATGCTTTCATGGTTTTCCCTCCCGTTCTGTCTCGTATTGCTGTCTAAACAATTCCAGGATGGCGATGCGCTCCTCCATGTCAGGGCACAACATCTCAAAGAATGCCTTGCAGGTGAAGCACACGTCCTCCTCATCCTCTAGTTCCTTAAGACAGATGACGCATCTCATACCCCAGCAAAGATGCCTCAAGAATAAGAAGGGCCGAGTGAAAAAGTTTGTCAAGGAATTGTCAAGGTAATTCCACCGTATCTTCTTAAATCCGGAAAAATCCACACTGGCTCATGAGTATGAACTATCAGCTCAGGGTCAAACTCGATAAAGAACAAATGGAGAAAATACGCCAGGATGCGAAGCTACGAGGCTTTCGGGACGTAGCAAACTATGTCCGCTGGTTCCTCCTAAATAAGTCGACAGACACAGAAGAAAAGATCAACATGATGTTTCAAAGAATCATAGGAATCCCAAAATGAATGAATGGATACAGCGCCTCAAGGAAGAATATGACTTATTTCTCAAAGAAAGGCCGCTCCCACCCATTTTAAGAAAAAAAAGACCGTTTAGGCATTCGGTTAGAAGAAAGATAAGTTTAAATAGACCCAGTCACCAATACCACACAGCGTCAAAACACCGCCTAATACGGAATTGGAGTTAAACGTCGAGGCTGGGATTTGAACCCAGAAGACCCTTGCGGGTCACGGATTAGCAATCCGTCGCAGTACCAGATTGTGCCACCTCGACAGCGGTTCTGAAGAAAGAGCAACGGCTTTTAAAGGTTGTGGTCAGAATTGGTCAAGCTGTTTGTCGATTTCTTCGAGGAGCGGCGTTCCTGCTTCTTCGGAAATGTAGCCGTGTTCCAGCTGCAGGTTGATGGCGCTTTTTTCTGCGAGCAGGCTTTTTTGTCGTGCAATCTTTTCTTGACTGTTCCGAGTCAGGGCGTGTTTTCTCATGTACGTGACGAATTGTTTTTTCAGGTTGCGCAAACGGTGGTCGTATTCTTTTTTCAGCTTTATGTAAATGTCCGTGCCGATCTCTCCGTCCTCGTGTGCTGAGTTGAGTGTGCGTAGTGCGCTTTTGATGGCTGCCTTGCGTGCCAGGATGGCTTGTGCTTCTTGCGATGTTTTGTCTTCAGTAGTAATGTTGAGCCTTTTGAGCAGGGCAGGCATGGTGAGGCCTTGCACGACCAAGGAGAAGAGGACGACGCCAAAGGTCATGTAGGTTATTTCTTCCTTGAAGGGAATGTCCAGCAGTTGTATGCCTAGAACGAGTGCTATGGGGATGCTGCCTCTAAGGCCTCCCCAGTGCAAAACGTGCCGCCAATTCCAGGGGATTTTTTCTTTGAGCATGCCGAGCATGCTGGCAAGGGGATAGACGCTGAGTGCTCGAGCAACAAGGACCACAAGTATGCCTGCGAGGATGAGGGTGATGTGGGTGAAGAATCCTTGGATGGGGATAGTGGCGCCGAGCATGATGAAGATGAGCGAGTTTACCACGAATACCATGAGTTCCCAGAAGTTGACGATAGCCACGCGTGTTCGTGGGCTCATGGCGAATTTTGTGCCGTAATTGCCGATGAACAGTCCTGCCGTGACGACGGCGATGACGCCGGAGACGTGGAAGAGTTCTGAGAGCAAGAATGCGCCGTAGGCCAGGATGATGGTGGCAACGACTTCTATGAGGTGGTCGTCGATGTTTTTCATGAACATGAAGATGAGTCCTCCAGTGATGGCACCGATGAGCATGCCGCCGATGACGACCTTGATGAATTCGAGGATGCCTGCAGCGATGGTGACGTGGTGCAAGAGCACCAATCCCAGAATGATTTCGAAGATGACGACGCCTGTGCCGTCGTTGAACAAGGATTCCCCTTCAACGATGGTGGCGAGTTTTTTGGGGACGCCGAGCTTCTTGAAAATGGCTAGGACAGAGATGGGGTCTGTGGGTGAGATGATAGCTCCAAAGAGCAGGCAGTACAGCAAGGGTATGCCGAGCAAAAGCCACAATCCTACGCCGATGACGGCTACGGAGATGAGGATGCCGAGCACGGAAAGCAGCACTATGGCTGACTTGTTCTCTTTGAGGTCGGCAAGGTGCAAGTGCACCGCCCCCTCGAACAGCAATGGCGGCAAAAACAAAAAAAAGATGATCTCTCTGCTCAAAGGAGTTATGCCTAAGTCGAAGAAGGAGACGGCAAGCCCTGCAAGGACGAGGACTATTGTGTATTGCAATTTCATCTTCTTCGCGATGAGCGCGACGAGCATGGCAAGCACGAGAACAAGAACAATCTCCGTCTCGAAAGCAGTAAACATGAACCCATCTTAGAAAGGATGGTTTAAAAAAGTTGCGGCACCGCACTATCACCTTGCATGAAACTCTTCGAACGTAATGTTTGCATAGCCGTTAGACACATCGTTTGCCAGATAGTCCAGCTTAGCTATCAACTTATTCACTACCTGCGGTCCCCATCTGAACTTTGCGCTTTGGCAGTCTGGCAAATAATGGTTGTAGATTGACGTATTTCGTTCGGCCTTAAATATCAGTTCAGCTGACGTTCCAATAAGTGCTTGTGGTTTGTCCGTGATAAGCAGCCCGTTCTTGTCTCGAGGAATTGACGGGAGAGGATCAAAGAAAACATCGTCAGAGGAGTACACTCGCCATCCGACGGGCATATCATAATTGATTGGTTCTGCAAGGAGTTGTTGCGCTCTTTGCAAGTTTTCTGTTATCCATGCCGTTCCTTTTATTTTTTTTGCCGTTTGGAAGAACACATACAATAGTCTGTCAAGTGTTGCATCATTGTGGAGCAGTTTTTCTGCTAGAACTTTTTTTCGTTGAAAGGACGTGCCTAATTTTGGTAGATTTCCTTCGACAAGGCAAGCAATATCATCTATGCCTTTATAGCCGCCGAGATACCACGCATATTTTCCCTTAAGAGGCAAGTCTGCCGCTCTTCCGTTCTCGAAAAACCAATCAGTAAATTTTTCCTGAGGCGTGTGCATGGCGAGCCAGCCGAGAATGTCCTTTGTGAGAAAAGTCCAATTTTGACGTTCACTACCTTGCAGTCTATCATAATAAGCAGTGGCATCGCTTAATGCAGTGTGTGTTGCTGAGAATCCGAACGCGTCTTCGGAATCTTTGGCAATGCCCGAATACGTGCTTGCGTCTGCAGGTGAAATGCCTGCTTTGCAGAAGAGAAGCGCATCATCGACAGTGAAAAGAGCAGGGTCGTAGTGGAGAATGCTCTTGAGCTTTCCACTTTTGCTTATTTTGCTGATGCATGCAGGAATAGACGATTCAGAACAACGAAGGTTCCCCGCGTTGATGTGTTCAAAAATGTTTTTTGCAGCATCCCCTGAAATGCCATCCCGGACGAGCGCAATGATTTCTTGCGCATCCAGACCGTCTGTACGAGTCCACTGCCTTCCTTCCCACACAGCTCTTGCTGTGCTGAATCCCCTGTACGGAAAGGATTGTAGCAGTTCAGGAGTAATCTGTGCGTCTAAAAATTGCATAATGTCCTGAGGAAGAATGCCTTTGCCAGTCCATAGTTCTGCATTCTCGAAGGACATGCGTGAACTGAGTGCAAGAATGTCTGCGGATGTATATCCTTCCGCCGCATAATAGCGGTTTGCTGTGCTTGGCCAAACAGCATTTCTGAGAAGATCCGCACGTTCCTTGGCAGAGCCTTTGGTATAGTGTGATGCTGAATCAATGAGTGCTTCGGAGAAACCAGCTGCGAGCCATTCGCTTCTTGGCACGTTTGCAATCTCTTCGGCGAGGTGATTCTTTCTTTCCTGTACAACTTGTTCGTGATGCTGATAATCACAGTATAGTTTCGTCCCTAGAACAGTTGCGATGCCTAGCAGTGTCGTCGTTAGCATGATTTTTCCTGATTGTTTCATGATTTCACCTGTTCACGAATACCTCTGTGAACGTTTTTTCCTGTGCTGCAAGATTGTCCTGCAGCAGAGCATTGAATGCACGTACCATTTCTGTTTGTTTCGTGCTCTTTCCTGATTCTACTTCAATATTAACGTACGGTATGCCTCGTTGTGCGGCAACGTACGAGAGTGATCCGTCATCAGGGCATGCTTCATTCTTCTGGAGAATGACGTTGATGCCTTGGCGCTTGAATCCTTCAAAGAATGTTCTGTCGGTGACGTAGGCGAAGTCGTCAGGATCCTGTTTTTCATTGACGTAGACGTCTTCGGCGAACTGGCTGAAGTAGGGATCGTTGAGGTAGCTGTTGATGCCATACCCTCCCTGGCTGTCCTGATGCAGTGCAAGAATGGGTCTGCCGTCGAAGATTTTTCCTTCAAGGTCAGCAGAGACAGTCTTTGCTGAGGCGATGATTTCCTGCACGGTTTTTTTATCCATCTTGCCGTGCTTCTCTTGGATGTCTTTGCGGATGCCTTCTTCGGTGAATGCATTGTTGGGGTCGAGCGTGTACGTTCCTTTTGTCGTGTGGATAGTGTAGTCTCGTTTGCCGTTGCCTTTAAGATAGTAGACGGTTCCTTGCCCTGTCGCTCGTGCCGCTTGTAAGGCATTGAGCTCTGACTCATGAGGGATGACGGTAACGTATGCTGCGTTGTCCGAAAGCTGTTCAGCAACGACATGCTTTCCCGTCTGCACTTGTTGGGTGCTGTCCACAGGAAGTGCATCTGCCACATAGGCGGTTGCGACTATCAGCGTCGCTGCAAGGAGTGCTTTCATCGCACTCACCCGCCATGCTCGTATTTTTGCCGTTCTTGTTCGAGCAGTTTTTGATAGTCTTGGTTTTGCCAATTCCGCAGGGTATCAATGATTTGCTGGCATGCTTCCTTAACCGCAATTTCAAAGCGCATGCGGTTCTGACAGGGATCTTGCGGCTGTCCTGCTTCAAGATAGGCGTCGATGCTGCCATAGCTGAAATCAACAGCTTGCACCTTGTCAAGGACTGTGTCGGGAATGTCCTGATCGTACCATATCCCCCAACCTTCTCCTTGTGGGAATCCTAAGTCGTAGTATTCTTCACGTTCCTCACCAGAGATAGTTACTTTGAGAGCGTCTCCTCTGAAGGAAGGCATGCCTGGCTTGTTTGGCCCGAGGGGGTTGCTCTGCAATGTTTTGTACTCCTGCAAGGGTTCTTCTGCAAGGAGAGCTATACCTGATTTGGGTATTTGGGCAGAGGGAATGTTCTTGAACGTGACTTTTTGTCCTTCTGGCCATTCAAGGGTGAGTGGTTTTGCTCGCGGGTCTCGTAAGTAATCCATGACGGTCCGTGCCATGTAGACTGTTTGTTCGTTGTCCGGCCAGCACGGATAATAGCCGGTGAATGTGCCGTCGCCGTCTGCAAGAGCGGTGCCTGCAATCAGTAGTGTTCCCGTAATCAGTTCTTTCATCATAACAATCACCTTTTACTACTTGATAGTGATGCTACATGAAGATATATAGTTTTTCCATAAATAATATAAATAACATATATTTAATGAGTTTGTGCAACGCAAGATCATCCAACAAAGCGCCACAAGCAAAGGCATCAGCCTACCAAGCACCTGGGTTGAACAATGGCAGCTCAAGAAAGGCGATGCCGTAAACGTCACTATAGCAGAAGGTGTATTAGAAGTACGACCACAAGGCTTCACCCCTCCCGAAAAGAAAGCAACCATCGACGCAATACTCTACGGCAAAATGACGCGGCGCGTTTTCGACACCCTATCCAAACGAGGATATGACGAAATAACCGTCTTCTTCCAGCAGGAGAAGGATCTCGAACCCATCAAGGAGACGCTCAAGGCAGAAGCGACCATGTTCGAGATCGTGAAAAAAGAAAAAGACTACGTCGTACTCAAATCCATCGTCAGCATCAACAAGGACGAGCTCAAGCAGATCATGAACCGACTCTTCTTCCTGCTCAGGGAGAAAGCGCACAAGCTGGAAGAATATCTTGCAAAAGAAGAACCCACCCTGCTCAAAGACCTGCTCGAGTTGGAGCAAGCGAACAACAAGCTCGCGCACCTCTGCCTGAGAGCAATGCACCAGCAGGCATTCGAAGAGAGCTCGTACAGAAAAAGCATCCTCGTCTGGGCAATAGAGAAAATGGGCAATGATTTCAAATTCTTTGCGCACGCACAACCAAAACGCATAAAACCCGCAACAAAGGACCTCTACGCACACGTCCTGAAAAACATAAACGCACTCATCGACCTCTTTTTTTCGTATGATGAGAAGAAAGCAGTGCATCTCTACGAGACGAGGAAATACGTCGCAGCAACCTGCACGGCTTTACTGAAAAGAAAGGATAACGTGGACGACCACTTCATACTGCATCTTGCACTGTCGCTGAGCGAGAAGTGTCTGCAGATGCTCGGCTTGCTTTTTGCATTTCCGGAGGAAGGACGTTCCAGCAGTACAACGCATGATCGATAGCGAGATCGTTCTCGTTCGTCCACGACGCCTTCTCTCTAAAAGCAGCACGGACTTTCTTCCAAAGACTGCTTGCATTCGGCAATGCAAGTTCGTCAAGGCTCATCTTCGCCCAGCCGAGATACAGTCCAGCGTCTGCCATCTGCCGTGCGTACTCGAAGTATTGTGGTCCTCCATGACTGCTGTCATGGATGGTTTTTGCTTCATGCATGCAGTGGTTGGCGTTGAGCAATGCCCGGTAGAAGCAGGCTGCATCGTAGCGCCTTACAAAATTATTGTCGAACGTCTCTTGCGCAACGTTATGCTGATTCCAGATGGTAACGCCGTGCTCGAGCAGCTGCTCTCTTTCTTTTCGGGAGAGAAGCGGTGACATGTCGAGGACGAGCGTCAGCTCCGTTGGTAGTGCAGCATAGTCTATCTTGCCGAAATCGAAGTTCTTCTCTTTTCTGTTCTTCGGGCTTCGGTCGCTAATCCAGGCGTGGACGCCTTCGTTGAGCAGTTCTTGGACAGGCGTAAACTCGGGAAGCGACGTTCCGAGTACGTCCTCGATGCGTACTCTGTTGTAGTTCTGTTCTGCATCGGCAATCCCTTGAAGAGACGCATATTTGTCGTCCATGAGCGTTTTCTTGTCTTCTGCAGAGAGCATGTTCTCTGTTGTAAGCCTCGCTGCAATATGCATGCTTTCCTCGACGAGCGTCTTGTATTCCTGATACAGTTCTTGCTGCCTCTGCTGCAGTTGTTCTTCAGAGAGAGATGGATCGTAGACGACGCTTCTGTCGTAGAGGCTCGGCTCAACGAGGCGCTCGACTTCCACAAAGGTATGTTCGGGAGATACAGGCAAGGATAATTCTTCTCGTGGAAGATTTCTAGGATGCACGGCCATGAGTCGTGCACGAGCAACTTTTGCCAAAGGATCTGTAGATAGTGCATGCATGACCTTGTATTCGATCGCGTTGAGCAGCGGATTTTTGTTGATTTTTTCGCAGCCGTTCTGCGTGATAGGCTGCATCTGGATCCAGCCATTGTTCCTCTCGCCGATGCGATAACCGCCAGTGCGTACGGCAGCTCCTGACCTGCCCTGCTGGACTACAGGAATGACGTCGTCTTCGCCTTTCGCATATGCATTCCCGAATAATCTAGTCCATGCAGCCATGCTGTCGTAGACGTGGTTCGTGCCTAGGCAGGAGACGAGGTCTCTCGTTCCTTTGTCAAGACCTTCCATGGTTCGTGCTACGCAGAAATCCTCGAACGGCATGGTCGTGTAGCCTTTCTG
>JAZDHK010000004.1:0-19231 GCA_043806035.1 archaeon
CGTGCAATTACTTCTTGCCCGTTATGTGTTTGCGCAATGCCTGCGGGATTGCGTTCGGGGAAGGGAGGTTGATGTCGTGAGTGGTCTTCTTTATTTTTTTGAAGCCAGGGATTCTCGGCACGACGAGCGCATAGCCCAACCCGAGTAATGCCATGACGTACATGCCAAAGCCTATGGCCATGCCGATGCTTGCCGAGAACCAGATGCTCGCTGCCGTCGTCAAATTCGTTATTCTTCCCGAGTCGTTCTTGAGGATGATGCCCGCTCCCAAGAACCCAACACCTGTGATGATCTGTGCGGCAATCCTCGATGTTGATTCGGGATCGACGATGTTTGAGATGAATGCGAAGATCATGCTTCCCCCCACCACGAATGCATGCGTCGAGATGCCTGCTGGTTTTCCTCGCAATTCCCTCTCCGCACCGATGAGGGCGCCGACCGCAAGGGAAAGGATAAGACCTATTGCGAATGTGTACTCTTGACCGATGAAGGCGAACATATGTGTTTTTTTTCTGTACTCATTAATATGTTTTTTGCTAATCCATCGCCTTGTTTTCTGGTTCGATGAAGCACTTCGCTTGCGGGATGATCTCTTTGACCCTTGCCTCTATCTGGTCATTGATCTTCTCAACTTGCCTGATGCGTAGGTTGCCGTTGTATTTTATCTCGAGCCCTATGATGACCACTTCATCGGAGAGGTGCATGGTCTTGAGCGTGAAGACTTTTTGCACTTCGTCGAAGCTTTCGACGATGGCCCTGATCTTTCTCTTCTTGCGGTAGCTGATGCTCTCGCCGATGATGAGTTTCTTCACCTCATAGCCGAGCATGAGCGCGAAGATCATGAGCAGCACGCCGATGATGATGCTGCCGATTGCATCATATATGTGATTGCCTGTTATGTAGGTGAGGGTGATGCTGACTGCAGCAATGCCAAGGCCGATGATGGCAAGCGAGTCTTCCATGAAGACCGTAAGCACAGTAGGATTCTTCGAGTGCTTGATGGTGAGAAAAAGATTGTCGTAGTGTTCTTCTTTTTGTAGTTTCTTCATCTGCTTGTGCGCTAGCCGCAATGCATAGCCGTCGAAGATGAATCCGACAAGGATGGCGGCGTAGCTCCAGTACACGTTCTTTATGGTTTCTGGGTGCAGAAGACTGCTGTATCCTTCCCGTATGCTCAACGTTCCCGCTACGCCGAAGAGGATGACGGCAACGACGAAACTCCAGAAGTACTGCTCTCTGGCATGCCCGAACGGGTGCAGTTGCGTCGCTTCCCTCTTGCTGAGCTTAATGCCGATGAGCAGGAATATCTGGTTGGCCGTATCCGAGAGGCTGTGGTATGCTTCTGCGAGCATGGCAGAGCTTCTTGTCACGAGTGCCGCGATGAATTTGAAAAGGGCTATGGCTAGATTTCCCAGAAGTGCGGCATAGACTGTTTTTTTTGTTGCATTCACGTACGTACTCCGTTAGCAAGAGCATTTATAATGATTATTATGGCAGGTGTCATATTCTGCGCAAGTCACCAGAGAGGACGAATGGGTGCATGGCAGCAATCTCGTCCGTATATGCCAGTTGTGGAATGGGGTTGAGCAGATAAATGTTCTTGTGCAGGACGTGTGCGAAGGCCATCTCGATGAGGGCATTACCTCCAACATAATTTGGTATGTTGTTCTTGGTGTGGTTGAGGATGAGGATGGCGTCTTGTTCCTTGATGCGTTCGTAGTATTCCCTGATGACGTCTCTGTCGAGCTTGTCCCATTTGTGTTCTGCACTCCTCTCTCCTATGCTGTACTGGATAGTTCCCTGAGGTACGATGACCTCGTGGCCGAGATCTTCCAGGGATTGTTTTGTGTGCAGCATTTCCTTGGCGAAGTGCATGCTGCCGCAGATGGCGATTTTCATAGTTAGGGTAATGACTGCCTATTTATAAGCTTGTCTGAGCACGCATTTAGCCAAACTGTTCAGATAAAATCGAGCTCGTCTGAACGAAACGTGCTCTCTTTCGGCGTTTTTCTCTCAGAATCCTCTTTTTTCACCGATTTTTTTGCAGTTTCTTCATTCATTTCTGCAGCTTTTGCCATGCTGATGTTCCCACATCTCAGACAGGAGAAGAACGTCCCGAATTTTCCTTGCCTGACGTCTATGTACTCTCCACAGGCGCATTTCCAATCAGTTATCTCTGCAGATTTGTGCTGGTTGCAGACGGGGACGCCTTGACTGTTTTGCGTGGTGGCATGTTGTGTGCAGAATGGACATCTTTCAACTCTGCTCTGTCCGTACCGTTTGGGAATGTACATGTTCCTCATGGAGCGCATTTTCTGTGAAGGTAGGTGATGAAGTCCTGCACGTCGAGCGCTTTGCCGCATGCTGCCCGCATCAGATCTTTGGCGAGGAACATCGCTCCGTGACGATGGATCTTTTTTGCAAGCCATTGTTTGATGAAAGAGAAATCACCCTTGCTGATGTCTTTTTCGAGCTGCGGATGTTCTCTGAGCAGTGCACGGTAGAGCATGGCTGCGTAAATGCTGCCTAATGCATACGTGGGAAAATAGCCGAATGCGCCCTGGCTCCAATGCACGTCCTGCAGGCAGCCTTCAGCATCGTGCTTGGGAGTGATGCCCAGGTACGTTTTGTATTTGTCATTCCACGCTCGAGGAATGTCCTTGACTGACAGGCTGCCTTCAATAAGTGCTTTCTCTATCTCGTATCTGATGATGATGTGCATGCAGTACGTGACCTCGTCCGCTTCGATCCTGATGAGGCTCGGCTGGACGGTGATGAGCCGCTTGTAGAATTGCTCGTGTGAAATGCTGAGCTGGAGTTCCTTGCTGAAGAAGTCATAATAGAAGTGCCAGAACGGCATGCCTTTGCAGATGATGTTCTCCCAGAACCTGCTCTGACTTTCGTGCATGCCGAGGCTGGGAGCGTCTGCGAGGATGGTGTTCTTGAGATCCTTGCCGAAGCCTCCTTCGTAGAGTGCGTGGCCTGCCTCGTGTGCAGTGCTGAGAAATGCGAACGTCGGATCGTGCTTGAACGCAGTCGTTATTCTGATGTCGTCCGGGCCGAGCGTCGTGGTGAACGGGTGCGCGGATAGGGCGATGAGGAATCGTTCCTTAGTATCGAGGATGCGCGTGGCGATGTCCTGCGTTATCGTCTTTTGTGCTTGCACATCGCTCGTGATTATTCTTTTTTTTCCTGCATATGTTCTGATGAGGGGAATGAGCTCCCGCTTGAGCCTGGCAAAGATGATGTCCAGTTCAGCAAGGGTCATGCCGCGTTCGTACTCGTCCAACAGTACCTCGTAAGGGTGCTTGTGCTTGTCGATGAGCGCTGCTTCTTTCTGTTTTAGGGAAATGATGCGTTCCAGGAATGGCTTGAAGATGCGAAAGTCTTTTTTCTGCTTGGCTTTCTCCCATGCCTGCTCCGCCCGTGCGGTGAGTGTAGAGAGCTCTTCGACATGCTCTTTTGGCAGTTTCTCCGCTCGACCCATCTTCCAGGCATAGCGTTCCAGGATTGCCTGTTGGATGGGCGTTTTTGCTCGCAGTGTTCTGATCTCGCGCTTGAGCTCGTCGCTCGTGAGCCGTTCATGATACATTCTACTCATAAGACCGCATTGCAGTGCACGCTGCTCCACTCCTGCTGCAGGCATGAGCACCGCCCTATCCCAATGCAAGAGGTTGGAGATGCCACAGAGCAGCGCGAGCTCTTCTTCACATGTCCGAAAGGTTGTCCATGTCATAGTAGCCTCCTTTCTGCAATTCCCACAAGGTCTTGTAGAGTCCTTTTTTCTTGATGAGCTGCTTGTGCGTACCTTGCTGCACGATCCTGCCGTTGTTGATGACCACGATGATGTCCGCATGCATGATTGTCGAAAGTCTGTGGGCGATGATGATGCTGGTTCGGTGCTGCATGAGCTTGAAGAGGTCGCGTTGGATGTCATGTTCCGTTGAGCTGTCAAGGCTGCTCGTTGCCTCGTCCAGAATAAGTATTTTTTTGTTTGCCAGCAATGCGCGCGCGATGGAGACCCGTTGTTTTTCCCCGCCGCTGAGCTTGATGCCTCGTTCTCCGACGATAGTTTGGTCTTTGTTCGGGAATTGCTCGATGATTTTGTCGAGCTGGGCGAAGCGCATCGCCCTGTCCACCTCTTCCCGCGATGCTGCGGGGCTGCTGAACGCGATGTTGTTTAGGATGGTGTCGTCGAACAGCACGCATTCCTGGGGTACGATGCTCAGTTCTGATCTGAGGCTTTCCTGCGTCACGTCTTTGATGTTCTTGTCGTCAATACGGATGGTCCCTTCTGCAGGGTCGTAGAATCGGTAGAGGAGTTTGATGATGGTCGTCTTGCCAGCCCCTGATGGCCCGATGATGGCCACTTTCTTGTTCTTGGGAATGCGCAGGCTGAACCTGTCCAGGATCTTTCTTCCTTTGTGCTTGAATGTGACGTTCTGGAAGGTGATGGTGCCCTCATTGACGAGAAGCTGCCGTGCCCCTGGACTGTCGGTGATTTCTTGCTGCACCTTGCCGTACTGGAAGAGGCTTTCGAAATCGGCGATGGCGCGGTTGTAGTCCCGCATGCCGTGTACAAAGCTGTAGAGCACGCCCGTGAATGAGGTGAATGTCGCGTACGTGAAGACCAGTGTCCCTATCGTTATCCTGTTGGCGAGGAAGCTGTTGATGGACGTGTACACGAGGATGAGCGTGCCTATGCCGAGGATGAATACTTGTCCTGCCGAGATGAATCGCCAATGATTCCACGCATGTAGGGTCGCCTTTTTTGTTTCTGTGCTGACGTTCTGATATTTGCCCATGACATCCTTTTGCTTGCCAAAATACATGATGCTTTCCACATTGGTGAAGAAGTCGGAGATCTGGGCCTTCTCATAATCCTCCTGATTGTTCATGGCAGTATACGCCTTGAGCTGTGTCTTCATGGTGAGATAGTTGAAAATGATAAATACTATTGCCGTGAGGGTCATGACGAGTGCAGAGAGCGGGTCGAGGACGAGCAGGCTTCCGCCGATGACGATGAGCTGGACGAGGAACGGCAGCAGGTTGAAGACGAAGACGTCGGTCATGCGTTCTATGGCGCTGCCTCCTCTGACGAGTCTGCTGATGATGCTGCCTGTCTTGTTGGAGGTGTGGAAGCTGTAGCTGAGATTGATGAGGTGGTTGAAGAATTTCTGCTTGAGATCGAAGATGAGCCGGGTCTCAAGGCGATTGATGCAGTGCATGTTCGTCCAACGGAGCACTACCCTGACGAGGAAGATGATGAGGTAGATGCCTGCAAGAAAGAGCAATGCAGCAATGAGCAGGTCTTTTCCCAGAGCTCCTTCTGCAAAGGCAGTTATTTTGTCGATGACGTATTTGAAGATGAGACGGTCTGCAACGTAGCTTGCCTCAAGGATGATGATGAGCAGGATCATGATGGCGATGAGCCAACGGTATCTTTTGAGCAGCTGCCCATACACGCGCAGATTGTATTTTATGTCCATGCGAGTAGGCCTTGGCTCTCCTTTTAAATAGCTATTGCCAATTTCCTCTCGCTCGCACAGCCATAATGCTGTTCTGTTGTCACTTTATAGGAAAAACTTTATAAGGTGGGGTTTGTTTCCTGTCCCCATGGACGACGCTCAAGAAGTCACACACGGCCTGTACGGGCACATTGGCGATAAGCCCATCCAGCAATTTCCCACGTACGGTGATGAAGTTACCACATTTCTTGCTCAACCGCCGGAAGCACGACCTCCCGTCGTGAACCAGGAAAAAACCATAACGGATGTCCTGCGCGCAGCCTCGTCTGGCTATAGCAATTGTATCTTAGTGGGTGAAGCAGGCACGGGCAGATTCGGCGTCCTGGAATACAACGCCCAGCTCCTGACGGGAAAGCAATCGCTCACCGGACTGCCATTCAAACAGCATGCCCAGCCTTACCTCGAGGAAATACTCAAGAAGCCAGGCCTGTTCGTCCCACGTGATTATCTGAGCCTACCAAACATGCACGTGCCGAAGAAGCCCGTCATGATCACGTACACGGATGCTGCCCGTCTGCAAGAGGATGCGTTCGTTGTGCAAAACTTCTATACACAAATCATTGATTTCGTCAATAGCTTCATCAGGAGAGAGGATACACCACAAGTCATCGGTCCGAACTTCCAGGCAGTCATTGATGTAGATAAGCAGAAGCGTCCCCGTGAGGAATTCGTGTGTGACGTGCAGTACAAGATTCATGAGTTTTTCATTGATGTGTACACGGAAGTGAAGGAGATTATGGACGAGGCGTACGATGACTCTCGCTCACGAAAACCCATTGCGGTCGTCGACTTCACCATTCCTGAAGAAGGCAGCGAAGGCCAGTACACGTGGAAGGTAAGTTGGGAATTTTTGAAGGATCAGAAGGTACGGATTCCTACGAACAAGAAGGCATTCATGAAAGCTGCAGGATATGAACGCAAAAAGACCCCGAAACAGGCCGACCTGCAAAACAGGCTAGCCAAAAAGATCAAGGAAAACTACACATCAAAGCTGGAACAGCTCATCAAGGACGTGGTTGGCGACCAGTATGTTGAACTGAAGTCAGAAGAACGTTTTGCACTGTTCAAGGACCAATTTAGCGAGTACCTCGCCCGTAACATCACGCCCATAAGGTCTGATTACGCGGACAACTTCATTGCAAACCAAAGCGCAGTGCTGAACATGTTGCTCATGCGCGGTCCCACCCAAGACCTGAGCGTTGATAATTTTGTGAACAACCTCTCCAAGATTCGTGCTGCGCATCGCGTGGGAACAACGGATGCCGTCCAGCAGTGGATGGATACCGTGCTGGACTATTTCCAGGAAAAAAAGAGTCTGATCAGCACTGAACTGGTCACGATCATGCGTGATTATCAAGTGGCGAAGAAACGAAAGGAAAAACAAGAAGAGGAGTCGGAGGAAGAACCGCCCGAAGATGGGGCAGACAAGTACAGCTTGCGCATACAGCACGGCAACTGCCGCATGGCGCTAGAAAACATCTTCAAGCCGCACATCCTCCGAGGCACAACGGAAAAGACGTATAAGGTTATGAACAACTTCGCTGGCAAAGGCATCTTTGGCAATTTTATCGATCATGACGAACGCACACCTCCTCATCTCACGATGCAGTCGCTTGGGGAGTTCTTCACGTCTGACATCATTATCTTCCGTGACAGCTTCAACAAGTTCATCAACATCCTCTGCAGGGAGAGCGATGAGCTGGAGAAGGACGAGAACATGCGCACGCAGTTCTTCGATTACCTCGACAATGGCACGCTGAACGTCATCAATAACGGCATCACGTACGCCATAGAGAAACCGGGCATTATCTTTGCCTGTGACATCGAGAATCCCTTGTACAGCAGATACGACGGCGGCGTGCGTGAGGAGCACGAAATTGAGAGCAGGATGAACCTCGTCTTAGGAGAGTCTTTTGTCAAGAACACCCCTCATGCAAGGCAGGGCACGCTTTCCTTCTTCAGGGATGGCGTGGCAGACTTCAACAAGAGGCACAAGACGAACATTCAACTCCTGCCTGAGGCAGCACACATGCTGCTCATGGACATGGTGGATTCTGATTCAGGCATTCTCGGTCTCGGCTATGGTGAGATGAATGCTGCATTAGAGAACTTGTTCTTGAAGGCGCTCGCAGGAAAGACAAACATTACGCCAGAGCTGCTGAAGAAGCACTTCAGAGATGAGCTGTCCGTGGACTTTTTCTCAGCGATCGACAGTTGTAAGGAGTTCGGAGGATATTTTGACTTGCCTCCTGCTGTTGTTGGAAAGGTGCACGGGTTGTACGTTACGGAGGATGATGTTGCTGGCTTGAGTAGTGTGTATAGTTATTATGTTCCACTGCTTGATCCCTTACGAATACACGAGTCTCGCTTTGAGCTGGTGGAGGCAAAGGCAGGTCTTGCCGGGCAATCTGAGATAAAGGGTTTTGAGCTCGTGACAAACTACCTACAGCGGTTGCTTGCACCGTATCACGAGCAATGGAAAAAGTGCAACTGGAAAATCGTCACTGAATTTAAGGATGAGTTTGAACCTCAGGACGGTCCGAGCGCAAGCACGGCCATTGCAGTGAGTGTGCTTTCTGCGCTGAGCGGAACGCCCTTGTATAAGAACAGGTTCTTGACAGGAACGTTAGATCCTGAAGGCCAAGTGGGTGTGATTGGAGGAACGTACTGGAAAGCGCTCGTACCCCTGCGCATACAGGAACTCGCGAAGGAACGCAAGGCAGAGACGCCCATGTATTTCATCTTCCCCGCAGGCAATATCCTGGACTTGTCTAAGGAACTCGCGTATGACCCATTCAATCTTGATGAGAACGTATGCTTACTGCCGATTTCTACGATAGCACAGGCATACCACTATTTTACCGTCGACAAGATAACGGAAGAGGAGATACTGCATGCGCAGGAGCATGGCAGCAAGAAGCTTGAGCAAGATCTCGAGCGCATCATCCAGAATCTGAAAGAGAATACGGTGCCTACTGGAAAATAAATACGTGGATGACAATGATTAGTTGCTCTGCAGATCTTTAGGATACAATTGTTTGAGCGACGCATACCCGCGCAAGAGCTGCTCGCCCCACATCTCCTGCATTGCCGTGCGCAGTGCAGCAAGCGATTCAAATGCATGTTTTGTCCTGACCTTGTCAGAAATGTCCTCCACGTTCGCAAGATTGGGTATGATGTTGGTGTAGATGCAGTCGATGATGTCTTTGGCATCTTTGTGGTCATATCTTCTCTCGCTGATGTGGAAGGTGTCCGATTCGTGCACGCCATGCTTGATGAGCAGCTTGATTTCCTGTGCTGAGGGAATGCTTTTGGTGATGGCGATCTCCATAACCCAATGGAGACCATACCCTCTCTTGATGAGCGGCTCGTGAAAGAACAATCCTCTGTACCATTCTTCCGGTTTTTTTTGTTTGGGCAGGATGATGCTAGGGAACATGCCATACGTGACGTTGAGGTAGTGTTGCTTTTCCTTCTTGGGACGGGGGGCGCGTGTGGTGTCTTTCAGGAACTGCAGAATTCCTTCCTTGCCGTCGATGATGTCCTGTTTGATGAACTGAGGCAGGTGCAGTACTTCCTCACCACTATCATGCTGTTCGGGATGCTGCACTACCTCCTGAATGTAGGTGACGACATCATTCTCGTCCTGCTGCACATATTTTTTGACGAGGATGAGCTGGGTGAGCGGCAGAGTATCCTCTGTTTTTTTGAGTTCTTTCTTTTCTGAAAAAATAGAGGGCAGGATGACTGGAGTATAGACCACACGTTGCATAATGCTTACTTTCTTATAAATGTACTGCAATGAGGGGCACGAGCATCTCGTCAGCACTGACGCCGCCATGCTCTGCCCTATGCGGCGTTCTCCTCTCTGCGAGCAACTCGTCATAGAATGCGTAGTTCTTCTTCATCAGCAGGACGTAATCACCTATTCTGTGTTGTATTGCCTTCGACGGTAGCTCTTTTCCGAGCCAGCCTCGTCTGAGCAATTCTTGTTTGGAGAGCAGGGTGCAGTACTTCTTCAATTTTTTTTCGACGTACGTTCTGAACTGCTTGTCCTTGCCCGGATGCACGTAGCAGTACACGGTGCGTGGTTCTCCGCAGAACGGGAGGGCGAGGCAGGCTTCTAGTTCTGGATGGTCTTTGAGGAAGAGGTGCTTGACGTCGAGAAGGCCATGGTCTGCGGTGATGAGCAGTGTTCCTTTCAGGGTCTTGCTTGCGTGCTCGATTGCCTTGTCGAGCTCGCGGAAGTGCTGTTCTGCTTCCTTGCTATGGACACCGTAGTGGTGCAGGATGTGGTCGAATTTTCCCCAGTATGCAGTAGTGCAGTGTCTGTTCTGCACAAGCAGTTTCATCATGCCGTTCAGGTCGTCATATCCTTTGATGATTGCCTTTCCTCGCAGAGCCCTGTTGAATGGGCTGTTCTTCACTATGTTCGGGAGGAGGTGTGTGCTTTTCACGGAGTTGTTCAGGATGCTTGTTGCAAACAACAAATCTTGCATGCGTATGCCGTCCTCGTGCAGGGCTCTTTTTCCGTATCGGGTCTTGAAGCGCAAGGGTATGACGATAGCGCCGAGCTCTTTGCTGAGCATGAACCACCCAGTTAATCCGTGCTGTGCGGGGCTTTGTGCGGTCATGAGCGTTGTGACTGCCGCAGTTGTCGTGCTGGGAAAGACGGATGTCATGCTGCCGATGCAGTGCTTCCACAGGAACGATTGCTTGTGCTTGCTCAGGAAGGTGTAGCCGAGACCGTCGATGATAATGACCGTAAGTGGCAGATGGAGTTTGCCGTGCAGTGCGGGCAGCGGTGCGTGTGCCGGCTTTCCTCGTAATTGTTGCTGGACGCTGCAGGAGAAGTTCAGGATGCTATTGGTGTAGTCTGGCGCTATCATGCCCGTAGTTTGCGTGGTTCTTTTATAAATTTGTCCTTACGCTTGTAGATGCGTAAAGCAATTAAATACGTACGTATTCTTCCCTTGTATGAAAGCGATTCACATCATCATTCTGTTGAGTCTGCTCGGCTTTGTCATTTCTCTGTTCAGCTTTTCTCACCTCAACGCTGCCGTGTGCCCTGTTGGTGGTTGCGAGAGCGTTCAGCAGTCGACGTACGGGTATGCCTTTGGCTTGCCGAACAGCCTCATTGGCATTGCAGGGTTTGGCATCTTGTTTGTTCTGGCATTCGTTGCCCGTTCGAGGAAGAGTGAAGTGCTGTTTGCGTTTCTTGCCGCAGGCTGCGTCCTTGCAGGACTGCTCGCACTGTGGTTCCTGTTCGTCCAGGCGGTTTTGTTGAGAACATTCTGCACGCTCTGCCTCGTCGCCGATGCTGCAGGGGTGTGCCTGCTCATCCTCGGAATACGTTTGGCCGTGCGAGCACTTTCAAGGCAGTGATGTCACGCACGACTTTTTTTGTGTGCTTCTTGAGCGACGTTGCAGATGTGTAGCCTGTGCTGACACCGATGCAGTCCATGCCTGCATGTCTTGCGCCAAGGGCATCGTAGAGGCTGTCTCCGATGACCAGGCACTGCTTTGGCAGAACCTTGAGCTGCTTTGCGGCCTTGAGGAATGATTCCGGCTCGGGCTTGCCTTTCTTGACGTCGTTGATGGTGATGATGACATCGAACAATGCTGAGAATGCTTTGTTGGTGGAATGGCTCATGATGACTCTGCTGCTGCCCGTCACTAGAGCGAGCTTGTGCGTCTTGTGCAGCAACTTGAGCGTGGACATGACTCCAGGGAAGAGCAGGTTTCTCTGTCCGACGAATTTGAAGTAGTGATATCGTCGCTCTTCCAAAAGGTCTGCCGTCTTTTCTGCGAAGCCGTACTTTTTCTTGAGCTCTGCAAAGATGTCTTCCGTACTTTTTCCCATGAGCGTGCGCAGATGCCGATCATTGATGTGGATGCCGTGCTCGTCGAGGAGGTCCTTGAATGCGAGATAGTGGTAGGGCAGAGAATTGATGAGTGTGCCGTCGAGATCGAAGAGCAGTGCACGATACATGACACATCAGCCATCCTGCTCTTTTATAAATGTGTTGCTAAACCAATATGTTTAAATGCAAGTTGCGCTCCCGCTTATCAAGGAGGCAGACCATGGAATTTCCAGATGAACAAACCATTCCCAGAGCGTATATCACCGAACCCCTACACCAAAAGACGTATCTCATCAATGGGCAAATAGCCGTTTGGAATGGACCTGTGCAGGATGTCTACAGTCCTATTCACGTCAAGACAACGCAAGGAATTCTTCCACGGCATCTTGGCAGCTACCCGCTCATGACCGAGAGGGAGGCGATGGCAGCATTGCACGCTGCAGTCTCTGCGTTCAATGCGGGAAGGGGTGCTTGGCCGACCATGACGACCGAGCAGAGAATTCAATATTTTGTGCAATTCACGGCGATGCTTGAACAGCAACGCTCGCGGCTCGTGAACTTGCTCATGTGGGAAATAGGCAAGAACCTCAAGGATGCCGAGAAAGAGTTCGATAGGACCATCGTGTACATCAAGGATACGATCGAGTCCCTCAAGGATCTCGACAGAATATCGAGCAGGTTCACGTTGGCAGAAGGCATTATTGGTCAGATCAAGCGAAGCCCGCTTGGCGTGGTCTTGTGTATGGGCCCGTTTAACTATCCGCTGAACGAGACGTTCTCGACGCTCATTCCTGCGCTCATTATGGGGAATACGGTCATTTTCAAGCCGCCTAAGTACGGCGTGCTTTTGTATGAGCCGTTGCTCGAGCTGTTCAAGATATTCCCTGCGGGTGTCATCAACACCATCTACGGAGACGGACCCACGGTCATCACCCCGCTGATGAACTCAGGAAAGATCGACGTGCTTGCATTCATCGGCTCGAGCAAAGTTGCCGACATTATCAGGAAGCAGCATCCCAAACCGCACCGCCTGCGCTGCGTTCTTGGTTTAGAGGCGAAGAATCCGGGAATCGTGCTCGCCAATGCAGATGTGGAATTTGCCGTGAAGGAATGCCTCCTTGGTGCTCTGTCTTTTAACGGGCAGCGATGCACTGCTCTGAAAATCATTTTTGTGCATGAGAGCATCGTGGACAAGTTCCTCAAGACGTGCACGGAATCGTTGGCGAAGCTGAACATAGGCATGCCGTGGGACAATGCCGCAATAACCCCTCTCCCTGAGCAGGACAAGACGACGTATCTTGCAAATCTCGTCGAGGATGCCAAGAAGAAAGGGGCAAAGGTCATGAATCCGGGCGGGGGGACGTTCAGCAAGACGCTGTTCACGCCTGCACTGCTCTATCCCGTCGCGCCGAACATGGACGTGTATACTGTTGAGCAGTTCGGTCCTGTTATTCCTGTGCGTGCATTCAAGCACATCGAGGAGCCAATACAGTACTTGATGGACTCGAACTACGGCCAGCAAGTGAGCATCTTCGGTTCTGATCCGGACATGATAGCTGCGCTCATCGACCCCTTGACGAATCTGGTGTGCAGGGTCAACATCAACAGCCAATGCCAGCGAGGACCGGATATCTTCCCCTTTACTGGGCGTAAGGACAGCGCGGAAGGGACGCTGAGCGTGAGCGACGCATTGCGCGTCTTTACTATTCGCAGTCTCGTCGCGGCGAAAGGCACGGACCTGAACAAGACCATCATCACGGACATAGTCAAGAACAGGAAGAGCAATTTCCTGAGCACGGATTTCATCCTCTGAGGGGACCATGCGCAATGCAGTCATTTTCGACCTGGACAACACGCTTGTTGATTTTGTCGACAGGAAGAAGATCGTCATCAGGGAGACGGTCAAGGCAATGATCGATGCGGGATTGCAGGCTGATTTTGAGGAACTGCACAAGGACTTCTCTGATTTCTACTGGGATAAGGGCATCGAGGACCAGCACATCCTGCAAAAGTATCTGCTGCAACGCTACAAGAGGATAGACTACAGGATATTGGCGCACGCCATCCTTGCGTACAGGAAAGTGAACACCGGGCTAATCAGGCCGTATCCTGGCGCAAGAAGGCTGCTCATCCATCTCAAGGCGAAAGGGTATAAGCTCGCCATCCTCTCTGATGCCCCCCGTCTTGAGGCGTACTTGCGCTTGTGCTCCGTTGGTTTTGATGAGTTCTTTGATGTCATTCTCACGTCTGACGATACGAGGTCGGTCAAGCCGCACAGCAAAGGGTTCTTGCTTGCTGCGAAGAAGCTCGGCGTTGATGTTCGTTCATGCGTCATGATAGGGGATACGCCGAACAAGGACATCATCGGCGCAAAGAAGCTCGGCATGCTCACCATCTTCGCGGAATACGGTGCGCGAGAGAAGACGACGGATGCTGATTATACGGTAAAGAACATCAGTGACATAACAGCCATCATCGATGCTGTGTAATTCGGTGAAGGAAAGCACGTTCTTCAAAAACAGTGCAGACACGGCGTGTTGGGCGTTATTTTAGAAAATCGCCGTTGCAATCAGATACAGGTTGAATGCGACGATGAGAGCAGCAAACACCCAAGCGATACTGGTGGTGATTCGTTTATTGACGAGTTCTTTCATGATGCTTGAGTCCGACGTGTAGAGGATGATGGGGATCAAGGGCAAGGGGATGAGGATGCTCAACAGCACTTGGCTGTAGATGAGGATGCTCAAGGGTTCGATGCCGATCAGTATCGCTATGGTCAAGGGGATGATGTTGATGAAGCGGGTGATGAGCCGTCTCAGGAATGGACTGATTTTGAAGTCAGTAAGTCCGTCCATGATTGACTGACCTGCCAGCGTTCCTGTTATTGATGAGGCAATGCCTGCTATTAGCAATGCCCCACCGAATATCACTGCAGCGAGATTCCCGAAGAGGGGGATGAGTGTGTAATATGCTTGCGAGAGCGTGTCGACAATGTCTTTCCTGTAGAATGCCGCTGCGGCCATGATGAGCATTGCAGCATTGACTAGTCCTGCAATGATGAGCGATGCCACATTGTCAATGAGATGATACGTTCTCAGCACCTCTTTGTTGTGCAATGAGAATTGCTTCATCTTGTTCTTGATGAGCCAGGAGTGGATGAATAAGGCGTGGGGCATGATGGTCGCGCCGATGATGCCGACGATGATGAGGATGTTCTGCGAGTTAACGATGGGTGTGATGGAATGCACGAGCAGAGGGTGCCAGTCGGGCTTGACAAGGAAGAGCTCGTACACGAATGCCAATCCTATGAGCGAGACGAAAATGATGAATGCCTTTTCTATGTGTCTGAACTTGTTCTTGGTGAGGAAGAAGAACAGCAGCACTTCGACGATGGAGATGAACGACCCTATCAGCAAAGGTATGCCGAAGAGGATGTTCAGGCCTACGACGATGCCGAGGAATTCTGCAAGATCTGTTGCGAGGATGGCGAGCTCTGCAAGCAGCCAATACGCGATGATGAGCCATTTTTTGTTGAGACGGTCCTTGACGAGCTCAGGGAGCGAGTAGCCGGCAATGCCTATCTTCCCCGATAAGTATTGGAAGAACATGGCCATGCCGCTGGCCGCCCATATTGCCCAGAGCAGATCGTAGTTGAATCTTGACCCTCCAGCTATATTCGTTCCCCAATTGCCGGGATCCATGTATGCCATGGAGACGATGAGCCCTGATCCTAGAAATAACCAGAAACTCTTGTTGAAGAAATGTGCTTTAGTCATGGAATGACTTTTCCGTGCGGATCTTTTGTCGGATTGCCAAGCACTGCACGCATGCGGTTGAGGACGTTTGTGCTCACTGCGTGCTCGAGCACATTCGCCTCTGCATGGATGTCCTTGAGCGGGACGTGCAGGATGTCTTTGAGGAACGACTCGATGATGCGGTGTCTTGCCGTCAGGGCGTTTGCCAGAAATTTTCCTCTTTTCGTCCATGCGAGCTTCGCATATTTTTTGTATGCGACGAGCTTTTCACGATGGAGTGCTTGCATCATCTCGGTGACGCTCGGCTTGGCGATGCGCAAGTGCCGTGCGATATTTGTGATGCTCAGTTCCTGGTTGCGCTCTTCAAGCAAGAATAACGTCCGTAGGTACTCTTCTTTGCTGGTGCTTACCATTTTGTTAGGTATTCCTAACAGTTATATAAATGTTGTTACGTTGCTTTTTTTGACCTTATATATCTCGAAGAGCAAGTAGCCCCGCCCAGATTCGAACTGGGGTCTCCGGCTGTCTTCAACTTTTTTTGTGGGCTCGAGCGAAGCGAGACCCGCGCGTGTTAACTGAGCGCAGTTACCAAAGGCCGGCATGATTGGCCGCTACACTACGGGGCTGTTACGTGCAGGTTGGCCGTTGTTCGTTTATAAAACTTATTGCGGCAGGTGCTTGTAGAGGTCAACGAGTTCTGTGTGATCGTTGAAAAGTGCTTTGGGCAATGCAAGTATGTGTGCGCTCTGCGGGCAGGAGAGCTGCACGACCTGCGGTGCAGACCCGTCGTCGTTGAAGACAAATGGCAGAGGAGAGATGGTAAATGCGTTCGAGCTCATGGCGAGCGTGTCTTTCTTTTCACAGGTGCTGTCCTTGTCCAGGTAGGCGCACATGACCATCTTCGTGAGCTGCTCTCCGTCGTAGACGGGAGTGATGGTGATGTTGCTCGTGATGACTTGTTCGTTGCTGTCCTGCGCAATTTGGTAGGTGCTGCAGTCGATGCTGGTGATTCTTCCTAAGCTGTCCGTGTCGGTTCGCAGGTAGAAGTCGTGCTCAACATACTGCGTGTCCTTCTTTGTTTCTTGATAGCATCCTGCACGGATGAGTAGACTTTTCAGCGCAGTGTCGCAGTCCATCTCGATTTTCGCTCCTGACGTGATGAGGGTGTCATTGTGCCTGTTCTTGGCGATGTCGAAGATGAAGTAGCTCTTCCATTGCCTGTCCTGGAAGTACACGTTGGTTTCTTCCCAGTCTGCCCTACCATAGGGAAGACCAGAGAGGTGATCAATCGCCTGCATAATTGGAGTGAACGGCTTGTCGAGCCGTGACAATGCAGGCGTCTGCCGTATTTGTTCGGGAATTTCTTTCTGGGGAATGCTTGCTGCAATGAGCAGCGCTGTCGTTCCTGCCAGACCTATGCCAAGTAGCTTGTTCATGACTATCACCTACTCCGGAAAAATCTCCGCACATATTTAAATCCTGTCTTTTTTTCACTTGTTTCAAGTGTACTTTCTGTTGGTGGGTAAGAATATTGTCACTGTTTTGGAGGAAATAATTGTGCAGTAATTTGCCGCATGCGCAATAAGTCATATAAAGAGAAAGCCATTCTTTTTTTTTGCATGCTCCTCACGTCCCTGTCCTTGGAGAATATCCGCTCCTACACCAAGCAGACGCTAACTTTTTCTCAAGGCACGACCCTGCTGCTTGGCGATATAGGATCAGGAAAGTCAACCGTGCTTCTCGCCATAGAATTCGCACTTTTTGGAATCCTTCGCGGAGAGAATTCAGGACAGCTGTTGCTCAGGCACGGCTGCAGAGAAGGAAAAGTCACGCTTGCGCTCGACATTGATGGCAAGGACGTCAGCATCACGAGAACCCTCAAGAAGACCAAGCAAGGCATTGTCCAGGACACGGGAACATTGAGCATCAACGGCCTCGCCGAGCAGTACACCCCGCTCGAGCTCAAAGCGCACATCATCGACCTGCTAGGCTACCCACAAGAGTTCATCATGAAAAGCAATGCCCTGCTCTACCGGTACACGATGTACTGCCCACAAGAAGAAATGACGGCCATCCTGCACGACACGGAGGAAGACCGGATCAACACCATCCGGCTCATCTTCAATCTCGACAAGTACAAGCGCATCATCGAGAATGCAGCCCTCGTCGTGCGGGAACTCAAGACGGACAAGGCGGTCTTGCAGCAGAAGACAGCAGGTCTTGATGCAGAACTGGAACGGCTGCACTCGCTCAACAGCACCATCCGCGCGCTCGATGAGCAGGAAAAGGATGTGCTGGAGCAGAAAGATGCCATAGCCAACGACCTCAAGGACGCGCTTGCACAGCTCGAACAGCTTGAACGGCAGCACCAGCAGAGAAGGCAGCTGCAGCAGCACTTGCAATTCACGGAAGAACGACTCCTGGAGAAAGAGCAGCAACTTGCAAAACTACGTATAGAGAATGAACAGCTGCAAACACAACATATTGCCATTCCTCCGACCAGATTACTGGATGAAGTCAAGGAAGAGCTCGATGTTCTCGAACAGGAACAGAAGAAGCTGCTGCTCAAGATGAACGCGGCCTCCATTCGCATCCAGGAAAAGCAGCAATTGCTCAAACGACAGGCTGTTTCTCCATTGCTTGCCGAGTCGCGTGCGCGGGAAGCCCAGCTCAAAGATGTGCTGAAATATGATGATACTGCATTGCTCGAGCGCAAGGAACACGAGCACGCAGCGCGCCAGGCGCGAGTGCAGGCACTGCAGCAGCAACGCAAAACACTGCTGGACAAACGAACAAAATTTTTACACATGAGCACCTGCCCTACCTGCCTGCAACAACTCACACCTGAGCACAAACAACACGTCCAGCAGGAGTACGATGCCGCGCTTGCAGACATTGACGCAGAAGTGCATAGGCTAGATCCTGCAGTCCATCTCGCAGAGCTTGTCACGCTCAGGGAATCATGCAAGAACCGGGCAGTCATGGAGAAAGAGCTCATCGCGTTGCAACAACGCATCATCCACTACGCACAAGAAGAACAGCACGTCAATCAGGCACGGCAAGAGATCATGGCATTGGAACGACTGCTGGGCAATCTCCATCCTGAGCAGCACACGCCAAAACTGCTGTTGCTGAAACAGGAGTACGATGCTGCCCTGCAGGCAGCGCAGGCACACGTGCGCCAGGAGGAGCTCATGAGAAGAAAGAAAGCACTGCTGCAGGACATGGAACAACTGCAGGCCATGCTCAACGAGCTTGCCATTGCAAAACAGGAAGACCTGCATGCCCTGTACGCATTACGCGACCTGCCCAGCATCGACGACAAAAGAGAGACGCAACGTGCACTGCAGCGCAGGCACGCAGACCTTCTCGCCATGCAAACGGGCATCAGCAAGGAAAAGGACATGCTCCGCCAGCAAGCCACGCAGCTCCACGAGACGGTGCAGGAGAAACAGCGGGCAGTGCTCGTGCTTGAAAAGGTGCAGCACCTCCAGCATTGGCTCGACGCATTCTTCATTCCTGCAGTCGCCGCCATAGAAAAACACACGTTGCATGCCGTGCACAACCACTGCCAAGACGCCTTTGCATACTGGACGGGCCTCATGCTCGACGATGTCAGCGTGCGCCTCGATGAGTACTTCACGCCCATCATCGAGCAGAACGGCTACGAGAGCACGATTGCGCACTTGAGCGGAGGGGAGCGAACGAGCATAGCCTTGGCATACCGTCTCGCCCTGCACGAGGTCATCAACACGTTCATCAGCACCCTCAAGACAAAGGACGTGCTCATCCTGGACGAGCCGACGGACGGCTTCTCCTCGGAACAACTGGACAAGATGCAGGACATCTTCAGGCAGCTCAAGACGAAACAGGTGATTTTAGTGAGCCACGAGGCGAAAGTGGAGCAGTTCGTGGACCGCATCGTCGCAGTCGAGAAGACAGGACATGCGAGCAACGTTATCTTTAAATAATAGCGGGAACTCTTTCTCAGAAACGGGGCTGTGGTCTAGCTTGGTATGATTCTACCTTGGGGACAAAACGCCAGAATGGTAGAGATCGGGGGTTCAAATCCTCCCAGCCCCAT
>JAZDHK010000005.1:0-71448 GCA_043806035.1 archaeon
GTGTAGTTGGCAAAGAGTGCAGGGCTGATGCGTGCAGTCTTTACCAGGATGGTTGAGTAGTTGATCGTGTAGTTGCCTTCACTGCTCCAGACGGCATTGTTCGTGTCGCTGCCTTCGCAATTCCAGGTGAAGACGTCCACGTAGGGAAAGGTGACGTTCCAGCTTGTCGAGTTTGACGTGCCTCCCAAACTGGTTGTTGCGTTGCTGAAGTTCCAGAACATGGCTTCTTCGTAGAGTATATTCTTGTAAAAATACCCTCTGAGGTTCTTCCATGTTCCGTTGTAGCATGCCCAGCTTATCGTATCTCCAAATCCTAAAGAGCATGTTGACGAAGCTGACAGCATCAATGTTGTGCTGTCATAGTCCCAACAACTCTGAGCGATAGTGAGGTTGGCCGTGCCCTGCTCATCCTTCACTTGCCAGAAGCTCGTGTTGAGTGCTCCTGCTGGTTTTGTATAGTTGATGTACACCGTTCCCGTTGATTCGCTTGAACAGTTGCCCCCATATTTCCAGTTACCATCGTATGTGGAGGCGCAGGGACTGTCCCAGTCGCCAGTGCATGCGTACGTTCCCGTGTCATTTCCTCCGCAGCTTGTGTTGATATTTGCGGATTCCTGGTAGCACGAAGGTTTTCCGAGGTCAAGCGCGTTGTTGCTGCTGTTCCAGATGTGCAGTGTCAGATTGGTGACGCCGTAGTTGTCCGTGATGTTGCACGTGAACGTGTTGTTTGCCGTGCGCACGCTGGACTCGTTTGCGGGGCTGACGAGATGCACTTCGGGAGGCAGCGTGTCATTCACGAAAAACTCAACAGTCGTCGTGTTTGTATTTTCGCTGGTGTCGTTCGCCCAGAGGAGTGCGGTGTAGTTGCCAATAATAGTTAGATTATCTGCGGTGAGGGTGACATTGCTTACGGCATCGCTTGCATTAAAGAGGACTGTCCCATTAGGATACGTGATGTTGAACACTGCAGTATCCAGCTCCGTCTCATCGGTTGCTGACCAGTTGATGAAGATGCTGTCGACACTGTACTCGAGAACGCTTGCATTTACGTTTATGGCGACGATGGGCGCAACACCATCCATGATGGTGGTGATGCTGCTGTTGAGCCACGTGCTTGACGTGTTTGCGTCAATGGCGCTGCACGACAGTATCCATTCCTCGCCGCGAGAGGTGAGGCTGTCCAGGATGGTGCTGACGAGCATTTCCTGTCCGGAAGGCCATCCTGGGGGATACTTGTTCGTGTCGTTTGTTGCCGTTGGAGTAAGTACATTTCCTCCTGTGCTGCCGTTGCCCAACTGCCCATACTGGTTGCGTCCCCAACAGTACACGTGCGAGTCAACACCTATGCCACACATGTGGAAGCTGCCTCCCGCCGTCACGTATTGCGTTGCATTGGGTATTTCAGTTGGCTGGGAGAGGTTTCCTCCTGCACTGCCGTTGCCTAATTGACCGTAGTAATTGCTTCCCCAGCAAAGCACTTGGGAGTCATTTGCGCGTATGCCGCAAGCGTGATTGCCACCCAATCCTATGCTTCTGTACGCTGCGCTGTCATTGACGGGAGTGGGATTGGGGCTGTTGCCTCCCGCGCTGCCATTGCCAAGCTGACCAGCACTGTTGTATCCCCAGCACAGTATTTGTGAGTCGTTTGCTCGTATGCCGCACATGTGTGCTGCGTACGAATTTGATCCCAATGCAGCATATGCTGCCGTGTCCGTTGTGGGCTGAGGTGTTGAAGTGTTTCCTCCTTCGCTGCCGTTTCCTAGCTGGCCGTAGTTGTTTCTTCCCCAGCACAGTATTTGTGAGTCGTTGGCTCTGATAGCGCACGAGAAGTATTCTCCCGAGCCTATGCTGCTATAATTTGCAGTGTCGTTGATGGCTTGTGGCATTCCCGAATATCCTCCGTCGGTGCCATTGCCCATCTGTCCATAAGTGTTGCTTCCCCAACACATGACTTTACTGTCATTTGCGCGTATGCCACATGTGTGGAAATCTCCTTCTTTCACTGTAGTATATGCGGTATCCTCACTTATTGGGGTGGGCTGCGGTTGGTCCGTGCCATTCGAGCCGTTGCCGAGCTGTCCATACTGGTTGTATCCCCAACACAATACTCTAGAATCGTTTGCTCGTATGCCACACGTATGCAGGTATCCTGCGCTTATTGTCGTGTACGCTGCGGTGTCGTTGATGAGCGTTGGCAGTGTGAGATTTCCTCCATCCGTGCCATTGCCTAATTGGCCATACGAATTGTCTCCCCAGCACAATACTCTGCTGTCGTTTGTTCGAATGGCGCACGTGTGTCTTTCTCCCGACGTGAGAGTGTCTGGCCTGACGAGCATGCCGGTAATGTTTGCTGCGCCATCAATGTACCAGGTGTAGTTGTAGACGAGCTTTTCCTCGAAAGGATCTGTGGCGTTGCAGTATCCGTACAAGGTGTCGCTGTTGTTTGCGGATGGTGTTGGGATGATGCTTGCCGATATCATGGTTGGCTTGATGTACGTGAGTGTGTAATTCCCCTCGTCAGACCATTCCTCGTTGCTGTCGGAATCATTGCCGAGGCAGTTCCACGTGTACGTGTCAGCATAGGGCAGGGTGAATGTCCAGTTCGTGCTGTTGATGATGCCACCCACGGCAGTGGCGTTCGTAGTGATGAGGTCGTTTGTGCTGTTCCAAATGGAGAGCGTGAGCGCTGAGCTGTCCGTGTCATCCGTGATGTTGCACATGAATGCGTGTGTTGGCTGCGTGGTGTTCGTCTGGTTTGCGGGACTGACGAGCTGCACTTTCAACGTTAAGTTCAGGATGCTGACTGAGCGCGTGCTCGTTGACAAATGTCCTGCCGTGTCGATGGCGTACGCAGTGTACGTTTGGTTGCCATACTCGAGATTCGTGAAGTTATGATAGAGTGTGAATTCTGTGTTGTTGTACGAGGCGTTGATTTCTTCCCAGGAGAGCTCGCGTGCGTAGATGCGCAGCTCATCCAGACTGCCGTTGAATCCACCTCCTCCAGACCAATACGAACCAAGCCTCAAGTTTGTCGTCTGATTATATATCATGGCTCCTGGGAGAGTAGTGGTGGTGATGAGATTACCATCTCGGTATCCTTTCAGCGTTCCGCTGGCGTTGATGGTAAATGCAATGTGGCACCACGTCTGTGCAGGGCAAACACCTGCATTTGTGTAAGTTGCATCATTGCTACTGTTCTTGACACCAAATGCAGTCACGTTGGTGGCAGTTACGCCATAGATTAGCCAGGTCCAGCTGGAGGGTGAGTTCATAAGCATTATAGGATACGCCTGTTCAGCAGAGGCGTTCGGAGTGATATTCCAGTAGATCCAGAACTCGAGCGTGAAGGGTACTGTGACATATGGTGTGTAATTGGCGATTGCGACATCGTATGTTACATTCGTTGCCTCACCGCCGTTGCTGAACCATAACGAGTTGCCAAACTTGCCAGCGGAGAAAGAGAATCCGCTTCCTGTTGAATTGGTGAGGTTTTTCTGCCCTGTTGAATTGTCGTAGACAGTGGTGTCGTTGACGGCGTCGAAGTTCCAGTACGCGCCTAACGTGTTGTTCCAGTCGAAGAACGCTGACGTGTTCGAGTAGTCGGTAATGGTGGTGTTGAGATACGCGTACGTTGCTGTCGTCAGTTCATTGTCTGGTGGTGTGGGATTCTCCCAGGTGATGACGGGTGGCAGGGTGTGGTTTACTGAGAAGGAAGTGTTTGCGGTGTTGCTGTTGTTGCTCGTGTCGTTTGCCCAGAGTGTTAGGTTGTATTGGCCGAGCTGCGTAAGATTAAGGAATGTGAGGGTGACGTTGCTCACTGCCGTGCTCGAGCTGAAGAGCAGGCTGCCGTCAGGATAGGTGATGTTGAACACGACATCACTAATTCCTGTGCCATCAGTCGCGGACCAGTTGATGTAAATGCTCTCGCTTCCCGCCTCAAGTATGCTGCTGTTCTTCTGGATGGCCAGCGTTGGGGCGACTTGGTCGAGTATGTGCGTGACGCTGCTGTTCAGCCACCTGCTCGTGAGCGTCGTGTTCGTGGCCATGCAGGATAACGTCCAATTCTCTCCCAGGCTCGTGAACGCATTGCCCAGAGTAGAAACGAGCAACTCTTGCGCTGAGGGCCAGCCTGGATAGAAGCTTGCGGTGTTGTTGATGGGTGTGGGATTGTACATGCTGGTGGTGTTGCCATTGCCAAGCTGACCGTAGTCGTTGACGCCCCAGCACAGTACTTGTGAGTCGTTTGTCCTGATGCCACACGAACGATACGCTCTTGCGCTCACGCTCAGGTATGCTGCGCTGTCGTTGATGGGTGCGGGATTGGGATTGGTTCCTCCGCTGCTGCCATTGCCAAGCCGTCCATATCCGTTGCTTCCCCAGCACATGATTTGTGAGTCGTTCGCCCGGACGGCGCAGGTATGACCATATCCTGCGCTCACTGTCAGATATGCTGCGCTGTCGTTGATAAGTTGCGGGTTGAGAGCATTGCCTCCTGTGCTGCCGTTGCCGGTTGCACCGTCGCTATTGGCTCCCCAGCATTTGACGCTACCGTTGATGAGAATGCCGCAGGCATGATACTCTCCAGCGCTCACGCTCAGGTATGCTGCGCTGTCGTTGATAGGTGCTGGATTGTAATGGTTTGTTTGCGTACCATCTCCTAACTGTCCGTTGCCGTTTCTTCCCCAGCATAACACTCGTGAGTCGTTTGTTCGTATGCCACACGTATACTCAATTGCTGCCGTTATGGTGATGTATGCTGCAGTATCATTGATGAGTGTTGGGTTGTACATGTTGGTGGTGTTGCCGTTGCCAAGCATGCCGTAGTTGTTCCTGCCCCAGCAGAGTGCTTTGCTGTCGTTTGCGCGTATGCCGCACGTGTGATAATTTCCTGCGCCAACTAGACTGTATGCTGTATCGTTGATGGGCCAGGGGTTCTTGTGCTGCGTGTCTGTGCCGTCTCCGAGCGCACCGTAAGGATTATATCCCCAGCACAGCACTTGAGAATCATTGGCACGAATGCCGCATGTGTGGGTGTAACCTGCACTTATTGCAGTATAGTTTGCACTGTCGTTGATGGGTATGGGATTGGGACTAGTTCCTCCATCACTACCGTTGCCGAGCATGCCCCACAAGTTGCTTCCCCAGCACAGCACTTGCGAATCATTCGCGCGTATGCCACACGTATGATACGTGCCAGCACTCAGTGTTCCTGCCTTGAACACCACACCATTCATGAAGGCCGTGCTGTCATTGTACCACGTGTAGTTGTACATGACCTTTCCACCAGTAGGATGCGTTGCGTTGCAATAACCAAGAAGGTTGTCCGTGTGGTTGGCGAACAATGCAGGACTGATGCGTACGCTGATGACAGTTATTGGCGTGTAGTTTATCGTGTAATTCCCTTCACTACTCCAGGCAGTGTTGTCAAAACTGTCATTGCCCAAGCAATTCCACGTGAAAACGTCAGGATGGGGGAATGCGTACGACCAGCTCGTGCTGTTGCTCACTCCTGCCAGTGTTGTCACATTCGTCTGCAACGTTCCTGAACTGTTCCACACGTACACCGTCAATGCCTTCACTTGATAGTCGTCGGTGATGTTGCACGCGAGTGCATAACTGTCGTTGGTCGTGTTCGTCTGGTTGGCCGGGCTGACGAGATGCACGACAGGGGCAATGTCTTCCGTTATCAGTGTGCTGCTGCTGTTGAGCCAGGACGTCACTTGGCTGTTCTGGTCTGATGCGCTGCACGACAACGTCCAGTTCTCTCCCGTCTCGGTGAAGGCGCTTCCGATGACGCCGACGAGGACTTCCTTGCCCGCGGGGAAGCCGGGGAAGTAGCTGGAGGCGTCCGTGATGGTGGTTGGGTTAAGCTTTTGTGTGGTGTCGCCAATTCCAAGTTGTCCCCAATTATTATATCCCCAACAGAGTGCTTGACCGTCGTTTGCTCGCACACCGCAACTGTAGTGTGCTCCTGCGGTGATGTACCTATACGTTGCGGTGTCGTTGATAAGGGCGGGATTAAGTCTGTCTGTTTGTGATCCGTCTCCTACTGCTCCGTTATCGTTTTTGCCCCAACAGAGTGCCATACTATCGTTGGCTCGAATGCCACAGGTGTGCTGCCAACCAGCATTCACATCAGTATACGCACTCGTGTCATTGATGAGTGTGGGGTTGAGCCGTTGTGTTGTTGTCCCATCCCCCAGAGCGCCTTCCGTATTGTTTCCCCAGCAGAGGACTCTGCTGTCATTGGCTCGAATGCCGCATGTATGCCGTCCAAAATCCCCTCCTCCGGTCGAGACCAGTCTGTACCCTGCCGTGTCGTTGATGGGTGTGGGGTTTTCTCTTTGTGTTTGTGTTCCGTCTCCTAATTGACCATTAGTATTATGACCCCAGCAGAGTACTCTGCTGTCGTTGGCTCGGATGCCGCACGAGTGGATGTATCCTGCGCTTACTGACATATACGCGCCGCTGTCGTTGATGAGTGTTGGATTTGTTTTTGGTGTGTCCGTCGTTCCGTCTCCCGCTTGACCGACATTGTTTTGGCCCCAGCAGAGCACGCGAGAATCGTTTCGTATAGCACAGGTGTGCACGCGCCCACCATAGATGCTTATGTAGGGAGTAGTATCGTTGATGGGTGTGGGCGTCCACATGTTGGTGGTGTTGCCATTGCCTAATTGGCCATTATCATTGTCTCCCCAGCAGAGTACTCTGCTGTCGTTAGCTCGAATGCCACACGTATGATAATCACCAGAGCTAATAGTGCTGTATGCGCTGTCGTCTGCTGTCAGTGTCGGATTGAGCTTGTCATTTGGAGCATCGCCATCACCTATTTGACCATTTGCATTGTCTCCCCAGCATAATACTCTGCTATCGTTCGCTCGAATACCACAGGTGTGCATACGTCCTGCGCTTATTGTTTCTGCCTTGAACAACGCGTTCTGGTAGATGATGGTGTTGTTGTACCAGGTGTAGTTGTACAGGACTTTGAGGTTTGCCGTGTGGCTTGCGTTGCAGTAGCCGAACAAGTTCAGGAGCGTGTCTGCCGTCGGCGTGGGATTGATTCTGCTGCCGTTCATTTCCGGATAGCTGATGCAGTCGTTGTTGCTGCAGAAATAGCCTTCGTCGCATTGGCTGTCATTGAAGCAGTCATGCCACGTTCCTTCAAGGCAGTAGTCGAGGTTGCTGTTCTCATCGACATCGAGGGGAATGGTATCATTCTCGTAGCAGCTCCTGTCAAAGACGCAACTATTCGTGATGTTGCAGCACGCGCTTGTAGTATTTGTGAATCCGGGAAGCCCTGAGGAAGAGGCTTGCGCGTAGAATTCTGTGCTGTCATCGCCGCAGCAGTTGCTGTTGTACGTGCCATCACTCTGGCTCATGATGTCCCAGCTGAAGGAGGTGCTGTTGAGGATGTAGCAGCTCGCTCCGTTGCAAGCCGTGCTTCCTACTGTTTCGTCGCACGTGCATTGGCTGGCATCATCTGTTGAGAGGCTCGCGCCAGGATACGCTGACGTCAAGTACGGGCAGTAGATGACCCTGCCCACCACTGGGCTGTCGCTATAATCAAGGATTTGTGCAGCGATAGTGTTCTCGTTCGTCGTTCCCCACCAGTTGCTCGTCGCATTCTGGTCTTTTGTTGTTCCCGACATTATCCAATCGTACGTCCCTCCGAAGACGTTGTTGTTTAGGAACGTGAGATTCTGGTCGTTTGTCGAGCTCAATGGGTAGACGATGTTGAACGTGTTGTTCGTGATGTTGCTCTGCACGACGTAGCTCATGTAATTCTCGTCAGCCAGCTTGAGCACGATGCCGTTGTAGTTGTAACGTATTCTGCTATTGTTGATGGTGATGCCAATCACGTAACCTGTGCTGTCATCGTAATAGACGCCCGTGCCGCTGTTGTTCTCTATCGTGATGTTGTTGAATGTGTAGTCTTGCGAGGGAACTCCTTCGAGATAGACGCCATATTCTGAGCTGTTGGTTATCGTGACGTGTTGGACAGTTAATGCGCCAACATCTCCATCGAACGAAAGCCCTCTCGTCTGGTTTGTCGTCCCTCCCTTGAATGTGCCTCCGCTGATCGTTGTGCCAAAATCGTGAACGATGACGCTCCTGTTGAAGCCGTACACGTTGCAGTTGGTGAGGGAAGAGGCACCGTCTGCGAGTATGCCTGTGCCCGTTCCTTGATCGCCGCCGTAGATCCAGTAGTTGTTGCAGTCGACGGCCGCCCCGCTAGTGACAGTGATGCCTCCTGCAGGACAGCCCAGTCCCGTATCATTGGAAAGGTTGCCCGTGAAGTTCGTGTCTGTCGTTATCGTGTCTCCGCAGCCCACGATGCTCAAGTTAATCCTGCCCGTTCCAATTTGGCTCTGCGTCAAGTTCCAGGTTTTGTTGTGCGTCGTTGCATATCCTGCCCGCGAGGCGATGAAGCTGTAATTGGTGAAGTACGTCACGTTATCAGGATACACTTGCGTGCTGTTCTGGCTGTACTCGTAGAAGCTTTGCCCGGTGATGAGTCCTGAGGCGTCGGTCGTCGTGTTCATGAACAACGCGTATGAGTTGTCATAGGCGAGAACGGTCGCCCCGCTCACTGCAGTTCCCGAGAGTTTTCCCACAAAAAGATCGGCAAACCACTTTACATACAGTTTCGTCGCTCCCGCAGATGAGAACGTGATGTTTGATGTGTTATAGCCAATGGGGTTGATGAGGGTGAGGTTGTAATTTCCCGAGCCGGTGAGGTACAGCATGCGTGATGCGTTGCAGTCCGTGAAGCTGAAGTTCGTGAACGTATTGTTAGTTGCCGCGCTTGAATAGATGCATGTTCCTGCAACGTTGTTCGTGATGATTCCAGTCATGTCGTCGAATGTGTTATGCTGTCTACTTGGAATAAACGCCAAGATAGTGCTATTCACTCCGGCAAGCGTGTTGTTCCTGAAAGTGTTACTGTTGCTTGCGACTTCCAAGAGATGGGTTGTTTGGTTGAGGTCAGTGCTAATGTAGTTGTTCTGGATTGTTGCTGAGCCGCCAGTCACATCAATGCCGTACATCGTTCCCGTGTAGGATTCTGTCGTCATGCTGATGTTATTGCCAGTAAGGTTTGCGCTGCCTCCCAAAAGATGGATTCCTGATTTGATGTAACTCAGGTTGCACCGTGCAAGTATGGCGTTCGCTGCGCTTATCTCGAGACCTTTGCTGCCGGTAGTGTCAGAATAGCCCGCGCGTGAAATGAGGCTATCTTGGACATTGAACGTTGCCCCACTTTGCACGACGAAAGCATAG
The DNA here is from genome assembly GCA_043806035.1 of archaeon. Classification (GTDB taxonomy): domain Archaea; phylum Nanobdellota; class Nanobdellia; order Woesearchaeales; family UBA9642; genus JAZDHK01. The sequence continues at coordinate 9,280 of JAZDHK010000005.1, forward strand.
TCTGCAGTGCTCGTCTCTCCATTCGTGATGTTGCTGCTGTTGCTCACATTGAATGTGCCGCTTCCCTGCACAGTAATGCCATACGTGCCGTCGCTGCTGCCATTCATTCTCAGTGTTTCCCTATTGAGGATGTACGTGCCATTAATAGTGAGGTTGCCATTCTGCCAAATCGTGCTTCCTCCATTCACTGTTTTGAACGTTCCACCATTCCTTACTCGGGTGTTGCCGTTCACGATGAGGGTAACATTGCTCAAGTTGAGATAACCGGTGCTGCCGATGTCCAGGCTGCCGTTGATGATGAGAGCTTGGTCTGAAAAGCTGCACGTTGACAGGACGTTGAACCCGTAGCTCAAGGGCGTGCAATTGACTGAATCATTGGCAAGGTACGTGATGTTGACCGCATACAGTTCTGGCTGGCTTGAGCTTGTGATTTCCCTGCCGAAGAATGCTTTGTATTGGAAGTAGCGCGAGGTGCTGGCATTCAATTCCTGGCCAGTAAGATCGGTGTAGTAGGTGCTGTTTGAGCCGCTCGGTCCGGTGAAGTTCTCCCCGTTGCATGCCGCATCGTCGCAATTTCTCGCTTGGAATGTGATGTTTCCCACATCGTTTGTTGCTGCGCTGAGCGTGTACCACACGCTGGCATTGCTGCCGATGTCAAAGACTTGCGAGGAATAATTCCCAAAACGGGTGTGACTTTGATTGGTGTAGAGCTGGCTGATAACACTTGAGCTGTACGCTGCATCGTAGATAGCAATTTCATCGTAATAGCCAGCAGCATCATTTACGAGACTCATGTTTGCGCCGATGCTGATGTTGACGCTGAGTGTCCCTATGTCTGCTCCCGGGAAGAGGTCTCCACTGCTATTGACGAGCTTAGAGCCATCACGATACAGGGTTATTTCTCCATCGCTCAGGCTCTTGTTCCACACGACAGCGTACATGTGCCAGCCCGAACTTGCTATGCCACTGTTTGCAGTAATAGTCTGTACAGTTTTGAAGTGCCTGAGGGTGACGTTTGCAGCATACATTATGCTCGGATTTATGTCGGACAAGGTCAGGTGATAGATCGAGCTACCATATATTTGTAAGAGGGTGAATGCTCCCGTGCCACTGTAACTTTTTCTGAACCAGAACGTCACCGTCCCATAGTCCATATTCTTGCTGTCAGGATATCTCAACTCACACAGGTTGCTGCAGCCGAGGAAAGCTGTTCCGTTCATGGACTCATAGGTGAGGCTTGCTGAAAAGCCGTCATAATTGGCGACTTCTCCCGAGTTGGCTCTAAAATCGTCGCCAGGTCCGTAGTCGAAGTATTGCAAGAACGTCGTCTGGCCATTGTTGATTGCCGCCTGCCTCGTATCGTCGATGGTGATGTTGGCAATGCCGTTAAGTGTTGTCCCTTGGCTGAAATTTCCGAGGCTGAACCCCGAAACTGTTTTGTTCGTCGACCAGTTGCTCTGGCTCGCATTGTTCGTTGCATAGCAGCCCAGTGATAATGCCTTGTCCATCAGCAGGCCTACGGGATTGATGTTGTTGCTGAAATCTGCCGTAGTATTGGCACTGAAGCCACTAACGCTTTGGTAGCTCACATTCTGCCACCCAACGGTGCCCGCATACAAGGTTATGTCATTGACCGTGCTGTACGCCGTTGCTGCCGTGCACGAGAACGGGCTTGCCGCATCTCCCGTGAATTTGACGTTCGTGCTTGCATCCGCGGGACTGTCAAGGCTCACGACGATGTTCGGTGATGCATTGAGAGTAAAGTTGTACGTTCCCGTCGCATTCTGCAGTTGCGAGTCGTTCGCGGTCGCCATCCAATAATACGCGCCATTTCGCATCGTGTACAAGTAGTAGACTTCTTCCGCAGAAAGGTTTCTGTCCCAGACGGCGACGTCATCGATGGAGCCGCTCATGAATTCGCTGCCATCGAGACACTCACCAATGGTCAGGTTATTCGTTGCGGCAATGAGCAGAGGCACGCCTTCAAACTCGCCACTATCACAACGCAGGCCGTTGACGTAGATTTCATAGCCACCATCATGGACCACATAAACTATCTGGACCCACGTTCCGACATCAGCACTTCTGCTGCAGGCAGCAGTTTCTTTCAGCCAATCACTCCCATTACCTATGCTGCCCTGAATGCTGCTTTTCATTATTTTGAAGTTGAAAAGCTCGTCAGTGGCTCCAATGCGCGTACTCAGGACACAGTTATTGTCTCCGTCATTGTCGACGTTCACCCACGCGGCAACGGTATAATTGCTCAACGCGAGAGAAGAGGAATACGGCACTTCCACATATTCTTCTCCGCTGAAGTTGTACGCTCCACCAAACTTCCCTCCAGTAATGTCCATAACGGGGCAGGAATCACAGGTCGCATTATTATCATTGCCCGAATAGTCACGTGCAAACGTATCATTTTCTCCATACTCTGAGAGGTTATCGAAGTGCACCAGCAACACAGTGTTGTCGTCTGCAGCAATAGGCGCGGACGTCCAGGGATAAATGGACGTGGTGTTAGTAATACTCAGGTTATACCTGAGAACGCTGGTGTCGAGCTGGGAAGCGTTCATGCTGCCGAAGAAACGCACGGTCGAGGGAAGCGTGCCATTCACGCTGATGTTCAAGTTCACTGAGGAAACCGTGGCATCATTCGCTGGGCTGTTCACGGTGATGTACGGAGGAATTCTGTACCCGTAGTAGTGGTAGCCGATGTCGAGAGGAGAGAGATCTCCCGACATGCCGTCGGGGTTCGTGCCGTAACCTGAAGAAGCAAGCGGAGATCCGCCGTAATAGCTGCCTGCATTGATGATAGGAGAGGACTGGTTCAAGTAATGACTGTTGCCGTTCGCAGCAACAAGCGGATTGTCCGTGAGGTTGATCTCGTTGCTGTACGTCTGGTTCGTGCAATTGTCTTCTGTCTGGTTGTAGTATCTGCACGCAACGTTATAGTGTGCGTTGTAATCATGGACGTATGTGTCGAGCACCTCTGAGTCGTTGAAGCTTATCGAGGTGTTCGTGTTCAGGAAAAGATTATTCGTTATGCTGTTTTGGGGATAGTTTGCTGATCCTATTTCTTCTATCGCAACGCCGAGTATGCCATCAAACGTGTTTGAAGCTACAATGAACGCTTCATAGTTAATCTGTTTTCCTTTCAGGCCGTCCGTGCAGTTGATGATGAGATTTTTTTTGAATTCAGTGATTGTATTGAAGTTGATGTAGCCATCGTTCTCTTTGAAGATGTTGTCGTATATGATCATGCCTGCTGTTGGACCGTCCAAATATGGCCTACCGGAAGCGTAACTGACCTGCATCCACTCAAAATGATACGTTGTGGTGCTGTTGATGCTTCCCCAGTCACCTTTGCTTGGCGTTGCATTGCTTCCTGAAATATTCGCCCCCACTGTATTGTCGTTGATGGAGGTGAAGTACGTCAGTGTGCTGCTCGAATAGGTGTAATTGAGATTTGCCACGTTGATGCTGCCGTTCCCTGCTGGCGTGCTTGCTGACTTCACGATGCTTCCTGCCAGCAGTGTCCAGTTGCTAACGTATAACGTGCAGCCTGTGCAGAGGAACAGCGTGTCATTCCTTCCATAATAGACGAGGTTACTGGGCATGATTCTGTTGTAGGTGGTCAGATTGATTTGGAAAGGATATGCTGGCGTTGTCTGGTATGCAGAGCTGTTGATGTATGTGAAATTCTGTGCGGCAATGGTCATTCCTGTCGCAAGATTCCAACCCACATTCTCAATGGATGTGTTGATGATGCTCAAGCGCGCTGTCTGGTCTGCGCTGATCTCGTACTTTGCCTCTGCAACATCTCCATTCGTGATGTTGCTCAGGTTGGTGCTGAGATTTCCCGCATCCTGCACGATGATATTTGCACTGCCGTTCTCTGTCCCGTTCATGCGTATGGTCTCATTGTCCCAGATGACCGTGCCATTGATAGTGAGGTTGTCGTTGAACCAGAGCGTGCTTCCACCGTCTCGTGAGATGAAGATTGCACCATTTGCCACGCTGGTTGTCCCATTGACGCGCAGTGTGCTGTTCTGCAAGGTGAGATTGCCTGTTATGTTCAATACGTTAACCGTGAGGTTGGTGTTCGTGAGGTTGAGTGCCGCGTCCGAGGAAATGGTGAGCGCGTCCACTGCCAAATTGCTGTCTGCGCAGTTCGTGGCTTGGCTGAGCGTCTCATTTCCTGATGGCGAAGTGCATGCTGTAGTCGACGATTGCCTGGCATCCTTCACCGTGCTGCCATTCTGGTCTATAGCCCATGCTGTGTAGTTGTACGTTCTGGATGCTATGCCTAACGTAACGTCCGTGAAGTTGTTCTTTAACTGGTAGAGTCCGCTGTTGTACGAGGCGTTGATCTCCTGCCATGACAATGTCCTATTCCAGATCTTCAGTTCATCAATGCTGCCGTTGAACCCGCAACAGTATGACCCGCTGCCGATGGTCACCCAATTTGGGTTTGTTCGGGACAGGCTGCAGTTGCCGTTCGCCAATGAATCGTTGAGTTGGCCGTTGACGTACACTCGCATGGATGTGCTGTTGTACGTGCCGCAGCCGTAATACCACGTATCTGCCAGAAGAATAGAGTCACTCAGTCCTACGCTGTATTCCGTGCCAGCTCTTTTGCAGCCGAAGATGAGACTATTACTTTCTTGCCAGATGAGCTGGGTGAAGTTGTCATTGTCCCCGTGCCTGTCTCTCAACAGCACTTGTGTCGTGCCGAGACCATCGTCGGCTCGCTTGAACCAAAGGCAAATAGTCATTTCAGTGTAGTCCTCGAGCAGGTTCTCGTTTGACGAGACGTTCAGATAGGACGCGTTTCCTCCAGTGAAGGTTACGCCCTGGCCGAATTTTCCTTCTCCTATCGGCGAAGGGGTCATGTTGGTGAACGTGGCATTGTATCCATATGTTGAGTTGTCGAACACATGCGTGTCGTTGTAGTATTCGAACGAATAATAGGCGACGAGACTTCTGTTCCAGTCGAAGAACGCTGACGTGTTCAGCAAGGAGGTGATGGTTGCATTCAGGTATGCCCACGCGGTCGTTATGTTCTCTCCCACTTCTGGTGTCGGGTCTTCCCAAGTGATGTTTGGCAAGGCATAGTATGCTATGCTATAATTTTGGCCCCAGTTGCTGTTCCCTACAGAGTCATTCCCTTCGCAATTCCAGGTGAAGCTGCCTTCGTACGGGAGGGTGACTGTCCAGTTCGTGCTGTTGCTCGTCCCCCCTACGCTGACGGTTGTGCGGCTGATGTTCCACCACATACCTTCCTCCCAGATTCTGGCGCTTGAAAGATAGGATCTTAATGTCTGCCAGTCGGTAGAGTTCCAGCATTGCCAATACGTATCTGTATTGTGCTGATCTGATTCAGCACGCAATTGCAGAGAAGTTTGGTCCCAGCACAATTGCGGTAGAGAGAGATTCATTGTGGCTTCATTATCCTTCACCTGCCAAAGACTGGTGGATTGTGCCCTGGCTGGCTTTGAGTAATTTACGTACATGTAGCCGGGCTCCTCCTCGTCAGGTAGGTAAGTTCCATACGATTCGTAATTTCCATCGTTTAGATTACCTCCGTCCGTCCACATTCCTGTGAGTGCATATGCTCCCGTAGCCAAGCCGCCGCAACTCGTAAGGGTGTTCGCGCTTTCCTGGTAACACCATTCAGATATGTCCGCTGCGACATTATCTCCCGTGCTGTTCCACACGTACAATGTCACGTTGGCTATTCCTGCATTGTCCGTGATGTTGCACGTGAACGTGTTGTCTGCGGTGATTGTGCGGGTCTGGTTGGCTGGACTCACGAGAGTTACTGTTGGAGGGGCACCGTCTATGGTGATCGTTTGCGTGCTCTTCGTCATGTTGCCGTTCTCATCGGTGGCCCATGCCGTGTAGCTGTACGTGCCGTTGTCAAGCTGAGTGAAGTTGTTCTCCAGCCTGAAGAGGCCATTGTTGTACGAGGCGTTGATTTCCTGCCAGGAAAGCACCCGTTGATGGATGCGTGCTTCGTCGACAATTCCTTTAAAGGGGTAGCCGCTGCTGCCAATTTTTACTGATGAATTTGAAGGGTACAGGTCTGTCATTCCTGCTGTTGCTGTCTGCTTGTCGCCATTGATGTAGACACTGACGTTGTAGCTCTCATTGAGGGTGAACACGTAATGATACCACGTCCCTACCGTTGCAGAGGCATCTGATATGACGCCACTCATTGTACTTGTTGAATTCCTGAAAGCAACGTTGGTTTTATTGTCTGAAGCTAGGCCGTAGATGAGCCAAGAATACCAGGGGGTTTCCGAATGCCACTTGCCAAAGATGTAACTCGCGGTGCCCGTCTCGTTCGGCAGTACGTCGTATTTGAACCATATCTCTACAGTGAGCGGTGCAGTTATGAATGTGCCGTTCGCGCCGGCTGCGGACAATGTGGCGCCGGTGCTGAAGTTGAGTCCTTTGCCATATCGTCCTGTGCTGATGTTGCTCGTGGAGAGTCCTGCTCCAAATGTTGCAAAATAATTGTTGCTCGAATTATCAAGTATGCCTGACGTGTTGTAGTACTCGAAATTCCAGTACGCGCCTAACGTGTTGTTCCAGTCGAAGAATGCGGACGTGTTCAGGCTGGCGTTCACCGTTGCGTTCAAGTATGCCCAGTCATTGGTTGTGGTTGCTCCATTTTCTGGCGTTGGATACTCCCACGTGATGTTTGGCGGATTATACGGTGGGCCTATGGTTGTTGCCGAGCTGTTCAGCCAGGTGCTGTTAGAGAAGCCATCCTGTGCCTGGCAGGAAAGGATCCAACTATCACCATTCGTTGTGTGGCGGTTGTGCTGCATGCTTACGAACACTTCCTGTCCTGACGGGAAGCCAGGCATGTAGCTTGACGTGCTATTGACATAGACCGGACTATTACGCTGTGTGTTCGTGCCATCGCCAAGTTCATAGTAGTAGTTTCCTCCCCAGCATTTCGCCGTGCCGTTCAGCAACACGCCGCAAGTAGAGAATGAGTTAAATGCTGCACTATTATCCCCGCCAGCGTCTACAATCACATATGATGCCGTGTCATCAATGAGCACTGGGGAATCCCGCTCTGTAGCGTCACCATGACCTCCTTCACCCACATAGTCAATTCCCCAGCATAATACTCTGCTGTCGTTTGCTCGAATACCGCAAGCATCAGTTATGCTTACTGTTATCCATGAATAAGCAGCAGTGTCAGTCGTCTGTTTCGGATTAGGTTCATTGCCGGTAGCCGATCCAATACCCACTTGTCCCATGCTGTTATCTCCCCAGCAGAGCACTCTCGAGTCGTTTGCTCGAATGCCACACGTCACGCCAATCCCGTTACTAAAACTTTCAATAGTTATCATGGAGTACGCACTCGTATCATTAATGAGTGTTGGATTGTTTTTTTGTGTTGTGCTGCCATCGCCAAGTTGGCCATTACCATTCAATCCCCAACATAATACTCTGCTGTCGTTTGCTCTGATGCCACACGTGCTGTCTCCACCGACAGAGATGCTCGAGAATGAAGACGTAGTGTTGATGAGTGTCGGATTAATTCTATCTGTATCCTCAGTGCCGTCTCCCAATTGTCCGTAGGTGTTGCTTCCCCAGCAGAGCACTCGTGAATCGTTGGCTCGGATGCCGCACGTCGTGCCCCATGTGTTTGGAGCACTAGGCCATCCGCCCACACCAACTTGTGTATACGCTGCCGTGTCATTAATGAGCGTTGGATTGAGCTTGTCTGTTGTCGTGCCATCACCTAACTGTCCACGTTGATTGTCTCCCCAGCATAATACTCTGCTGTCGTTTGCTCGTATGGCGCAGGTGTGTACGTTGCTTGCCGAGACCATGAGATACGCGCTCGTATCGTTGATGGGTATGGGATTGTGGCTGTTGCCTCCGGTGCTGCCGTTGCCAAGCTGGCCGTACGTGTTGTCTCCCCAACACAGAATGTATGAGTCATTCGCACGAATGCCACACGTATGGACGCCTCCGGTCGTTATGGTGTTTGCTTTGAATAATCTGCCTGAGGTGTTGAGTACATCATTCCTGTACCATGTATAGTTGTAGATAACTTTTGGTTCTTCAGACGAGTTCGTCGTGCCGTTGCAGTAGCCGTAGAGGTCGTCGGTGTCGTTCGCTGTTGAATTGGGGTTGATCCTGCTCGTGCTCATGTTCGCTTGCGATGCATCATTGAACGCATATGCCGTCTCGTTCCCGAACGTGAATTGTTGTACGTGCTTGCCCGCAGTGTGCACCTTCACTGTCCACGTTGCCGTTTCATTGCACGAATAGTCCTCGTACAGGTACGAGATGTGTTCGCTTCTGTTCGAGAAATCAGCGACGGGCATCGTTTCTGTTTCCGTGACGTAGTAGGAATGCTCGGTGCGGTTCTCTGCCTTGCTGAACAGCGTCGCGTTGCCGCATGCGAGTGAGAGTATTTCGAGATCGTCTTCCGTTTCAGGATTATCATTGCCCTCCTCCAGATACGTGGTGCCGTTGATAGCTGCAATGCTCAAGTTACCCTCTCCTGACGTGTTGATGCTGACCTGCCACAGCCCTCCCACATACGGGTAGCTCTGCACGTTGAGGATGGTAATGCTAACTTCGTACGTCTGGTTGCTCAGCGAAGGAGTAATCCATGAGATGTAGTCAATCAACCCGTTGTTGTTCTCATCATAATACGAAACGCCCTCCACCTTTACTCGGGTATTGTTCACGAGCCAGTAGAGCGTGATGCTCTCCCGTCTCACATCTGGAATTGCCGTGTACGTGAAGATGTCCGTGTAGTGCACGTCTGAAGAAACCACGACTTGTTTCCTTCCTTGCACGAATGCTGTTTCCGTGCTTGTTGGCCCTTCCGTGTAGTATTCTACCTGGATGTGCTGGGCCTCTTCGTGAACGGTAATAGTTATGCTGTCGCTTGTATCCACTCGTGTTTCCTGTTCGGGAACGGAGAAGTCAGCAATCACATTGCCCGTGATGAGACCGTCCTCTGCAGATTCGGCAGGCGGAGCGCCTTCTCTCGTTATTTTCTCTTCAGGAATTTCTACTACTGTATTGTTGGTGATCTCTTTCGCAGAGAGATTGTATGCGAGCACAGGGATGGTGGTGGTGAAGTTCTGCACTATCTCCTCTGCCCGTATGTCTTCCACCCAGCGTACTGGTTTGTTGATGATGACCATTCTCGTGAGGTTGCGCAGGAAACTCGGCAGCGTCGCATTCGTTCTGTTCTGCGTGATGTTAATCAGGAAAACGTTGCTCTTCACGAGCGATTCGCCGTCAGTAGCATAGATGAACGTTGCATACTCCCCCTCCCGTCCAGAGAATGAGATAGATTCTCCGTGTACCTCGACAGTGAGGTCTGTGCTCTTGGTGCTGAACACTAGCGGATCATGATCGGGGTCGAGGAAGTGCGTGCTGGCGTTGATGGTCAGTGTTTCATTCTCCTCGAGCGTGTAGTTGCCGACTTGTGCGATTTGCTCTGGCTCTCTGTTTCCTGCCGTGTAGGTGATGCTGTCGATGGTGATGCTGCCCTCTACCTCGATGTACAGGAGTGCCTTGTCCAACATCAGACTGCATGCCTGGCCGCACACATTGTCAAAGGAGAACGGCACGAGTTCTGAAACATTGGTTGCATTGCTTACGTTCGTGCTCAGGTTCTGCTCAAGCTGGGTGATATTCTCTACGAGGGTTTCGTTCTTGATGAGCGTCTCATTCTCAACTTCGCTGCCAATCGTCACGTTTTCAGGCACGGTCTCGTTCAGCGTTGCGTTTGCGTCTGTGGTCTCATTCGGGATCAGTGTGGTGTTCTCCGTGATAGCTGTGGTGTTCTCTGGGATGATGGTTGCATTCTCTGCAGTTGCATTCACCAATTCATTCGCTGTTTCATTCATGCTTTCGTTCAACGTTGCATTCAAGGGATGCTCTTGCGTCTCATTCTGTGTCTCGTCAATGATGGGCTGGCTGATGTTTTCTTCAGTGAGGTTTTCTGCTAGCTCAAGGGGAGTCTCTGGCATGTCCTGCTCGGAAGATGGTTCTGTGCTGTTTTCGGAAACGTTGTCAGAGACGATTTCTTCAACAATCATTTCATCTGTGTGTGTGTCAAAAGAAGTATTGAGAGCAGTGTCTGCTGGTGTTTCTTGAAGTGGTGTTTCGGGAATTTGCTCTGCTGGTGTGCTTTCTTCCTGGACTGGCGGTTGCGTTGTTTCCTCGATGACGTCTTGAGGGACAGGTTCTGGTGCAGTGGCGGTTGTTATTTCTTCCGGCGGCAGTTCTTGCTCAGGAGGCGTTTCTTCAATGACTCTTCCCGTCAGTAAGTTCTGCTCGTTCTTCTGTTCTGTCGTGAAGAGCAACATGCGCTCTCCATCGGTGAGCAAGTAAATGCGTGCAGTGCCCTGGCCGTGTCCGGTGATGTGTAGTCCGCTGACGTTCGTGAGTCCAGTGTCATACGCAGTGTTCTCAGTGAATGTCTTGTTGATGAACAAGATTTTTTCTTGCGCAAACGTGAGCTTGCCGGTGATGCCCGCATAGTTGATCATGCCGACGAGGAGCAGGCCGAAGAGCAGGACGGTTATGGCAAGAAGCGGTGTGTGCCTGCTTTCAGTTCTTGGCTGACGCTTGAGATGCCTGATCTCTTCTTCTACTTCCTTGTAGTATTGTGTCTCTGGTTTGCCGTTGAAGAGCTTGTCGATGTGCTCTTGATAGTCCTGATAGGATATCTTTCGTTCATTGAGCAACTTGTTGAGTTTGCTCTGTACATGCAAGGTCTTTTCCTTTAGCTGTTCAAGCTTTCGTGCTCTACTTGCGTGCATGTTCCCTCTTTCTTCTGGAACGTTGATAGACTGTCCAGATGGTCCGTTCGTTTCTGTTGAGGAGAATGGCTATTTCCTTGTACGTGTAGCCTCGCTTGTCCTTGAGAAATTCGACTATTGCCTCAAGCACTTTGAGGGTTCGGTCCTGGAAGATGTAGGAGGGGAAATTGACGTAGTCCGGGAGTTCTTTTTTTCGCTGTTCGTTACTGTCTTTTGTCGTCACACGCTCAGGCTACACTCATTTTTCTCGTACATTGTAAGTATCATTTATAAAGTTTTCTTGTCTAATTATAGAGAAAAATGTGTGTATGAGCACAATTATATTTTACATTGTAAGTGAAGATTAAGATAACATAAAGGAAAAGATACTTACAATGTAGGTATTCTTTTTTTATTTTTCCGTCGCATCCACCTTTCCATATTGGTGAAGAAAACACGAGAAAAATGGTTTAAATCTCCGTGCAAGCACAGCAGAAAGTTTATAAACCATTCCTGAATTCTGAGCAGTGTGCCTCCGTAGCTTAACGGTGGAGCGTGCGGCTGTTATCCTTGCTGCGTTTGCACAAAAAAAAACACGGCAGGGCAAGTGACCGCAAGGTCACCGGTTCGAACCCGGTCGGAGGCGTTGCACACATCAACGAGCCCGTAGCTTAGCCTGGTGGAGCATCCGACTGATAAAAACGGCCGGTAAACTGGTCGATTGTCGTTTCGGAAGGTCGCGAGTTCAAATCTCGCCGGGCTCATAAATTATTTATACTACTTCTCACTTTCTCACCTATGGACAAGCTAGCAATTCTTGATATGGGTGGACAATATTGTCACCTCTTGGCAAGACGCATCAGGGACTTAGGGGTGTATGCGGAAATCCTGCCAGCAACGACACCTGCAACACAACTCAAACAGTATGCGGGAATCATTCTTTCAGGAGGCCCAGCGAGCGTCTACGAACACAACGCTCCAAACGTTGATCCTGCACTGTTCTTTCTTTCCCCACCCATCCTTGGCTTGTGCTACGGCCACCAACTCATGGCACATAGTCTGCACGGCAATGTGCAGCGAGGGAAAACAAAAGAATACGGCACGGCACGACTCACCGTCAAAAAATCAAAACTCTTTGCAGGACTTGCAGCTCAGGAAACGGTATGGATGAGCCACGGCGACACCATAACCGAATTGCCACCAGGCTTCCGCGTCATCGGCAGCACTCCAGACTGCCCAATAGCCGCCATGGAGCACAACAATCACTACGGCCTGCAATTCCATCCGGAAGTGACACACACACCAGCAGGAAAGAAGATGCTCAATAATTTTTTGGACATCTGCAACGCAAGAAGAGACTGGAATCCAGAACACTATCTTGATGACATCATCTCGGCAATCAAAACACGTGCATCCGCGGAAACAACAGGCACCATGAAAAAAATCCTGCTCTTCCTCTCCGGAGGAGTCGATTCCATGGTGTGCCTCGCCCTCCTGCAAAAAGCCATACCTGGACACTATACTGCAGTGCACGTCGATACGGGATTCATGCGCCTCGGCGAGAGCAAGGACGTACAGGACATGGTTGCGCAGATGGGAGCACACGTGAATATTGTTAACGCACATGACATCTTTTTTGAGGCGACACGCGACGTCTACGACCCTGAGCTGAAACGGCAACGCATCGGTGATGCATTCCTGACTGTTTTTGATCAGACTCTTTCAGATCCTGCAAAGCAGGACTGGCTCCTCTGCCAGGGCACCATCTATCCCGACACCATCGAGACAGGAGGAACGCAACGTGCAGCAAAGATCAAAACACATCATAATCGCGTTGGCAGAATCCATGCACTGATTGTGCAAGGAAAACTTATTGAGCCATTAGCCAACTTGTACAAGGACGAAGTTCGTTTGCTAGGCAAGAAACTGGGCATGCCGGACAACATACTGCAGCGGCATCCTTTTCCCGGGCCAGGGCTGGCCGTGCGCTGCCTCTGTTCAGATGAGGACTACACCACTCGTGTGCATGACGTTCTGCCACTGCGTTCGGTCGGCGTGCAAGGTGACGACAGAACGTACAAGAAACCGTACTTGTTGCGAACACTCGATTGGACACAGGCCAACGAGCAGTCGACGATGATCACGAACAGCAGAACTGACGTGAATCGTGTTGTTGCCTTGCTCTATCCTGACGACATTCGTGACGTGCACGTCAAGCGAGCATCGATAACCAAAACGCGCATAACACTCCTGCAGCAGGCCGACGCGCTTGTCAGAGAAAAGCTCGACACGGCAGGACTCTATACTCAAGTATGGCAGTTCCCTGTCATCCTCGCACCACTCTCGCTGCAGGGAGGGGAAACCATCATCCTGCGTCCTGTTCTCTCGACAGAAGCGATGACGGCAAGTGTCGCCCAACTTCCCGCATCCTTTCTCACCGGCCTCGTCAGCGGCTTAGCGAGCATTCAGGGCATTGACTGTGTCCTATACGACATAACCAGCAAGCCTCCGGGAACGATAGAGTGGGAATAAGCTCCAGTCGTTTACACAGCACACTATTGCAGAAGCGAGTAGAAAAGCTTAAAAACAAGGATGGAACAGGTGCATGCATGAAGGCAGTTCTTTTTGATCTCGACGGCGTCATCATCAACAGCCCAAAAGCGCACTATGCCGCATGGAAGAAAGCATTCAAGGAATTTGCTGTCGACATCAAGCCGGACGACCTTTTTCTCATTGAGGGCATGACAAAGGACGAGATTGCCAAACGGCTCTGCAAGCAATCTGACCTCCCTGTGCTCGAAGCTGCGAAGGTCATCCAAAAAAAAGACCAGCATTTTGAAAAGAGCAAGATATCGCTTTATCCAGGCATGCTTGAACTCATACTCCTGTTGAGAAAAAAAGGGGCGAAGTTGGCCATCGTCACGGCGAGCAGCCATGCAAGCATCGGCGGCGTGCTGACGGATGCATTCCTCAAAAAATTCGATGCCGTCGTCTTCGGCAGCAAGCAAGGCAAGGATAATCCCTACGCGCAAGCGGCAAAGCAGATAGGCGTTCCTGCAGAGCACTGTGTCGTCGTCGAGAATGCACCCATCGGCGTGCAGGCGGCGAAGGCAGCAGGCATGTACTGCATTGCCATCACCACGACACTGAAAGAGAACCAGCTCTCGCAAGCGGACAAAGCAGTCAAAGATGTTGCAGCCCTTGCTGAACTTTTGAAAGTACTCATTGCATAACTGGACAAGGCACAACAACCCATATAAACAACCAGTTCTTCTCGGCAATCATGTCAAGAACGCTCGCCATTCCCGAGGTCATGGGCGATGCAGCGATCAATATAGCCTTCGATACGATTGCCAGGGAGAAGCAGGCATTGTTCTTTCTCAATTCCAAACGAAATGCAGAGAGTCTCGCAGAGCGCATCGCAGCCAAGATAAAGGAAGCGCAGCCGAACAATGACGTGCTTGCCAAAAAAGCATTGCACCTACCCAAACCGACAAAACAGTGCCAACGCTTGGCCCTCGTCCTGAAAAAGGGAATGGCCTTCCACCACGCAGGCCTGACGAGCCAGCAAAGAGAACTCATAGAGCAAGGTTTTAGGGAAGGAAACATTAAAATCATTTGTGCGACGCCAACTTTGTGCTTGCATAAAGATGCACTCATATGGCAAGGTTTGACGGAAAAAAAAGTCTGTGAAATCAAAAAAGGCAACATGGTTTATGCATTAAAAGAAAAAGCTGTAATAAAAGTGCCTGTTTCTGCAATTCACAAAAACACAGCAACAGGATACCTTACCATCACATCTGTCTCAGGGCATTCGGTGACTGTTACACCCAATCATCGTGTGCTCATAAAGAGAAATGGCGAGGTAAAATTAATTCAGGTAAGAGACTGTAAAAAAACAGATTATATCGCAACGCTAGGACTTTTGAGCGTATCTTCCAAAAATGTGCGTCTCTCTAGATTAGTCAGGGATAATCAACTCCCTTTTTCTGATAAACTGCTGGATCCGAATGATTATTATCTCATCGGAAGTATGTTGGGAGATGGATACTCAGGAGCAGAATATAGAGGGAAAAAGATAATCTATAAAGGTTCACCATGTATTGTGGGTAACGACCAAGAAATATTTGCCAGGATAAAGGACAAGTGTGCGCAATATGATTTGTTGTGCAAAGCGGATAAGAACTATCACGGGACGAACCAACTCATACTCAGTAAGAAGAAATGGTTCAGAGAATTTCTTTGCCGTGCGGGTATACAAATCCGAGAACAAAAGCACATATGTGTATCTCTCCTCGGAGCGCCTGAATCTTGTGTTCGTGCTCTGCTTCAGGGATTGTTCGATACAGATGGCTATGTGCAGCAATACCGCAATGTGGGATTTTCAAACATATCCTGTGTGCTCGTTCGTCAAATGCAGAGACTATTATTACGATGGGGCATAGTAACCAGATTCAGGCAAAGAAAACCGGGCAAAATGAAAATGTACGGTAAAGAGTATTTAACAAAAATCGGCTACGAGTTAACGATAGTACATAAACTCAGCATCCTTAAATTCAATGAGTGTGTTGGCTTTTCCGTTGAAAGAAAGAAAAAATCCTTACAAGTAATCGTTGCGAACATAATGGACAACATTCATTACGCACACTGTCCAATTTGCAAGTATAGAATATACGCTGATCTTTTTACGGGAAGAACTAAAGAACAACAACTTTGGGGAAAACAAAAACACACAATTCTCTCATTCCTTGGGCGATATGGAGAGTTAGCGTCTAATGAGATCATTAAACGTTTGGGAATAGAACCGAGAAAAAAAGACAGACGTCTTAATCATCATTATCAACTCATTACAAAAAGAAAGAAGGGAGTCATAAGCAAGACAGAATGGTACTGGTCACTAAATGCCATTGGCTCGTATCTTTATAAGCATGACCTGTTCAATAATCTCACTTTGTTTTTTAAGAGAACGCACTGTCCCCTCTGCGGTACTGAACTTATGATGCGACTAAAATCAGGTTGGAGAACGAAAGACATAGATGGAGACATTTTTTGGGACAAAATACATTCCCTAGAACCCACCTTTGTTAAGGAAGAATCATATGATGTTGTTCTGTCTACAGACAGGAGTAATGATCACTTGTTTGTAGCGAACGGCATATTTGTTCATAATTCGGCAGGCGTTGACCTTCCTGCTTTTCGCGCGGTCATCCGTGACGTGCAACGGTACGGCAAGCACGGCATGCAGCACATTCCCGTCCTGGAGTATGAGCAGATGGCGGGCAGGGCGGGCAGGCCGGGCAAGGACGACCACGGTGAGGCAATTCTCATCGCAGCATCCGAGAAGGATAAGCAGCTCCTCAAGGAAGCATACGTTGATGGGGAAACAGAATCCATTTACAGCAAGCTTGCGGTAGAGCCTATCCTGAGGACGTACTGCCTCAGTCTTATTGCGACGAACTACGTCAAGGACGAGAACGAACTAAAGACATTCTTTGCGAAGACGTTCTACGCACACCAGTATGGCGACCTTAAAAAATTGGCAAAATTGCTCGACAAGACCATCGCGCGACTGCAGGAATGGCAGTTCTTGCACAACAGCAAGGATGATTTTGTGGGTGCAGACCAGTTGCTCAGAAAAGAGACTGCGCTTGCGGCAACCCTGTTCGGCAAGAGGACATCAGAGCTCTATCTTGACCCGTATACGGCACGGTTCTTGCTGGACTGCATACTCACCACGAGAAAGAGAACGCCGAGCGTCTTTTCCTACCTGCATGTCCTGTGCTCCTGCTTGGAAATGCGGCCGCTGCTCAGAGTGAAAGTTGCTGACATGGACACGCTGCAGGCAAAAATAACCCTGCACAGCGAGGAGCTCTTAGTGAAAGAACCCTCGTATTATGACGAGGAGTACGATGCCTTCCTACAGTCATGCAAGACGGCGCTGTTTTTCATGGACTGGATTAATGAAATGAATGAGGATGATTTGTTGAACACGTATGATGTCCGTCCTGGTGAGATTCGCGCAAAACTCGACATTGCAGACTGGCTACTCTACGCGATGGAAGAATTGGCACGCATCAGCAAGAACCTCGGTGTCATCGCAGATGTGCGAAAGCTCAGAGTGCGGTTGAAGCACGGCGCTAGGGAGGAATTGCTACCCCTACTCAAATTGAAGGGCATAGGCAGGGTGCGGGCGAGACTGCTCTTCAAGAACGGCGTCAAGGACATTGGCGGCGTAAAAGAGGCGAGCACGACGACGCTTGGCCAGTTGCTCGGCAAGGCCATTGCAGAGGACATCAAGAAGCAAGTTGGTGAGGACATCCCCGAAGAAGTGAGCCCTCGCAAGCGCAAAGGCCAGATGTCGATGGACAAGTACGAATGATGTGTGCGAATGATTTAAATATTTCTGCACGTCTCTTGCACTATGAGCTTGGTCGGTATATTGCGAGAGTACGCTATCATTCCTGGAACGTACGAGCAGGGAACGAGGAAGCCAGGCCTGTTCTTGAACAAACTCTATGGACTGAGGGACTCGTTCAGGAATAGCGTGTACGGACAGCAGGCAGAGTATTACTTCTTGAAGATACAAGAAACGTGGAATTCCTTACGACCGAACAACCCATAATCCGCCGTGAAGGATGACCTGCACGGTATGGCCGAGGACGCACTCTTTCTTGTCTGCATGCACGATAGGCTCGCTCTGAAATGTCAAGGGGTGCATGGCCTCGAGGTGTGGACGAATTTTTGTTATGGTCGTTGTATAGACGGCCAGTATTGTTGGTGTATGAGGGATGCGGATGCTCGTGCTTGATCCCGACTGCACATTCTTCACTTTGAAACTCTTGCCCGTATTGATGACCTCGAAGGGAAGGTGGTTGTGCAGGAAAAACGTCCCTTTTTTCAATGCGGGAAAGTTGAGGATGATGTTGAGCCTGAAAATGTCTCTGCTCGATTGTGTATTTCTGGAAAAGAGTTGTGCGTGTCTCTCGTACGTTCCTCCGAACGCAGCGCGAAGATGCTTTGCCAGGGCATCAATGGCCTTTCGCGGGCTGAGATAGAGGTCGATGCCGTTCTGTACGTGCACTTCTTTGGCGAGATGCGCACGTTCTCTCTTCAGCATGGCTTTTGCCCTGCCGATGATGTGCTCATCTGCATTGCGTAGTTGCAGTACCCCCTCATAGTACGTTCCTGTCTTCATATCTGGGCTGTTCCTGCCCCAAAACTTCGCAGGGATATCTGCGTACTGGTTGCCGATCTTCACCGTCAGCAAGATAGGGAAGAGCTGACCGTCCTTCACCTCAGTTAGTGTAGGCGTGGTATTTACGAGCGTGATGCGCTGTTTGGTCTTGATTGCTTGCTGTGCAGTTTTCTCGATAGCCTCAGTGACATCCTTGCAGGACTTCCAGGAATTTCCCACAAGGTATTTCATCGAGGGACTCACGGTGATGGTGATATCTTTGTACGTGAATTCTCGAGAGGGTGCACAGTCTGCACAGAACGTCTCCTTGCGTGTCGTTTCTTTTCCGCAGCGTGGGCAGAAGCGCATACGCCAAGAGAAGAAGGTGTTTCTTTTAAACGTTTACGAAATCTTTATAAGAACTTCCCCTTTTTTGCAGGCCCATGAAGAAACGCGCTCCGCCAAAGCACGACGATCATTGGCTCAAGAAAGCATGGTATTTCATCTGGTACGACAACAGTCCCTTGAGCTGGGCAGTCAACATCCTGCTCGCATTCGTACTCATCAAATTCGTCATCTACCCCGGCATAGGACTCTTGTTCGGGACGAGCTTGCCGGTAGTCGCTGTCGTAAGCACGAGCATGGAACATCAAGGAAACTTCGACCAGTGGTGGCAGACACACCAAGAATTCTACGTGCAGCGCAACATCTCAGAGCAGCAGTTCAGGACGTTCATCTTCGTGCACGGCTTCAACAAAGGAGACATCATGGTGCTCATCGGCAAGAAACCAACAGAAATAACGCAGGGTGATGTCATCGTCTTCCAGGCAAGAAAACCCTATCCTATCATCCACCGGGTCGTTGCAATACATGACGGCTTTTTTGAGACGAAGGGAGACAACAACCTGCAGCAAATAGTGAGCCTCGACCTTAACGAACAGTACGTCACCACCCAGCAGCTCATAGGAAAGGCAGTCTTCAGAATCCCCCTGCTCGGCTGGGTCAAGATATGGTTTGTCGATTTCTTAGGATTGTTCGGCGTGCCTGCGTTCTGACTTCCGTAACTTTTTTAAAGGAAGAGGAAACTGGCATTCGTATGCTGTTCTGCCCGAAATGCAAGAGTCTCCTCAAGCCGAGAAGTGAGGGTGGCAAGAGAATCCTCGGATGCAGCTGCGGGTACAAGGAAAAGAATCCACAGCAGCAGGAATTCAAGGAAAAGGTCAAGGATGCCCTTGGTGTTGCGGTCATTGAAAAGGAAGATGAGCAGGCACTGCCGGTCATCGATGCGGACTGCCCCAAATGCCATCACACCAAGGCCCAGTTCTGGACCATACAAACCAGGGCCAGCGATGAGCCAGAAACAAAATTCTTGAAGTGCGAACAGTGCAAGCACGTGTGGAGAGACTACAGTTGACCCTGCTTCCCCGTTTCTTTTATGTCCAGGTGAAGACGAACAGGCCAAAGACAAAAATCACGGCATACGATGAATCCTCGAACACGCTTTTTCTCGACGTGCACGCCCCGCCTGAGAGGGGAAAGGCAAATGCAGAACTCCAAAAGTACTTGCGTAAAGAGATCGGCAAACAGGTCACCATCAAGTCAGGACTGACGAGCAAGCGCAAACTTATCGTAGTATCTTGAGTCTTCGCTGGTCCTCGAGAATGAGCTGATGAATGGTAGGAATGTCCTGTGTGCCATCGATGACCATGGCGCTCTCGGGGAAAAGTGCAGGCAATGCATCGTATGCATCAATGACTTTGCGCGTGAATACAGGATCTGATTCGAGCCTATCGAGCGATTTTCCCGACTGCCGTAAGCGTTCCTCAACGACGGTGTAGGGAATTCTAAAGAGATAACCACGCAAGGGCGTAATACAGTCCGCAAAGCTGGACAGCCAAAGAATGTCCTCGATAGGCACACCGCGTGCGTGCTGGTAGGCGAGTGTTGACCAATAGGATCTATCCTGGACAACTACCTGCCCCTTCTCAAGCAAAGGTTTCAATTGTAGGTTTGTAATCGCCCGTGACGCAGTATAGAGCAATGTTTCGCATTGTGGTGTGATGTCTGTATTCTCTTTATCGAGTAGAATCGTCCGTATCTTCTCTGCGGACAGCGACCCGCCTGGCTCGCGCCATCGCTCATAGGCTATACCTTGTTGTTTGTATACTTCGAGAAGAAGATTGAACTGTTTTGATTTTCCACAACCATCGACCCCTTCGAAAAAAATGAGCGCTCCTGTCATCCCTGCTGAAGGAGTATTGTAGTGCATTTAAACATTTCTCTCCTCTGGGCTACAACACCTTGTCACGATGTCTTGAACGATGGTCTGTACTGGTTGTGTGGCATCTATGTTCTTTCCATATTCGAAGCGGTTCACGAGCATGTGCACTGCCCTTGCCGCATCTTCCCCATAGCCGTTCTTGCGCGCCGTATCACGCGCTATGCAGGCATCCACTGGAGCAGTGAGAGTGAAGACATACCCTGGAACAGGCATCTCTCCTATGAGTTCATCTATGTTCTCCTTATGATAAAAGCAACCGTCGATGACTACCGGCTTTGTCTTGAGTGCCGTTCGTATGTGCGGCAACATGATTGCTTGTGCTTTGCGGAACTGCTCTGCAGGGATGCACGGCTCATCTTTAGGGACGAGATCAAGCTTGTGCTCGACCATAACCGCATCAAGTGCTATGTACGCTGCATGGAGTTGCTTCGCGACCGCTTGTGCTATTGTCGTTTTGCCAACGCCCAAAGGACCGCGGATGAGGACATAGTAGCTCATGCACTAAGGATCGCCTATACCTATATAAATCATGCTCTTCTTCCAGGCAGCATGTGCGGCATTGTCGGTTGTCAGAACGAGCATGCAGATGAACTCCTGAGGAAAGGGCTTATGACGCTCCACTATAGAGGCAAGGATGGCGTTGGTGTTGCCTCCGCACGAGCCAGAAGCACAGCAGCATCTCTCTCTCATCTCGATTTTTCCTGCAAGGACAACATCATGTTCGGGCACACGCTGCATGCCATTGTTGATGTAGTGCCGCAACCGTTTCTGGGAAAGGGCATGCTGGTGGTGAATGGTGAAATCTATAATTGGAAAGAGCTAGCGGAAAAATGTGGCAGGCATGCCGTGAATGATGCAGAACTGCTCTTCCAGCTTCTCGAGCAGAAAACTCTTGAGCAGATTCCTGCACTCATTGAAGAATTGGATGGCGATTACGCCTTCGCATACGCACGTGAAGGTAAAATCATTCTTGCCAGGGACATCATCGGCGTGAAGCCGCTCTGGATTGCACAGCCATTCGCCTTCGCTTCAGAACGGAAAGCACTCTATGCCATGGGCTTTGCATATGCAGAAGAGCTCAATCCACGACAGATACTTATCTATGATACAGCAACAAAGACCACAACGGCAATACAACGGAATTTCTTCATCGAACATCCAGAACTGGACCTGCCAAAACAGGCCATCATCGATCAATTGCATGTCCTTTTCGAGCAAGCAGTACAGAAACGAATTCCCGAGCAAAAGCTCGGCATACTCTTCTCCGGAGGCATAGATTCTACATTGCTTGCTTGGTTCTGCAAAAAACACGCCATTCCATTCACGTGCTACACTGCGGCCGTCAGCGAGACTGCTGAGGATCTTGTCTGGTCGAGAAAAGTGGCACAGGAACTGGACTTTCCGCTCAAGGAAATCATCATCGACAAGGACGACCTTCCTGCATTGCTCAAGGAACTAGTCCCTCTCATTGAGTCATCGAACGTCGTGAAAGTTGGCGTTGCCCTTCCCTTGTTTTGTGCGACACGGCTCGCGAAGGAAGACCATGTCAAAATTCTTTTTTCTGGGTTAGGCAGCGAGGAACTCTTTGCGGGTTATGAACGTCACCTGCGTGCAACGAACATTAACAAAGAATGCATTGCCGGGCTGAGGAAAGTGTACGAGCGGGACTTGTACAGGGATGACGTACTCACCATGTACAACACGATAGAGCTCCGCGTCCCTTTTCTTGACAGAGCCCTTGTCGACTTTGCCGTGCGCATCCCTGCACAATACAAAATAGTCGGCATGCACAAAAAACACATTTTGCGCGAGCTTGCCCTGCAGCAAGGCCTGCCAGAACACGTAGCGTTCCGGCCGAAGCGGGCGGCGCAGTACGGCAGCAAGTTCGATGCGGCACTCGAGAAGCTAGCAAAGCAGAACAGGCAAAACAAGTCTGCCTACCTCAAGCAGTATTACGACCACAATCTTCGGCTCGGCGTGCTGTTCTCGACGGGGAAGGACAGCAATTACGCCCTGTATATCATGCAGCAGCAGAATTACGACGTCACCTGTCTCATCACGATCAGTTCAGAGAATCCTGACTCGTACATGTATCACACGCCCACTATTTATTTGGCGAAGGAACAGGCGGACTGCTTGGGCTTGCCATTGCTGGTGAAAGAGACTGCGGGTGAGAAGGAAGAGGAGTTGGTCGAGTTGGAGCAGGCTATCCGCGAGGCGAAAGAGCAGTATGCACTAGATGGAATTGTGACAGGAGCACTGTATTCTACGTATCAGCGTGACAGGATTGAGCGTGTCTGCGAGAAGCTCGGCCTGAAAGTATTCCATCCACTCTGGCACAAACAACAGGAAGAGGTGATGCGTCAGCTCATCGACGACGGCTTCCAGTTTATTCTTACCAAGGTTGCTGCAGAAGGCCTTGACAAATCTTGGTTGGGCAGGGTCATTACGCACGATGATGTGGACAGGCTCGTTGTGCTGAGCAGGCAGTACGATATCAATGTTGCAGGAGAGGGAGGGGAGTTTGAAAGTTTCGTGCTCTACGGGCCGCTGTTCAAGAAAGCGCTCACCATAAAAAAATCGCACGTACGCAAAGATGGGGCGGCATATGAACTCGTCATCGACGAGCATGCATGACTACCACTCCTCGATTCGTTTCTCGACGGTGTCGCTCCACTGCTTGATGATATGCTTCACCGTCATGCGCACGAGTTTCTTGTCTGCGCGATACGTGAATTGGTAGCCTCCTCCGTGCAGGTTCTCTTGGAATCTGCTGATGAGTTTCTTCTCGTGCAGTTTCTTGAGCGTCCGCTGGACCGTGCTCTGGTCAAGACCGAGCTTTATTGCTATGTCTTGTGAGGAGAGCGTCTTTTCTTGAGATGAAAGCAGGTGCAAAACCGCGTAATCTCCTTTGGTGAGGTTAAGGCTGCACTTGACGATGTCCTCTATCCTGAAGTGCTTGCAGGCAAAATCGATCATGCTTTCACGAATGTTTGCAGCTTCTGCTTGAGCAGAGATGCCGGTGCGAAGCCGACAATTCTGTCCACTTCCTTGCCGTTCTTGACGATGACGAGTGAGGGTATGCCTCGTATTCCGAATTTTTCTGCCAGGAGCGGCTCCTCATCGACATTGATTTTGCCGAATCGTAATTGAGGAAGTTCTTTGCTGAGCTGTTCGAAGACAGGTGCCATCATCCTGCATGGTCCGCACCATTCTGCCCAGAAGTCGAGGACGACGGGCTGTGTGGATTCCGTCACGTTTTTGTCAAATGTTGTGGTGGTGATGTTCGTTACCATGGTGTCCTCCTCTGCTGTTCATCTTTCACTATTTTTTTTACTATAGTAATTCTTTTACAGTACTGTGAGAAATTGGCAGTTATATTTAAAGGTGGTGGAGTGCTGATATTTTTTCTGTGCTGGTGCAGCACTGCTTCGCAAGCTTTAAAAACATGCCCTCCACAAGTGCAGAAGAAGAGGTGGGTTGTGAAGGTCATTGATGTCATCGATGTCGCGCCGCAAGTGCGGACCATACGTCTCGAGCGTCCCAAAGATTTTTCGTACAAACCAGGACAGTTCTTGCTCGTCTCCATGCAGGTAAATGGGGAGATGCGGCGCAGGGCGTACAGCATAGCGAGCTCTCCAACGGAGCCGGACTATGTAGACATAACGTTCAAAAAAGTAGCAGGAGGGATGGTAAGCCCAAGACTCTACGATCTCAGTATCGGCGATGAGCTGGACGCCAAAGGACCGTATGGCTTATTCACGTTGGACGAGACGCACCTACAAAACCTCGTGCTCGTTGGCGGAGGAACGGGCATAACTCCATTGCGGAGCATCATGAAATTTGTCGTCGACAAAAAACTGGAGAACGTGAACATTTCCCTCATCTACGGAGCGAGAACCCCACTCGATCTCGTCTACCATGATGAAATCCAGGCCATGCACGCCAACCATAGCAAGATACGCATTTTCTTCACAATTGAGCAGGATGGCGGAGAGCCCTGGCCCTGGCACAGAGGCATGGTTTCAGTAGATTTTATTAAGGAGAGCGTTCCCGACTATGCGGGGTGCATGTACTATTTGTGTGGCCCTCCACTCATGATCGAGCACCTCCTGCACGAGCTCGTCCAGCAAGGGGTTGATCCTCGCAACATCCATGTTGACCGGTGGTGAATGGACGAGCAGATGGATTGATGGGTATGGCATGGTAACGATGACTGCGTATCGGCAAGACAAAGAGACATTCGGCAAGTTCATGCTTGCACTGCTCAAGAACAGCAAGGTCTATGCGCCGCTCAACAAAGACGTCGTGCGCTTTTCTCAACTGACAAACGAGGACATACCCAACATATATTTAGAGAAGAATGCGTACTTTCCGTTGAAAGAATATTTTTTTAGGCATCAGCAAACACTCTTCACATTCAAAAAGAATGATTTGCAGCCCATCATTGAAGAAGAGCCTGCACGTGTATTCTTTGGCGTAAGAAAGTGCGACCTCAACGCCATACACCATCAGGACATGGTGTTCTTGCAGGACGCGAAAGACCCCTATTATGCGGCAGCCAGGAAAAATGTACTGCTTTTCGGCTATCACTGCGATGAAGCACCTTCACCGCATTGTTTTTGTGGCTCTCTCAATCTTGTCGACTGCTATGATTTGATGTTCTATGACAAGGGAGATTATTTCCTCATCGAAGTGGGTTCTGAGAAAGGGCAAGACATCGTTGACAAGCACGCATCGTTCTTTGTACAAGGCAGAAAGGTAACACAGGAGGAGAAACAGATTAGGAATGCAGACCGCTTGCTCAAACACGACATCTCTGCGCTCTATGATCATCCTGACTGGCAGAAAGGCGTGAAGCTCTGCCTTTCCTGTGCTGCTTGCACGGCGCTCTGTCCAACGTGCTACTGCTTCGACATACACGACGAGCTTTCCACAAAAGATCCAACAGCAGGAGAACGCATACGGCAGTGGAGTTCTTGCCAATTGCCAGAATTCACGAAGGTCGCGGGCAATCACATATTCAGGCAGGACAGAGCACAGCGCTTCAAGCACCGCATCTACCACCAGTTGGACTATTTCAAGCAGAAGTACGGCATCCAGCTCTGCGTTGGCTGCGGCAGGTGCATCGAAGGCTGCCCTACCCGGATAGATTTTGTACAGATCATCAACGAGATGAACCCATGAGCAAGGCAACAAAAAAAGAAAAGAGCAAGAAAGAAAAGGGCAAGATGCACCCAGGTGCTGGTGTGCTCAACCCCTACTTACCCTTTCCTTACAAGGTGCTCGACTTCTATCGAGAAACACCCGACACGTTCACCATCACCGTCGACATGAAAGTCCAGCATGACCCTGGCCAGTTCGTGCAGGTGAGCCTGCCAGGCATTGGAGAGAGTCCCATCAGCATCTGTTCCGACTCGCGAGAATACATCAAACTCAACGTCAGAGAGGTGGGCAATGTCACCAAAGCACTAGCCCATTTGAAGAAAGGCGACACCATTCTTCTTCGCGGCCCGTACGGGCACGGCTATCCCATGAAAGAACTCAAGGGGCACACGCTCATCATCATCGGTGGAGGATGCGGCGTCGCACCCCTGAAAGGCATCATCGACTATGTCGAGAATCATCGCAACGAGTATCATGACGTGCTGCTTTTTCTTGGCTATCGTTCTCCTAACGACATCATCTTCCAGCGGGAGCTCGTGGAATGGAAAGACAAATACCATTTGCAGGTGAGCGTTGATAAGAATCCACAAGGGCAGTTCTGCTACGACGCCAAAGAAGGGTTCATTACACAAATGCTGCAGGAAACAACATTCACTACGGAAGGGAGCATCGTCTTTCTCTGCGGGCCGCCCATCATGCTGGACAAAGTCCTCGAGATTTTGTACGCGAAGGGATTCCAGGACGATCACATCTTCGTCAGTGCAGAACGCCTCATGTATTGTGGTATCGGCGTGTGCTGCCACTGCATGATCCATGGAAAGTACGCATGTGTTGATGGTCCTGTCTTCAGGCAGGATGAGTTGAGGTACAAGAATGACTGATACGACCAGCAAAAAGCCCATAGTGGGATTTTACGGTATCACGGGCTGTGCAGGTTGCTTGCTCTCCGTTATTTTCAATGAGAACGACATACTTGACCTGCTCAACCTTATCGACCTGCGGGCATTCCCTTTCATCAAAGAAGTAAATGTGGATGACCATTTCGACTATGTTTTCATCGAAGGCCTTGTGGCGAGCAACGAGGACAAGGACGTCATCGAAAAGCTCAGGAAGAATTCCACCTTCGTCGTCAGCCTAGGTGCGTGCGCCTGCACGGGTTGCGTGCCTGCCTATCGTCACTTCTCGCTCAAGGAAAATTATGAGCACTTGCTCTACCAGAAAGAGCACAATGTGCAGGACGTCGAACCAACACCCATCGATATGCACATCGCTGTTGATTATTACGTGCCCGGCTGCCCGCCTGACAAGAAACAGATACTGCAGTTCATCAAGCAGCTCGTCAGGGGAAAGCAGCCGATGCCCTACACGAATCCTGTCTGCGTGGAGTGCAGGCGCAACCAGAACCAGTGCTTGCTTGACCTGGGAAAGCCCTGCCTCGGACCCATCACCGTAGGTGGCTGCAACAGCGTCTGTATCAATGGTGGCTTCGAATGCTGGGGATGCAGGGGACCCACGAACGACATGAATCTCGACCTTATGATCAGTATTCTCAAGCAGAAAGGATTTGACGACAAGTTTATCCACGACCGAATGCGCACGTTTGCAGGACTGAAACTGCCCATGCTGGAGAAACTCAATGAAAACCATAACCCTTAACCACATAACAAAGATCGAAGGGCACGCAAAGCTCAATCTCAGCATAGATGAAGGAAAAGTGAGTGTCTGCGAACTTTCAGCAGTGGAAGGCTCGCGATACTTCGAAGGGCTGGTCATCGGCAGAAAATATTTTGAGGCGCATGAGATAACCTCTCGCATTTGTGGCATTTGCTCGTGTGCCCATGTCATCGCAGCCATCACTGCCATTGAGAACGCGCTCGGCTTCCACGCTAGTCAGCAAACAAAACAGCTCAGGGAATTGCTCATGATTGGGGAGCGCATAAGGAGTCATGCAACGCATCTCTACTTCCTTGCCCTGCCAGATTATCTCGGCTATGAATCAGCGCTCGCCATGGCAGGTAAATACAAGAAAGAGATCCAACGGGCTCTTGCCATGATGCGTATGGGCAATCTCATCGTCAAGACTATTGGCGGCAGGGACTTGCATCCCATCTCG
This sequence comes from archaeon, assembly GCA_043806035.1. Classification (GTDB taxonomy): domain Archaea; phylum Nanobdellota; class Nanobdellia; order Woesearchaeales; family UBA9642; genus JAZDHK01. Next base: position 36,813 of record JAZDHK010000005.1, read on the forward strand.
GCAACGGTCGGTGGCTGGCTCAAACTCCCTGACAAGGAACAGCTCAACATGCTTGCAAAGGAACTCTTTGCCTTGACTGCTGATGCTTTGGCGACCGTCAAGCTCTTCGCAGGCCTCAAGAATCCTGTCTTCCATTCAGAGACGGAATGGTTCAGCATCTCGCACGCAAAAGAATATGCGTTGTTGGAGGGCATGTTCATCTCCCAGAAGACAAAATTCGAGCCCGTCCGTTATAAGGAGTTCATCAGGGAATATCATGAGCCGAGGAGCACGAGCAATTTCATCGTCAAGAAAGACCACAGATACATGGTGGGGGCGCTAGCGAGACTGAACAACAACCACCAGCACCTTTCGGCGAACGCAAAGCGCGCCCTGCAGCTCGCAAAACTCAAGATGCCCTCGGACAATCCCTACCATAACAATCTCGCGCAGGCAATAGAGATTGTGCACTGCATTGACCATGCCATCCGCATTTGCAAGGCAGGCGTGCAGCCTGAACCGGTAGCGAACATTCCACTGCGTGCGGGCACGGGCATTGCTGCCATCGAAGTTCCTCGGGGGACGCTCTGGCACGAATACACGGTCGATGAGAAAGGCACAATCATAAAAGCGAACATCATCACGCCGACAGCGCAGAACCTGCTGAACATGCAAGAGGACATCCGCTCCTTCCTGCCCAGCATCATCAATAGGTCAAAAGAGTACATCGTGCTTGCTGTGGAAAAGCTCATCAGGAGCTACGATCCGTGCTTCAGCTGCTCGGCGCACTTCCTCGAGGTCAACTGGCGATGATCTGCGTCTTCGGCAACGCCTACCTCGCACAGGACAATCTTGCATTGGCCGTCGCGAAAGAGCTGAATGTGCCCGTGCGGCATTGCACCTCTCCAGAACAGTTGCTGGACATGGATGACATCATCATCCTCGACGTGGTCAAGAACATAACACAACCGTTGCTCCTCAGTCCCAATCAGATCAAGGCAAGGAACATCATGAGTATGCATGACTTTGATGTCGGCTTCTTTTTGAAGCTGATGCAGGAATTGGACATGAAGAAGAACATCATCATCATCGGTCTGCCCCAGGAAGGTGATGCAGTACAGCTCGCACAGCAGGTGAAAGCATGGATTTGAAATACCTCATTCTCTTGACCGCGCTCATTTCAGGCATCAGCATCTTCCTCAACAGCTACGCTGTGAAAGGCTTCGAGGCGACCATCTTCACGCTTGCAAAGAATGTGCTTGTTGCAGTCGCACTCTTCTCCATCATCATCGCGATAGGACAGTGGCAAGAGCTCAAGAAGCTCTCCAAAAAACAATGGATCCAGCTTGCAGGCATCGGTCTTGTTGGCGGAAGCATACCGTTCATACTGTTCTTCAAGGGACTGCAATTGACGACAGGGACGACGGCGGGATTCCTGCACAAGACACTCTTCATCGTCGTCATCATACTTGCGCTCGTCTTTCTGAAAGAAAAACTCAACCTGCGCTTCGCATTCCTGGCAGGAGCCATGCTGCTCGGCACGTTCTTGCTCGCAAAACCCGACGTGCAGTTCAGCACAGCCCACCTGCTCATCGTTGGCGCAGTGCTCTTCTGGGCTATTGAGAACGTTTTTGCAAAGCACGTGCTGAAATCACTCTCAGGGAATGTCGTTGCTTTTGGTAGAATGTTCTTCGGCAGCATCTTCATCCTCTGCTATCTTTTCGTTCTTGACAAACAGGCATTGCTCTTCAGCATGTCCTCTGCACAATATCTGTGGATAGGTATCACTGCAGGTATGCTCTTCCTGTACGTCCTCACCTACTACAATGGGCTCAAGCACGTCCAGGTCAGCGTCGCCGCGTCGCTGCTCACCCTGGGTTTGCCGATCACGGCATTGCTTGATGCGGCATTCAGGCACGTCGTCCTCTCTTTCGCTGACATTGCAGGCATACTTCTTGTTGTAGGCAGTGTTGTTGTGCTCTGCATTCCCTCTGTGCAGGTGGCGTATGGACGGGCTTGAGCTGGCCGTCCGCTTCAGCTACATCACCAATCAATTGCAGTTCTGCGGGCCGAGCTGCGCGACAGAGCAATTCCTCGCCTTTGTACGACTGAAGAAGCATCCTGAGCAGGTAGAGGCGTCCTTAAAAAAATTCGAGGCGCTCTACCCGTACTTGCAAGTCATCGCTGAAAAGACAGGAAAGCACTTCACTGATTACGATGTCGTCGAGGCGTACTGGATAGGGAATGCTCTCCTGGAAAAATTCACTGACGAGGACATGAAAGACATCATTCGCCGTCTAGTGAAAAGGGGCATGCTTGCCTCACACGCAAATTATCTCATCGAGCACCTCCCGACAGGGCTGCTGCCGCATCACCTTGCCAACGTCCTTTACGTTGGCGTGGGAAAAGTGACGGGTTCGGTGGAAACGACGCTGCAAAACATGGACAACTGCAGGCCTGCATGGGGGCGAGTACTTGAGGTGCTCAAGGACAAGATCATCGTTGCTGTGCAGCCACTCAAAAAAGAAAAAGCGTATTTTTTGGGAGAGGAAGAGACGAGGACTGCACTCTACCATCCAGACCTACTGGCTCCTCGTGTCGGTGATGTGGTTGCCTTGCATTGGGGCTTTGCCTGCATGATCCTAGACAAGAAGCAACAGCAATCCTTGCAAGCATACACGCAGCGACTGCTGAAAGTAATCCCTACGTCTATCTGAAGATGTTCTGGTCACGCTCTGGACCAACAGAGATGATGGAGACATGTCCTCCTGTCGTGTTCTCGATAAACTGGACGACATCTTTGAATTGTCGAGGGAGCTGTTCGTACATCCTGATCATGCTGACATCTTCTGCCCATCCCGGGAATGTCTCGTAGATGGGTTTGCAGTGGTAGAGTATCTCAGAATGTCTGGGGAATGTCGTCAGTATCGTCCCGGGACTGAGCGTTTCTCCCTTGAACGACAGTGCAGGACCGGTGTATTCGTATGCCGTGCACAGCTTGATGGGCGTATTGCGCAGGATATCTGTCTTTGTCAGGACGAGCTCTTTGCCATTGATGCCTTGGGCGTAGCGCAATGCCACGAGATCGAGCCAGCCAACCCTTCTCGTCCTGCCCGTCGTCGCACCATACTCATCGCTGAGCATGCGCAACGCAATGCCTTGCCTGAACTCGTCAGGGTCTGCCTGCAATGCAGCAATTTCGTTGCCGTGCAATTGTTTTTCTTCATCGCGCGTGTGCCCTGCAGCGCAGTACTGCTCGCTTTTCTTCCCGCCTAATTCCGTCGGGAAAGGGCCATTACCCACTCTCGTCATGTAGAATGCCTTGGTGATGCCGAGGACGAGATCAACGTTGCTTTCTTTCAGTCCTGATCCTTTCGCCAGTCCTTCGATGCTGCAGTCAGATGACGTTTGATATTTGGTTGTTCCATAGTCGATGCTGAGCAATAAGCCTTGCGCTCCTTCTAAGAGGATGTGCTTTTTTCCTAGCGCCGACTGCACGAGCGCCGTCGTGTCCGTCACGAATGGACGAATTGCTTCAGCATAGGCGGCATAGCGTTCGATGACCTGGTCTATGCTGATGATCGTTTTTTCATCATAATAGTATCCGTTGAGCAGTGCTGGCTGGTGCAGTATGTTTCGTGCAGTCTCTTTACGCATGGAATCGAAGAGGAATTGTTTTGTGTGTGTGTACGCATGCAGTTTTTCCTCGAATGCTGCTGGATTGAGTACATCATTGACGATAAGGCCTGTACGCGAGACGACATCAGCGTAGCAAAGACCTATTCCTCTTCCCGTCGTGCCCACTTTCTCTGATGCATCATTGTATCTATCGAATAGGATGTGGTGGGGAAGGATGAGTGGAGCATCATACGCTATACGCAGATGTTTTGGCGCAATGCCTTCACGTTGCAGCAAGCCATACTCGTCCAAGAATGCCTGTGGGTCAAAAACGACGCCTTTGCCGATGATGTTCGTCTTTCCCTGTTGGTCGTAGAGTATGCCTGACGGTATGAGATGGAAAATATGCTTCTTGCCATGCACGGTGATCGTGTGCCCCGCATTGGCGCCGCCTGTGCCGCGTACGATGATATTAGCCCATGAAGAGAGGAGATCGACTATCTTTCCCTTGCCCGTGTCTCCCCACTGGTTGCAGACGACTGCGGCAACACCTTTATCTTTGATCAGCTGTTCAATTCCCCCGTTCATGTGCATCGTGAATGCTTTTTGATTTATAATGTTTTCACTTGTGAGTGCTAGGTGCTGTTGAAACGGTCCGCACTGCGAAGTCATCCAAGAATGTTGCGATTGCCCTCGAAACGTGCAGCTGTCCGTCATACAACACGGACCGCAGACGTAAGACGTTCAACAGAAACCGAGTGCTGCAAACATTAATAAATTCGGCATCGTTCTCATTTCCTATGGAGTATGGACGGCACGAATACACCCCCGACAGGATAGAAAAAGACGGCAAGACCCTTCCCGTGTACATTCCCGCAGATGCAACTGCTCCAGAAGCCAAGCCCGGCAGCAAGGCAGGCAATCCTCACCTCGATGTGTTGCTCGAGGAAGAGCGCAAGGAACAAATTATGCGGCAGGCAGACCATGATGCTCAAGACCTATGCGAAGATCAACCTTGACCTGAACATCCTGGACAGGCAAGACAACGGCTACCACACCATCCGTTCTACCTTTCAGTCAATCACCTTATACGATCTCTTAGAAGTCGAGCCTGCGGCACACTTCAGTCTCACTGGACGCGTATACAGAAACAACCTGATAGAGAAAGCGAAGGACGCTCTCGAAAAAGCGACAGGCAAAGAAATGTGTTGCAGCATCCACCTCACCAAAGGCATTCCCGAATGTGCAGGACTGGGAGGGGGAAGCAGCGATGCTGCTGCAGCATTGTGGGCCATGAACACCATTTGCTCATTGGGCATGGGCGTCAAGGCATTACAGGATATTGCGTTTGAGATTGGCAGCGACGTGCCCTTCTTTCTCAGCAATTATGGCAGTGCCGTTGTTGAGCAGACAGGAGAATTGCTTTCGTATAGAGAACTCGATGTCAGCCCCTATTTTGTTCTCGCCAAACCACCGTTCATGAAGAGCACGAAAGACATGTTCGAACGGCACGACCGTACGGGAAAAAATTTCTATGATATCATGTGCCAGCTCTGTCCTGACGTACAACGGCTCAAGGAACACTTCAGTAAGGGTGCACACGAGTGCGGCATGACGGGTTCAGGGCCCACTATCTTTGCAGGATTCCCCACATTAGAAGAAAGCATAGCAGCAGTGAAGTTGTGTACAGTCGATGGAAAATTCTTTATTGCCAGGCCAGTTGACATTTCTCATGAAGTTATTGGCTGAGCACTTCCTGATACGCACGAAGGCTTTCTTCAGCTTCTTCTTCGGGAACTTTCATGACTGCAATCTTGCCCTGCACGAGCACGTAGTCCCCTATCGTGAAGGAATCGTCAAGAAGTTTCGCTTCCCTCGTCTCAATGCCATAATCGACGGTAGCAATATCCTCATCGATGCTGATGATCTTGCCAGGGACGAGCAGGCACACTATTCCACCACGACTTTCTTGATGACGATCTCCGTCCCCTCAATGAGTTCGGGCATGCCCTTGCAGCTCGGGCATTCGATCATGAAGCTGTCATGGCCGCGTTCGAGAATGGTCGGGTGACCGTGGAAACCGCACGTGCATTTTACTCTTGCCTTTTTTTCTCTGTGGTGCAATTCCCAATCCACGAGGCGCTCAAGGCAGGCCATGAGCTCGTGAGCAGGGACGTGCGCAAGCTCTCCTATCTCCAGATGGAGTTCTTTGACCTTGCCGTGCTTCTTTGCTTCCTCGATGATGTTCATTGCAATGACTGTTTCGTGCATGCAGTCGCTTGAGAAGCGAGGTTTTTATGGATTGTGGTTATGTTCGGGAAACAAAGACAACAGTCCTTGCTCGGATGCAGGACACGTGCCACGTTCGGTGATAAGACCGGTCACGAGCCGTGCAGGGGTAACGTCAAAACCGTAATTCTTCGTAGGGCTGTTCGTCACTCGCACGTCGACGATATTCCCCTCGTACAATCCTTGGACGTGGGTTACTTCCCCGCTGTCACGCTCCTCAATAGGAATGTTTGCGCCGTTACGTAACGTCCAGTCGATGGATGCTGATGGCAATGCAACATAGAAGGGGACTTTGTTGTCATTTGCCGCCAACGCCTTCAGATACGTTCCTATTTTGTTGGCAACATCTCCCGTGCGCGTGGTACGATCACTGCCAACAAGCACGATATCAATAAGATTTTTCTGCATCAGATGCCCTCCCACATTATCAACGATGACCGTGTGCGGGATGCCTTGCTGCGCTAGCTCCCATGCCGTGAGTGATGCTCCTTGATTTCTTGGTCGAGTCTCGTCAACATACACGTGTAGGGGCATGCCTCGCTCATGTGCGGCATAGACCGGAGAGAGTGCCGTGCCATAATCGACCATGGCAAGCCATCCTGCATTGCAATGCGTCAAGACAGTAACATTTCCTTTTTTTTGGGCAATGTCCTCGAGCAGAGTGAGACCGTACTTGCCGATACGCTTGCACGTATCCACATCCTCATCTGCCATTGCCTCTGCTGTTGTTAGCGCACAGGTTATTTTGTCCTGCACGGTTGTTTCTGCAGAGATTGCTGCAACCATACGATCGATCGCCCATGACAAGTTAATTGCAGTGGGACGAGTGCTGCGCAATGCTTCTGCCGCAGTCTTCATACACTCATCGAATGATGCTGACTGCACGTTGTCCTGCAGTGCCTGCTTTGCGGCGATATACATGCCATACGCAGCAGCCACACCTATCAGTCCCGCACCACGTACGTGCATGTCCTTGATGGCAACGACGACTTGCTCAAGCGTGTACAAGTCCTCTATGACAAATCGGTGAGGAAGATATCGTTGGTCTATGGTCTTGACTGAACCGTGCTCTTGCCAGATGGTGCGATAGTGCTTCCCTCCTACATGCATGCCTGATGAGAATGTGGTGCGTTATTTATTCTTTTCCTTCATCGCGCTAGCGACTACAGAAACGCATATAAATGTGAGGGAGTGTTGCATTCCATGCTCTCGTATGTTCTTGCTACACTTCCTTTCATCCAGTTCTTTCTCGTCTGGCAGTTTGCCGCACGATTCAAGAGGATTGATTCGTTCTTGCACAACTATGCATTGGTGTATTTGGATTGGTTCTTTGTCCCGTTCAATTTTTTGTTTCCTCTTGCCGTGCCGTTCTCGCCGCTGATTCTTCTCTGGCTACTTCTGGGTTTGATTGCCAGCTGGCTCATGCACGCAGTATGGAAATCCTTGCCGAAAAAACCGGCAGAGACAAAACTCTTTACTTCAGAGAAAGGGCTCACGCCGGAAGGCTGGACGCATTTTGTGTTTATGACAGTGCAGCTTGCATTGATCATCAGTGCACTGCTCGCTCCTGCGTCTTCGTATCTGTGCATCATGCTTTGTGTGCTGCTTGCCTATCTTCTTGCCTTTGTGGCGATTGTTGTTTTTGTGCGCAAAATAAGATTGAGAAGCAGGTTTGATTGGCCGTTCATTGTTATTGGTATCGTTGTTGTTTTGGCTAGGCTTATTTTTTCTTTATGAAGAACTATTGCGGGGAGGAGGATTCGAACCCCCGAAGGCACTAAGCCACATGGCGTTTCTATCTGAAAGCGTTGCTTCCAGATGCCTGAACCATGCCCGATTGGCCGCTCCGGCACCCCCGCAAAATCATGTTTAGTTTACGGACTTTCTTCTTACACGTCAGTAGACGCTGTTCTTTTATAAGTTTAACGTATCCGACAGGTATCCTAAGTTCATAGTGCAGTCCGACTGATTCCCCTATATACACGCGTACGGGATAGATTGTTGAACATATGCCTAATCGCATAAGTGACGATGCAATATCTCTGAGTATGTTCGATTGAGGAACGCTTCGGAGGGTTTCTTTTACCTTGTTCCATCTGACAAAATACACCCGTCTATCTTTCATGTTGTATGCATTTGCCTGCCGTATCAGTTGATTCCTTGTTTTCGCGTCAACAAAAAGACGAACAGACTGCTGCACTGCTACCGTTTTGTGAACACTTGCCTCTGCATTGAAAAATCCACGAATGAATGCTACATGCATTTCCTTATTTTGAAGAATGTGCAGTGGAGCATTGGGGTTTATTGCGCTTTTTTTTCCTGCAGGATACCCTAACGAGGCCATGTGCTTTGCAAGGCTCCTTCTGAACCGAACAACAAATATGCCTTCTTTTTTCTGAATCTTCGGTTTGAATCCAAAAACGAACTGAGTTAGGGTGCTTGCTCTGCGAACGAGATCTTTCTCGTCATGAGAGAAGGTGAGTACAAGATTATAGAGTCCCCCTCGCGTGTTCTTGTATTTGTGCAGCGAACCGTCACCGTAGAGATTGCCGAGCAATTCAGCAAATGCCTCTGCTTTCTTTTTCTTGAATGTTGATGATGGATTGTATGTTGTCGATCTTCCTCGCATGGCGTTTTTGCTTTCTTGAGTTCTTTGCGTATCTGTTCCCTGCCACACCTCACAGCAAGTGCCTCGATAGCATGTATACTATTGCCTTGCTTATACAACCGTATTATTCTTTCGCGAAGATCTCTTCTCATCTGGGTGCAGGAGAGGAAGATGAATATAAACATTACCGTTTGACCACCGAAGAATTTTCAAATCAATCTAGTGGGTAAATAGTGGGGCTGGTGAGATTTGAACTCACGACATCCACCATGTGAGGGTGGCGTCATAACCACTAGACCACAGCCCCGTGCCTGCCACAAACCCCGCTGCTTTTAAATACTTTTCTGCAAACGTATTTTTATCTGTTCTATCTTTTCCTTGTCTTTCTCTCTGCCCAATCGCTGATATGCAGCGAGTTCTTCCTCGAGCGGGCACAGAGGCAGTGCACGTCCTTGATACGTGATGTAGTGTGTTTTAGGAAAGAACGGTCGTTCTTGCCAGACGCTGTCAATGCAGATTTCCTTGTGTGCCATCACTTCTACACTTGTGTCATCGATAGTGTATGCGTCAAGATACGAACCCGTGCTTCCTGTCCGCGTGTAGCGCGTTGGCTTAATCGTATACTTTTGTAGACGCTCGCGTATGCGCGTCATGCCTTCTTGCGTGGTGAGCACATCGACATCATTCGGCTGTAGAGGGATGTCTTGCAGGGCAAGATTCGTGCTGGCAACGACCATCCAGGGAATGCCGTGCAGCTTATCCTGCAAAACGCACAGTGTGCTTTTAATGTTTTCTGGAATCATCATGCATTGGCGGATAGTAACTATTATAAAGTATTCTTTTCATCTGTAATGCATGGATTGGAAGGAGGCGTTCTCTCGGCTTCAGGAATCTCCACTATTTGCAGGACATACGAAAGACTGCTATCTCGTTCACGTGTTTAGCATGTTTGGCCAGGCATGGCAGTTCGGCTACTACCATCCAGAAACGGACAAAGTCATCGTCTTCACGGTTGCTGATGCAGTAAGTGTAGAGCCGCCGCAGGAAGCGGCGAAGGAAGGAAGGACCATACTACAATTGCACATTGAGAACGTAACCGTTAGCCCAGACCGGGCTTTGGCCATCCTTGAAAAGAGAAGGCAGGCTGAATTTCCCGCGGATCTTCCCGACAAGACCATACTGTTGCTGCAGCGCCTTGATAGACCTGTATGGAATATTACGCTGATTACCCTCACGTTTGCTATTCTCAATGCGAAGATCGATGCGGAGACGGGCGAGGTATTGTCGCTGAAGAAAGAGACGTTACTCCGCTGGTAAAGTGAAACGAAACTTTTTTTAAAAATGTTCTAGAAAAATTATGGTGACGCAACATGTGCTTTCTTAAGAAAGAGATTTCATGCTATAGTTAGCATCCCCATTTTATTTATATATGAGTGCGTGCAAGGGAACAAGTAGGTGTGTTATGGCAAAAGTGAGTTATGAAGCGATGAAAAGCAGCCACGATCTCAGCAAATTCTTCAAAGAGGAAGAAGACGAGGCATGAATTCTCCGCTCAAACAGAAACTTATCAATGCGGCTATCACCGCAAATGATTTTGCATTCCATCCGATAACGGACGGCACGGTGGGCGCTGCATTGCTGACGACAGAGGATGAGATTTTTCACGGCTGCAACGTGCAAACAACCATCGCAGGACTGGGCTGCTGTGCCGAGCAATGTGCAATCTATAACGCCGTTGTGCATGGCAAGTACAACTTCAAAGCGATCGCCGTCTACTATCCGAAAGAGCGGTTTCTCAAGCCGTGCGGGTGCTGTCTGCAATTGCTCAATGAGTTCGCGCAGCTGATAGACAAGGACATAGAGATCATCATGGTCAACAAAGAAATGAAAGTGAAAACAACAACCGTGTTCAAAGAGCTAACAGACGCATACGGTCCAAGAGTCGCGGGAAAGAACATTGCGCCGTACCAGCGGAATAGACAATAATAACAGTTTTGTCCCTTAACATGCTCTTAGGCGAATGGTCGTGCCATGCTCCGTTTCAGCAGGTCTTTGGCATCTCGTACCGAGGATTCTCGTCACCCATTGCGCGCATCATGACTCCGCCCGATGGCATTATTTGCCCAAGATTCCCCTTAAAAAAAAATTTATAAACACTCATATCAAATTTCCTCCCAAAGAGCGTGAAAAATCAGTTTGGAGGGAAATCATGAAGAAAGTGTTTGTAGCATTGGCCCTTTTTGTTGCTGTGCTGTTCATCGCAGGATGCGCTGGCCAAGCAACGAAGGCAGTAGTGGCAAAAGACGCCCAGAGTGCAAGGATTGAGCCCGAGCAAGTAAGACCTGACGTTATAGATACGGGAGCAGCTGTTAAAAAGAATACTACAAACAGTACTAATGTGAGCGCTTCATGCACCGACTCAGATGGTGGTCTGAACTATTACACGTATGGATGGGTAAGTGGTTATATGGCAGGTAATGGATCTCCATACACGTTCTATGACTCCTGCTCTGGCAACAATGTAAATGAATGGTATTGTAGCGGCAGTGCGGCAGCAATAGACCATTACACCTGCCCCTTCGGTTGCAGTAATGGAACGTGCGTGAATCAGTCGAATCAGCCGCCAAGCCTGACGTATTATTACGTTCAGTACCAGTACACGAACACAACATATGCCACGAGTAACGTGACGTGGTCGGCATCTGATGCGAACGGTAACATGGCATATGTGGAGTTGAAGTCCTATCGTAACGGCGTAATCCAGAGCACGTCAACTTTCCCCTGTACGGGATCCTCTTGCTCGGGATCGACGTTAGTGACGAGGAACCAGACTGGCTACTACGTCTATAATGCGACTGCTGTGGATGCCGCATCTGCAAGAAGCGCTATACTCTCGCGCTGGCTCTTCTACGTACCATAATTTTTTTTATACTCTTTTTTTTTCTTGTTTCTCATGCAGCGTCTTCTGTCCTGGATGCCAGTCAATGGGGCAGAGCCCTCCTGTCTGTAATGCCTGTACAACGCGTAGCGTTTCGTCAACACTCCTGCCAACATTCAGGTCAGACACGACAATGTACTGTATGATTCCTTCTGGGTTGATGATGAACGTTCCCCTGTAGGCAATGCCTTCATCCTCCTTCAGCACACCATACGCTTTGCTGATGGCATGGCTGGTGTCTGCGAGGATGGGGAATTTCACATCAGGCAGGTCTTTCTCGAACCAGGCCTTGTGGCTGTATGCAGAATCGGTGCTGCACCCCAATACTTGCGCGTTGAGCTTCTTGAACTCTTCCTCCTTTGCCGCAAAGCCTCTGATTTCGGTAGGGCAGACGAACGTGAAGTCCAAAGGGTAGAAGAACAGGACGACCCATTTTCCTTTGTACTCTTTGAGCGTAAGGCGCTTTACCTGTCCGGCAACGTATGCTTCTGCATCGAATTCTGGCGCTGTATCATTAATCATGACCATTAATACCACCTCAAGAACTAATTGAAGAAAATTCTGCTCATTTTTAAATATTGTGAAGTACTTTTATATATTGCAGTTCATTTCTCTCCTCCATGAATGCACTGGTATTACGCGGCCATCATCTCTGTACGGTGTGTGGGTACATCTGCCATAAGGAAATGCACGAAACGCGCGATCCCTTCCAGGACTATCGGAAACACAAGTATGGAGAAGCGTTCATAACTCATTGCAGAACCTGGCATGAGCTACTCTACCAGCAGCCCTCTCAAAAGATTACGATCGTCAGTAACGTCTTTGACCTGTTCTGCCAAGGACCGTGCGGCATGAAGAGCCCTGCTTGTCTGGAAGGGGATGCTGATATTCGTGAATCAGAGAAACTAGGATTTCACGTAGGAAACACGTACACGATGCGTGATGTCATCTCTGTCGTGAGGGAAAAGTACGGACTCTGGCCCCTCGATTTGGGCAGGGCATGGTAGCACAAGTCATAAAAAGAGTGGACTTCTTAGTTTGTGTAATGATCCTTGCCGAGCAAGCATTCCACGAACTGTATCCCGAAAAGCAAGAACGCAGAACATTCTCGCTCAAATACTCCAGAGCTCTCAAATGCTACAACGCAAACGTCAAAGCATCTTCTTTTCTTATTGCATTCAAGCTCAGCCGTGCCTGGAAGGACATCAGTCCGGACATTCAGAAAGGCCTGCTGCAATCCTTGCTTGTGAAACTGTTCAAGGAAAAGAAAAGGACGACAGAGATGGAGCTGTACGATGCTTTCCTGAAAAACCTAAGCGATTATGCCATAGTCCAAAAGACGGACAGCGTCCTTGAGGCGAGCTTTTCCCGCATGAACGAGAAATTCTTTAATGGTATGCTTGACAAGCCAAACTTGTTGTGGGGCAGTGAGAGTCTTGCCAAGCTCGGCCATTACGAATACGCAACAAACACTATCGTCATCAGCACTATACTCAGAGAAGATCAGTTCTTGCTGGATTACGTCATGTATCATGAGATGCTCCACAAGAAGCTCAAGTTTCACAGTTCTGGCATGAAGACCTACCATCACACGCGACAGTTCAAGGATCTCGAGGCGAGATACGCGTCTGGTGCGGAACAACGCCTTCACACCTTTCTCAGAAAGAAACGATGGAAACGGTTCTGGTTCTGATATCCTGTTTTCACGAAAAAAGCAACCTTTTTAAACTCGCACAAAATTCTGCATGTGCATGGCAGGAGTAATCCAAAAGAGCGTCGGCTCACTGCAGAAGGGCAATTATATCGTCATCGATGGGGTGGCCTGCTCTGTTTCGGGCACGCAAGTAAGCCGTCCGGGGAAGCACGGACATGCGAAAGTGCGCCTTGATGCGGTAGGCTTGATTGATGGCAAGAAGAAGCAGATCGTCATGCCCGGTCATGACAACGTTGACGTTCCCATCATCGAGAAAAAGACCGCCCAAGTGCTCAGTGTCCATGAGGATACGGCAAATGTCATGGATGCCGAGACGTATGAGACGTTTGACCTAAAAATCCCTGAAGAGCTCAAGGACGAGTGCAGGGATGGCGTCTCCATCCTGTACTGGGAGATACTCACGGACAAGGTCATGAAACAGATTAAGAAAGAATGAGATCATGGTAAAGTTTCCAGAGGCGGCAGCCCGCATAACACAGAACATCTTCGTCTGCAGGATCTGCAAAAGCAAGATTAGAACGAGCAATATGCGCGTCCTCGCAGGAAAGGTACGTTGCAGGAAGTGCCACAGCAAAGCGCTCCGACCTGCTCGCAGAAAGTAAACTTTTTAAACAACACCTTTCTTTGCTGTCCCATGAGTTTCTTGCAGTTTCTCATAAATTACAAGTGGCCGCTCCTATTCTATGCGTTAATAGTTCTGCTCATCTACCTCAACAGGAAGAAGTTCACGTTCGAGAGCAAGATCATCGCCATCTATAAGACGAAGCTCGGCATGAACATCATAGACAGGCTCGCCACGGCCTATCCGCGGACGATACGCTTTCTTGGCTACATTGGTGTGATTATAGGGTTTGCGGGTATGCTGGGCAGCGCAATCTATATAGGTTATCAGTTCATTGTCATGGTAACAATTCCTGGCGCTCCACCAGCAGTAAGTCCAGTCATTCCAGGACTTCCTATTCCAGGGACGGGTATCGTCATCCCTTTCCTCCAAGGCATTCTGGCATTGTTCATCGCAGTCGTCGTCCACGAGTTGAGCCACGGCTTCGTGGCGAGAGCGCACGGCTTGAAGATAAAGTCAACGGGCTTTGTCATGTTTGGCCCTCTTCCCGGAGCGTTCGTTGAACCTGACGAGAAGAGCCTCAAGAAGAAGAACCTTCACGTCAGGAATAGCGTTTTTGCTGCAGGGCCTTTAGCCAATGTCATCGCTGCAGGCGTTGCTGTGCTCCTGCTCTCGTTCATTCTCGCTCCTGTCATCAATGGCATGGCTGTTGACAAGGGCATGACCTTTGCTCAAGTGACTTCCGACAGCCCTGCAGAACGAGCAGGTCTGCAGACGAATATAACCTACACTATGCTCAATGACCAGCCTTTGCATAGCGTCAACGACTTCATTGACGTCCTGGAAAAACTTCACGTGAACGACACCATCGTGTTAGGTAATGAGAATTACAGCCAGGCAGTCGTCCTGGGCTCAAGCCCGACAAATTCGGAAAAGACATACGTTGGCGTCACTGGCCTGCAGACCGTAACTGAGCTTAAGCCAGGGGTCTCTTCATTCCTGTATGGAGTGATATTGTGGATATTCATCCTCCTCACCTGGGTATTCATCTTGAACGTTGGGCTGGGCATGGTAAATCTCTTACCCATAGGACCATTGGATGGCGGCAGGATGTTCGAGGCGACCCTCGTCAAATTCTTCAATGAGAAAATTGCTCATCGCGTCTGGGCGACAGTCAGCATCATTGGTGTTGTTATTCTCTTCTTGTTGTTGGTCTTTCCTTTGGTGAGAGGACTATGAGTCTTTTTGTAGTTCTCGTCCAGCCACATACGCCAGGCAATATCGGGGCTATTGCTCGTGTCATGGCCAATTTCGGGGCTAAAAAGCTCTTTCTTGTCAATCCAAAATGCGATTATCTGTGCAAGGAATCACTGGATAGGGCGAAGCATGCAAAGCACATCTTGAAAGATGCAATCATCACGACGCTTTCCCAGCTCAAAAAAGACATGCACGTCCTTGTAGCGACGACGGCAAGACTGGGTGACAAGTATAACTTCCCTCGCATTCCTTTCACGCCGCAGCAGTTGGCGAAAGAGCTCGCACACCTCTCACCGCGGACAAAGATAGGGATTGTTCTGGGCAGGGAGACTGATGGCCTGACGAACGAAGAGGTGGCATTGTGCGATTTCTGCGTTACCATTCCCACACACCCCTCATATGCAAGCATGAATGTGAGCCATGCAGCAGCAGTAATCCTCTCACATCTGTACCTGCCAGAAACATCTATTGAAGAAAAATATACGCTGCTCACGCCAAAAGAGAAGGAAGTCGCTCTCAAACTCATTGATGCTGCCATCGACGGCATGACCTTCCCTGCTCCGCACATGAAGGACACGCAAAAAACATTGTGGAGAAGGCTCATCGGAAAATCATTCCTCACCAAGCGAGAGGGGTATGCGCTCATGGGCTTCATGAAGAATGTGAAGAAGTGAGCAAGTACAACATGTCTATCCTCTGTTTTTATGATAAAGAGGGCAAGATACTTCTCCAGGGGAGGAAGAATATAAGCAAATGGGGTGCGGAGTGGGGTTTCTTTGGTGGGAAGATAGAGGAGGGAGAAACTCCTGAGCAGGCAATTGTGAGAGAGATATGTGAAGAGCTGTCCTATACTATACGAGAACGTAGATACGTCGGCAATGTGTCGTTCGATAACAACGACATTAACGTTACTGCGAACATCTAAGTCACTCCACTCCCGGACATGCAGGCATTCGTGCAACGAGAAGGGGACGGTATGCAATTGTTCTCTCTGCAAGAAGCAAGACAGCTCAAAATGCCTCCTGGTTCAGTGCACATCTTTGATAAGATAGAAGCGTATTTTTCCAAAGGAGAACATTCATGAAACGGTTATCGAAACTAATAAATACTCCCGACGCATGAGGTAATTGATGAAAAAACGTGCAGTGCTGTTCATTCTCATTATTGCCATTTTTGCTGTCGGTTGTGTTGAAAACGGTTTTGATGTTCCTCAAGGAGAGCCGGCAAATACCACCGTCGTGAACGACACAGGGCTGATGGCTGTCGATCATAACGCTACGACCGTTGCGCAGAGCGAGTTATCCCCTCCTGAGTTTCCTTCTGAAGAAGAGCTGCAGGATTCCGTCAAAGCATGCGAGCTGTACAAGAATCAAGGCTACAAGGACATGTGTTATTATTATCATGCAAAGGCAAAAAAAGACGAAACATTATGCATGCGCATTCTCAATAACGGTATTCAGAACAACTGCAATTTTGAAGTTGCACTTGCAAAAGAGGACGTGAGTATTTGTAAGCGTATGACTGATACGAATTTGCAAGAAGTCTGCTTCAGAGAATTGGCCAAGCGAAAAAAAGACTTTTCACTCTGCTTACTCGCTCAACAGCAATGGCAACAGATAGAGTGCACTCGCCAAGTGGGAGAAGAAACAAAGACCGTTTCCTCTTGTGATGATGCCGCATTTGTGGATGCGTGCAGAACTGGCGTGGCTACTGGGCTGGGCGATAGTTCCGTCTGTGCAGTAGTGCAAGCAGCTGAAGAGAAAGACTGGTGCAGAAGAGGTGCTGCTATCGGAAGCGGACGTATGGATCTTTGCAAAGAGATCGCCAGCGCCAGCATTCGCGCAAGGTGTCAGAGCGACGTTGCCATTGCAAGTAACAATACTGCCTTGTGCGAAGAGGTGCAAGAGCAGCTCAGTAAGGATGTTTGTTATTTTGCGCTCAGCCAGTATGCAAAGGACGATTTTTCTCTTTGTCTTAAAATTAAAGATCCTAGCAGGCATGACGAATGCACATCCAATGTGGCCTTGTACAGAAAGGACAGAGCACTTTGTGCGGAGGTCACCAATCCGGATGTCAGGTTTTTCTGTGCCAGCGGCCTTGCTCGTCTGTTGAAGGACCCGGACTCTTGTGAGCTGCTTCCCGAAGGAATGATGAAAGACCAATGCTTGAGCCAAGCAGGTATTGAACTGCTCGATACTGCGGTGTGCTTGCGTATCAGTGATGCCGGATGGAAAGATGAATGTCTTGCAAATGTGGGAAAAAATCTTGCTGATTCCAGTATATGCGAGCAAGTTACACAACAGTCAAAGAGAGATTACTGTTTCAGATACGCTGGTCAGAAGAAGAATGATGCCCTGCTATGCATGCAAGTCACTGAAGAAATTTGGAGAGACGCATGCTATTTTGATGTGGCCATTAATATGACTGATGCGGGTCTCTGCGAAAAAATAGAATACCTTCCTTGGCGTGAAAACTGCCTACACGTCGTTAGTGCAGCAAATTAGTGTCGATTCCAATCTTTTAAAAAAGAACTCTTGAACTCCTCAAACGTCCCCGCGATGATGCTTTCCCTCATCTTCCTCATCAGCTGCTGCATGAAATACGAGTTGTGGTAGCTCCGGTATCTTTTGCCGACGGGCTCGTTGATCCTGGCTAGGTGGTGCATGTACGCTTTGGTGAAATTTTTACAGACGAAACAGTCACACTGTTCATCGATGGGTGAGAGGTCGTTCATATATTTTGATTTCCTGATGTCGAGCTTACCCCTCCAGGTGAAGAGCGTGTGGCGCCGTGCGTTCTGCGTTGGGTAGACGGAATCAAAACAATCTACGCCGAGACCGACGCATGCAATGACGTCCTCGGGGCTGCCGACACCCATGACATATCTTGGTTTCTTCTCATCAACAAAAGGAAGGCTGGCATGCAATGCCTGGTACATCTCCTTTTTTGGCTCGCCTATCGCAACACCGCCAATGGCAATACCGTCAAAATCAAGCGAGGAAAGGTATGCAGCACTTTCTTTTCTGAGGTCTGGGAAAAATCCGCCTTGAACGATACCAAACAGCAGTTGTCGTTTCTTGTCCTGCTTACGCAGCTCCTTGTGCGCATCAAGGCAGTCTTTCGCCCAGCGGTGCGTCTTTTCTAAGGCTTGCTCGAATTGCTCTTTTGACGAGCCGTACGGAGCCATCTCATCAAGGACCATCGCAACATCGCTGCCGATGTCGTATTCTATCTGCATAATCTTTTCCGGCGTGAGGATGTGCAGTTTCCCGTCGAATGGACTCTTGAAGTGGATGCCGTTCTTCGTTATTTTGACAAACATGCTCTCCTGACTAATCTGGAAGCCGCCGCAGTCCGTGAAGATGCTCCCGTTGTAGTGCATGAACTTGTGCAAGCTGCCGTGCGCCTTGATGACTGCAGTGCCCGGCTGCATGCTCAGCACGAGCGCATTGGCGATGATGCACGGTGCTTTCATGTCGTTGTAGTCATCGCTGCCGATGCTTTTTCCTACAGCTCTCGTTGCTACAGGCATGAAGAACGGCGTCTCCATTTTTCCTGTTTTGGTTTCGAGCATGCCTGCGCGTGCATTGCCGTCTTTAGCGGTGATGGTGAACATGTGTTGTGGCAATCCTGAACGATATTTAAAATCTCTGGAAATAGCGTATTTTTCTTTTTTGGAGCGCAATCTATTTAAAAGAAGAGAACAAGGGTTGTTGAGGGGTGTTACTATGTTATTGACTGTTGTGTTAATTGTGGTGGGACTGTACTTGCTTGCGGGAATCAGGGTCATTAATCAGTACGAGCAGGCAATTATTTTTACGTTGGGCAGGTTCACTGGCGTGCGTCAGCCAGGATTGCAGTTCATCTTCATCATCTTCCAGCGCATGGTAATAGTGGATTTGCGTGTTAGGACGATAGACATCGACAAGCAACAGGTCATGACGGAAGACAACGTGCCTGTTCTGGTAAATGGTGTCGTGTTCTTCAAAGTACGAAAGATCCAGGACGCCATCATTAAGGTGCAGGATTACGAGTACGCTATTGCGCAGTACGCACAGACTGCGTTACGAGATGTGATCGGCGGCATGACCCTCGATACCGTTCTTGGCCAGCGTCAGAAAGTGGGTGATGAAATTAGGAAGATCGTTGACAAGGAGACTGACCAGTGGGGTCTTGATGTGCAGGTCATCAAATTGCAGGACATCGAAGTGCCGAATGACCTCAAGACGATCATGAGCAGGCAGGCAGGAGCAGAGAGAGAAAAGCGCGCGAACATCATCAAGAGCGAAGGTGACCTTGCAGCGTCGAAGAATCTCTCTGCGGCAGCAGGCATCATGGCGAAGAACAAGGGAGCCATGCAGCTGCGTACATTACAGACCCTCGATGGCCTCGGACCGACGGCCAGCAACACGGTGGTCATAGCTTTGCCTGTCGAGCTGATGGAGTTTTTCGACAAGTTCAAGAAATGATTTCGTAAATATTATAAACGCGGTCTGCACTCCCCACATCATGTTTGTCAGACAACGTTGCCTAAAGCGATATATTCTCGACCTAGCTAATCGATAGTTTCTTTCTCATCATTTGTAATTCATTTTGGTAAGACATTTAAACCGTTGTATCACCAAAGCAAGGAGGGATACTCATGAAATGCGAAGAATCAAAGGAAGGCAAGTACAGCAGCATCGCCGCTGCCATCAAGCAAGGCACGGGCAAGGCAAGCATCAGAGGGTGGGTGTACAGAGAAAGAGGCAGCGCTGCCAGAAAATTCATCGTCTTGAGAGACAGCACGAACACCATCCAATGCGTCATCGAAAAAAGCGTCGTCGGCGAGGAGCAGTATGCTGTCGCTGACAAGATCCAGCTCGAGGCAAGCATGGAATTGCACGGCGAAATCCACAAGGATGATAGGGCACCGACAGGATTCGAGCTGCGCGTGGATGCGTTCACCGTCATTGGACCGAGCGAGAACTTCCCCCTCAACAAGGATCACGGTGCAGAATTCCTTGCGGACAACAGGCATCTTTGGCTGAGGAGCAGAAAGATGACCGCCATCCTCAAAATCAGGAGCGAAGTATTCAGGGCCATAGACGAGTATTTTAAGAAGGAAGGCTTCTACGAATACCACTCTCCCATCTTCCAGAGCGTGCAGTGCGAAGGCGGCTCCTCATTGTTTGAGGTTGACTATTTCAAACAGAAAGGCGTTTTTTTGGCGCAGACGTGGCAGCTCTACGCAGAGCCTGCCATTTTCAGCCTCGAAAAGATTTACACAATCGCTCCCAGCTTCAGGGCAGAAAAATCAAAGACGAGCAGGCACCTGACTGAGTACTGGCATTGCGAGATGGAAGTGGCCTGGGCATCTTTCAAAGACATCCAAGACTACGGGGAAGCGCTTATCAAGCACATCGTCAGGGCAGTATTGGATACTTGCCAGGCAGAGTTGAAAATCCTTGAGCGGGATCCGAAAAAGCTCGAGCCCACGGTTGAGAAGCCTTTCCCGAGAATGACCTACGACGATGCGCTCAAACTCTTGCGGGAGAACAAGCTTGCTTGGGGAGAGGACCTCAGGACGCTTGAAGAAGACGAACTCTCGAAGCACCACGACACGCCGTTCCTCATCACCCATTATCCCAAAAAGGTGAAGGCGTTCTACATGAAGGAATGTCCCGATAACCCCGATGTGGTGCACGGTGTTGACTTCATAGGACCTGAAGGATATGGAGAGATTATTGGCGGCAGCGAGCGGGAGAGCGACATGCACAAAATTGAGAAGAGGCTCGAGGACGATGGTGAAGATGTTGCGCAATACGCATTCTACCTGGATACGAGAAGGTATGGCTCGGTTCCTCATGGCGGCTTTGGCCTTGGTATAGAGCGGCTTATCAGTTGGATCTGTGGCCTGGATAACATCAAGGATGCCATTCCCTTTCCCAGAACCATGGTCAGGTGGACACCCTAACTATTTTCGTTTTTTATTACTTATTAGTAGTTACAAAAACGAAAGATTTATATAGTGGTACTCCCTCTATGGATACATGGCGCTCAAAGGAAGACTTGACAAAGACAATCTTGAACAAACCATAGCAAATATGGACGTGGGTCAAGAAGGCTACGTTGAACCAGAGGCACTTATCATAACTCATACACGAGAATCCTATCTAGATACGAGCGTTAAGATCCTTTCTTCTGTTAAACAACCGAAACAGTACATCCGTGTGAAACGAACTGGCAGCGGAAAAAACGCGTATGACGTAGATATCTCAAGCACGCAATATGTCTGGAAGACCGTGGAAAACCCCCACGGCAATAGTTTCGCTGAAATGCTTAGCGCATATCAGGGATCACCCATAGTCTGTCTTACAGAAAAACAAGAGACTGATACTTCTTCTAAAAAACGGTCTACTGCCAAGAAAGAGAAGAAACCAAAAACTACTGATCCGTATACTGAATACATGAATACTATAGGACAACTCACTAGAAAGATGCGCATCGATTCAGGACTAGAACCCGATTACGACAACCTCCCCATCGATCAAGAGTTCATGGACGATCTTGAAAGAACATCAGCTATCGCGTTAGGCATAGAAATCGACCCGCGAAAATATCCGCAAACACACTCGTTACGTGTCCAACTGTATAATGCAGTTCTGGAAGAAGACTACTCTGCCGCAGAGCAGCTCAAAAATCAGATTCTCAAGACAGACCAGTCATTATACTCTGAAAAATAGATGCTCACTCGAGTCCGAGCGTTGTTTTTCCCTGCTTGCGCATCCTGTCCTCGTAGCTGTACACTTTCTCTCCATCCTCACGAGGAACGCTCAGGATGCTCATGAGCTTCTTGGCAAGCGCTATCTCTTCTTCAGGAGTCATGCCCGTCTTTACTTGCCCTGCGTGTTCGTGCAAGAACGCAGATTCCAATTCTTCGGCTGAATGGTACTCCTTCTTGAACTCCTCGAACTGCTCTGAAGTGAACGCCGCCGTGTTTTTCAGGAAAGCATACGCGCCCTGATTGAGCGTTTGCTGCATAATTTCATTGAAAGGAACATCGGCAGTCTTGCCGCTCGCCAAGCACCCTTCCACGCGCAGCGTGATGATGGCATCATGCACATCAGTGAGTGCGTCCTTGATTGCTGCCGTGACTTGTGCAGGCGTGCTGTGCTCGGCACTGACCGTTATGCTCAACACTTTTTTCAAAGGCAAATCTTTGCGGATGATTGTGCCGTTACTATAGATGAAGAATCCGCCGTGCTCGAGCTGTTCTAACTCAGAGAAGCTGTTCGGAAAGAGCGGCCCAGGATACACGATGTGTTGGTAGTGCGGAAAGCTGTGCTGGATGACCTCGTGTACGTGCCCGCCTGCATAGTAGAGGAAATTCTTGGGCAGGAAAGACAAGGGAGAGGAGATGCTGTGGCTCATGCCTGCACTCTTGAGCTCATCGAGCGCAGTATGAAAGAGGAACAGTTTCTCCCCCTGTTCACGCTCGAGCGCATCAGCGTCCAAATGCTCGTAATAGTTCTTCTCCAGCATGCCTCTCCTGCCCAACATGCCAGTCAGTTTAACTCCCGTCTTCTTGTCGTGCGTGAAATGCAGGCGTAAGCGCTGTTCCTCGACATGTCCTCTGAAGACGTTCTTGACGAGCCGCGCCTCTTCCAGCACGTCAATCATGCTCTTGCCCGTATGCGTCACGTCATGGCTGCCCGGGATGATGTAAACGGGGATGCTTGCCTGCTTAAGTCGCTCCAGTTGGGAAACAGTAAATTTGAGCACGTCGATGTTCGGCAGGGCGGTGTTGAAGAGATCTCCGCAGATGAGGACAAAATCCGTCTGCTCACGAATGCACGTGCTGACTGCTTGCTCGAATGCCTGTAGCGAGAGCGCCTTGAGTTTCTGTTCTCTCCACGCGTCGAGATGGCAGTCGGCCAGATGCCCAAATTTCATAGTCTCATCCCGAACACCTGCCTGTTCTGCGCTGCCGCTTTTTTGCATCGTTCATCGAAGAAAGGGATCTTAATGGGGATGGCGAATTTTGCGAAGTTGCTGCTCACGATGGCCTCGCCCTTGTCGAGGCTGGCAATGGTTCTCTGGTCCTTGCTCAAATCGTGTGCGCAACTCTCGATGAGCGCTATACGTTCTGTCTGCATCTCCACACCGAGAATTATTTTCGTGTTCATGTTGGCAAGTATTTCTCTTGGGATGAGCGAGGGCAGCTGGGTTATTGCCGTAAGTCCCACTTTGAACTTCCTTCCTTCCCTAGCGAGTGTCGAGAAGATGTTCTGGCCTTGCTCGAGTGCTTCCTTGCCCAGAACTCTGGGCGCTTCTTCCAAGACGATGCTGATGACGGGCTTGTCGTTCAGTTCATTGTTCATCTTGAGCAGCTTGTACCGTGTATAGATTTCTGTCGCGATAATGCTGCCGATGAGCAATTCTACATTCCCCGAAAAATTGCTCGTGTTGATGATAATCGTTTTTGCCTGCATGAGCGCCTCGGCAATATCCGTTATGGTAGATTCTCCTGCGCTGAACTGAAATGCGCCGTTGCAGAAAATCTGGTTGTTGGCAAAGTCGAGGTCGAGCAGGGAGCGCATGCGCCTTTTCAAGACGGCAACGGTAGCATCGACAAAACTCACTTTGAGCGGCTTCTCGAGCAGGATGCCCTCGATCCAGCGCTCTCCATATTCTTTGTAGTATGCTTGCATGGCCTGTTTTTGCGGCCCGGAAAAGTCAATGAAGTCAAAATGTTCTGGCTTGAGCAGCCTTAGATTGATGGTGAGGCTGCGCTGCCCGCGAGGAGGATTTTTTGCATAGTACAGTACCCTTTCTTTTTTCGGATGCAGACTCATGCCCACACCATTCCTCAAATAATATTCGTCGTGCGGGTCGAGCACGAGCATGCCCGTGTGCTGGGCGTCGATGGCATCCCAGATGAGATTGCTCATCAGCACGGATTTTCCCTTGCCCGTCGTTCCCACGATGAGGACGTGATGGCTGAACACCTGCTCTGCATCCAGCGTAATGGGCAAGTCGAGCGTCTTGCTGCCGCTACGGAGATTGCCCAAGAAGAACGGCTTGTACTGGTCGAGCAGGAACTGCAAGTCAGCAGTTGTCGGCTCGCGCAACGGCGAGAATGCCTCGGGCAATTCTTTTGCTGTCGTCGCCGTCTTTCCTTCTAAGGTGAGCAAGTTCTTGAGTATGGCGAGCTTGTACGTTCTCAGCTCCTCGTCTATCAAAGAAACGTCAGCTTGTTCGTCCATGCTTAGCCCTGAGATCATCTCGAGATGCTGCTGCGGCAATTGGCTCCCGTACAAGAGATCATACACTTGCAGTAATGACTTCTTCCCTTGCATGTCCGCAATGACGAGCTCGCCTAATTGGAATTCCTCTCCAGACTTCTGCCTGGCGATGACCTCATTGAACCTGCCTGCGATGACTTGGCCCTTGACTACCATGCTGTCGGGAAAGAAGGTGCTTATTTAAAGATTATGGCCGTATCTCATGGTGCTCGGATGACTTGTTTCTGCACCAAGTCAAGCGTAAGTCTTCCTTTTGTGTCGACGTAGAAATCAGTCACTACAATCTTCCTGGTCTTCCACACAATGATGAAATACAGGGGTGCTGCCACGCAGCTGATGAGCAAGGCCAAGAGTAACATGACCGTGCCTATGCCGTAACTTTGTGCCATCCATGAGAAGATGGGTACGAGGATGATGATGGGGATGATGGAGAGCAGCGCGAGACTGGAGAAGTATCCTGCAAGCTCGTCTTTGAGAAGGATCTTCCTGAAAAACATGCCTTGTGCCGTCCCCAACAGTGCTGCGCCGATGATGCTGATGGCAGTTGCCGTTCCCACGCTGATGAGCATGGGGCTGGCGTAGATGGTGAGCGGCAGGATGGCGACGAGCAAGGTGCCGAAGACGAGCATAGGTCCTTCCCCTATCTTGAGATTGACGCTTCTCGTTATTAACGGCCCGAAGACGGCTGCGACGAGTGCTATGACGAAGATAACGGCAACGTTCATGAACCCTCCTAGTCCGACATTGCTGAACTGCCTGTAGATGAAGATGCCAAAGTAGCTGTTCACGACGAGTTCTGAGACGATGATGAGCACGGTTGCAGCAGTTGCCAGCACGGCAAGCGAGTTCTTCCTCCAGATCTTGAGGTTTTGTTGTGTCTTGAGCAGGAATGCGTCGAAAATGAACACGTTCTTCTCTTGCACCTCTTCCGGTTTGAGCCTGCTGAGCAGGTATCCTGAGATGATGAAAAGGATCGCGGTAACTTCAAAGCAGATGATGAATCCGTAAAGTCTGAAGCTCAGCTGCATGCCCAGTAGGGAGAGCGTGAGGGGAATTCCCTGGAGGGGGATGCTACTCATGATGTAGCCGCTCACGAGCAAGCCTGCTGCAGTGAAGAGCAGTCCTGCAAGGCTTATGTGTGCCAAAAACCAGGGCATTTTTTCCTTGCGCAATTGCTGGTGCGTGAATTGCTGGAAGGTATCGCCGTGCGTGACTATCCCTATACTGCCTGAGAGCAAGGCGATGGTGAAGAACCAGGGCGCCTTGAAGATGATGCCTATGCTGAGGAAGATGAAGCTGAATCCGAACAGGATGCCTCCCGACCTAATCATGGTCGGGGTTATTCGTTTTGACTTGTCGTACTCTTGGACGAGCCCTCCGATGATGTTGGTGAGTATTGCCTTCAGCCCATTGACGAGACCTATAAGAAAGAGTCCTGCGCCGGTGAAGAGGAAGAGGATGTTGACGAGTTGCGGGCTCGTGAGTCCATACCCTATTCGGTCAATGATCTCTTTCGTGGTGATGACGTTGGCTTTTTGCTGCACGTCCGGCCGTTGGTCATGTTTTTGGATGGTCACGTCTATATCTACGTCCATAAAGCCTTGCGCGGAGAGCCGTGCTTTCAGTTCCGGCTTGCTTTGACCTTCAGCTATACCTTTACGTACGAGAACGTCTAACTCACCCATGGTGTGATTTGGCTGATGATACTTTTTAAAGATTGCTGTTTCAATACCTTTTTAAAGAGTCATTCCTGAGGAGCAAAAAACGAACATTGGATGTTTTCTTTTTTTTTTCATAATCTTTAAAAACGCCTTCCCGTTCATGAGCGCATGGCATTGCAGTTCTTCAATACGCGGACGAGAAGCAAAGAGCCCTTCATGCCCGTCACGGACATAGTTAGATTGTACACGTGCGGTCCCACCGTCTACAATTATGCGCATCTCGGCAACTTCAGGACATACATCTTCGAAGACTTGCTGAGAAGATATTTGGAATTCAAAGGCTACACGGTGAAACAAGTCATGAACCTCACTGATGTCGATGACAAAACCATCAAAGGCAGTCAGGCAGAACACACGCCGCTGGCGGCGTTTACAAAAAAGTACAAGGACGCATTCTTTGCAGACATCAAGACACTGAACATCGAACCTGCAGACGTCTATCCTGAAGCGACGATGCATGTCAAGGAAATGATTTTGCTCATCAAAGCGCTGCTCAAGAAAGGCCTAGCGTACAAGGGAGAGGATGGCAGCATCTACTTCAGCATCAAAAAATTTCCTGGCTATGGCAAGCTCAGCCACACACCTATTGAGAACCTGCAGGCAGGAGCACGGGTCAAGCAAGATGAGTATGAGAAGGAGAGCGCTGCAGACTTTGCCTTGTGGAAGGCATGGGATGAGCAAGACGGTCCTGTCTTCTGGGAAAGTCCACTAGGAAAAGGAAGGCCTGGCTGGCACATTGAGTGCTCAGCCATGAGCATGAAGCACCTCACCACTGTTTTCGACGATGGTTTCCATCCGGAGCGGTTCGAAACAATAGATCTGCATACAGGGGGCGTTGACAATCTCTTTCCGCATCACGAGGATGAGACGGCGCAGAGCGAAGGAGTAACCGGGAAAAGATTCGTGAACTTCTGGTTGCATGCCGAGCATCTCATCGTCGACGGCAAGAAAATGTCGAAATCACTCGGCAACTTCTACACACTACGGGACGTGCTCGCCAAAGGATATCTCCCCAAAGCAATTCGTTATTGCCTCTTGAGCACGCACTATCGCCAACAGCTCAACTTCACCTTCGACAGCCTCGCTGCCGCCCAGACGGTCATCACCCGATTCAGGGACTTCATGCTCAAGCTGAATGAGCTCGTGAGCAAGCACCAGGATGCCGTCGATGAAAAGATAGCAGCGTACATTGCAAAAGCACGAGAAGATTTCACGATAGCGCTCGACGACGACCTCAACATCAGCGAAGGATTGGCCGTGCTGTTCGAATTCATGCGTCTCATCAACACCCTCATGCCTGAAATGAGCGGAAGCGACGCTGCAGCAGTACTCTCATTCGTCGAGGAACTGGACACCGTGCTTGGTCTGCTTGATTTTGATGAGGAAACGCTAGACCCTGAATTGCAGGCATTAATCGAGCAGCGGGAAGATGCGCGGGCAAAGAGAGACTACAAGAGGGCAGACCAGATCAGGAAGGCGTTGAGCGACAAGGGGATCATCCTCGAGGACACCCCGCAAGGCGTGCGCTGGAAGAAAGAGCTGTGATGCACGCAGAGGAAACAGCATGCTGACGGACAAGGAACTCAAGAAAAAATTCAAGATCGAGGCAGGCAAGGAACCGAAGAAGTATTATCCTGTTACTGTCCTGCAAGCAGAAGGTTTTGTGCGCAAGCAATGCCCGTCCTGCCAAAAATATTTTTGGACCACGACACAAAGCAAGGTGTGTGGGGATAGCGCTTGCCAGGGCAGGGTCTCTCTCGACAAGGGCAGCCCTGCAAAGAATGTCCTCTCCTTCATCCAAGTATGGGAGTTGTTCAAAGACTTCTTCAAAAAAAGAGGATACCAACCCGTGCAGAGATATCCTGTCGCGGCACGCTGGAATCCCACCATGGAATACACCATAGCAAGCATCGCAGCATTCCAGCCCCAGGTCGTATCAGGAGAGATAGACCCTCCAGCGAAGAAACTTGTCATCCCCCAATTCTGCCTCCGCTTCGGCGATATAGATAACGTCGGCATCACCGGGAGCCACTGCACGGGATTCGTCATGATCGGGCAGCACGCATTCCTCAGCGCAGAGGAGTGGGACCAGGCAACGTTCTTCAGGGACATCTACGAATTCCTCATGCTCGGCATAGGCTTGGAGAAGGAAGAGCTCATCATCCACGAGGACGCCTGGGCGGGCGGAGGAAATTTTGGCCCGTGCATGGAATTCTTCTCAAGAGGCGTAGAACTCTTCAACCAAGTGTACATGATGTTCGAACACAGCGACGCAGGAGACAAGCCGCTCTCCATCAAAGTGCTCGACATGGGATTGGGCATGGAACGCACGGCGTGGTTCACGCAAGGAACGCCAACTATCTATGATGCTATTTTCCCTACTGTGCTGGAAAAGCTCAAGGACATAACAAACATCAAGTATGATGGGGAGTTGTTCAGGAAATTCTCTCCCTATGCGTCATTGCTCAATCTCGACGAAGTCGAAGACATAGACAAGGCATGGGCGCTCGTCGCAAAAAACGTGGGCATTCCTGTTAGTGAGCTGAGAAGCAAAATACAGGAAATGGCTGCCTTGTATAGCATTGCCGAGCACACCCGCGCATTGCTTGTCGCATTTACTGATGGTGCATTGCCGAGCAATGTTGGCGGAGGCTATAACTTGCGTGTGCTCATGCGACGCGTCTTCAGCTTCATCGAACAGCACTCGTGGGATATTAACATATTAAGCATCTGCAAGCTCCACGCAGCATATCTCAAGCCAGTATTTCCTGAGCTCATGGACAATCTCGGAGATGTGGGCAGGATCATCGCCAGCGAGAAGAAAAAATATGATGAGAGCAAGAAGCGCAGCCTGCTCGTGCTTGAGCAAGCGATCAAAAAGCCCATAACGCAAGACGTGTTGATTGACTTGTATGACAGTCATGGCATCACGCCGAGTTCCGTACAGGACTATGCTGCGCAGCACGACCTTGTTGTTCGTGTCCCCGATAACTTTTATGCATTGGTGCAGCAACGCCATGAGAAGCAGGAGGTCAAGACGCAGACGCACAAGGAAGAGAAGCTCCCTCTCGACAACATTCCCGCAACGCAAATCCTCTATTACGATCATTATGACTACCTGGACTTCGAAGCGACCATAACAAAAATTATCGGAAACCATGTTATCCTCAACAGAACGGCATTCTACCCGACGAGCGGAGGGCAGTTGCATGATCTCGGGACGATCAACAAGTGCCCCGTCATTGACGTCTTCAAGCAAGGCAGTGTTATCGTGCACGTCCTCGAACAGCACGCGTTCAAAGAAGGGGACAAAGTGCAAGGAAGGATTGATTTCGAGAGACGGCTGCAGCTCGCGCAGCACCACACGGCAACCCACATTCTCAACGGGGCGTGCAGGCACGTGCTAGGAGAGCACATCTGGCAGGCAGGCGCTGCAAAGACTCTGGAGAAGTCACGCTTGGACATCACACACTTCGATACCCTGACTGAAGAAGAAGTGCAACGCATTCAAGAAGTAGCTAACAAGATCATCAAGGAGAACAGACCTGTTGTCAAGACGCTCATGAAAAAGAATCTTGCAGAGGCGAAGTACGGCTTCAGGCTCTATCAGGGAGGGGCAGTCCCGGGAAAGATCATCCGCGTTATCGAGATTCCCAACTTTGATGTCGAGGCGTGTGGTGGGACGCACTTGGACGTCACGGGAGATGTTGGCGAGCTCAAAATTATTAGGAGCACGAAGGTGCAGGATGGCATAGTGCGGATAGAATTCACTGCGGGCAAGGCAAGCGAGAACAAGCAATCAGAAAGCATGCAGGAGCTTGAAGAGTTGTCTTTGCTCCTGAACTGCGGATCTTCACAGATTCCTGGACGTGCGGCAGAGCTCTTTGCGCAGTGGAAGCTCATCGTCAAGAAAGGCAAGCAGCAGCCGCTGCAGCTCAGTTCAACACAACGTTATGACGGGGATATTCTCAAGAAAACTGCTGAAGTGCTCAAGACCCAACCAACGCACGTGCTCAACACGGTCAAAAGATTTTTAAGGGAGATTGCAGAAAAAAATGCGTGATGAAAGGATTGTTGCTCGTCATGCTGTTTGTCCTGCCCTGTAGTGTGTGTGCGATATTGCCGGACAGCTGCTCTACACCGTGCAGCGACTTCTCGTTTTTGCACGTACAAAATGAGGAGGTTGTGTTCAATTTTTCTCTAGTCAAGAATATGACTCCCGCCATCCCTGATTGCGTGCTGCTGGAACGAACAGAGGATGTACGCTATGGCACATTCACGTTCTCTTGTCCGTTGGATGATACACGTTACAAAATCATCAACTATCGAGGGAAAGCCGTTGTCCGCTATGCTGCCAACGTGACCTTGCCTGACGCACTGATGCACATTGAATTCAGCATTCCCGACCAGCAATTGCCTCAGCTGGTGATGCTGAAAAGAAATTTTGCCGATGTGCTCATGAAGTTCAGCCTGGGCTTTGGCATCTTCATACTCTTCATCATCTTTTTGTCTGTGCTCTACGTGTTATACGTGCGGAAAAGCAAGCGTTAATGCAAGAATTTCACTGCCAGCTCTGCAAGCGTCTTGAGTTGCTGCCGGACATGCCCCTTGTCGAACTGCGGATCCCATTGTTCTTTGCCGACCACATCGCTGACGACAAATGCGGAAGCAATCTTAACCTTTCGCACTTTGGCAACGGCGAAGAGTGCAGACGCTTCCATGTCCACCGTATCTATGCCTTGCCGCTTGTATCGATGTATTTCCGCCTTGGTCTCTTTGTACGGTGCATCGATGGTCCACGTCGTCCCTTTCTTGAATGCAAATTCGTTCTTTGTGAGGAATGTCCCGAACTGCTTTGTGAGTTGCGCATCAGGAAATGTGTAATCCCCATGTGCAATGTAGTGATAGCTCGTCCCCTCATCACGCAATGCTCTCCTGCACAGGTATGCCCCAAAATCGTGCAGGCCTCCCGCAGCGCCGATGTTGAGGAACGTCCTCCCTCCGAGGGCAATGATCTCTTCCATGCAGGTCGTTGCATGGGGCGCGCCTATGCCTGTCATGCAAAGAACGCCGACACCATTCCGTTCGTAGATAGTCAGAAGGCGATTGATACACGCCACCTTGTGCAAGTGTAGCTTTCGTCGAAGGTACTTGAGGATGTAAGAATAGTAGACGAAGACATACTTCTTCGGTGCATTGGCCTTCGAAAGCTTCTTCCATTTCAGGAATTCCCCTGCAGTGATGAGCTGCTCCTCGTTGTGCTTGTCAGCAAATTTTGGGTAGGCCATAGTCACGCATCATCTTTCGTATAGGTGAGTGGTTTCTCCCTGACAATAACAGAATGCTCTGCCTGGCTCACGATGCCGTTCGCACGTTCTTTGAGCGGCGGATACTCGTGCAGGCAATCCAGCTGCCGAAGTTCCCTGAGCGCAAACGCCACTTTTCCCGGGCTTTGCTTGAGCACGAGCTGTCTCTGAGAAAAGGGCAATCCATTGTACTGCTCGATGTCCTTGAGCACGTCCCTTGTCATGGCATTCCTGACTGGCTTTTTTCTTTCAAGGGTGAAAATGCTTGCTTGCCCTGACTCTTGTACCATGCCCATGCCCGTCGTCGCGAACGGCTCGATGGCAATGACCTGGTCCTCAACGAGAGCAGCAGAGTCCTTCGTGTCAATGTTGGGAATGCTCGGCGAGGTGTGGATGATGAACCTGCCCAGACCGTGCCCTGACAGATTGCGTATCGGCGTGAATCCTTTGGCAGTTATTTGCTCCTGGATTGCAGCGCCCAGTTCTCCCAGCGTCACGCCAGGCCTGACGAGCTTGAGCGCAGCAGCAAGCGCGTTCCTGCTCGCATCGACGAGATCTTTGTTATCACCGAGGTCTACGGTTACCGCCGTGTCAGCCACATAGCCATCAATGTGCACACCAAGATCAAGCTTGACCACATCGCCTTCCTTAAAGATGATGGTTTCATCAGGTAGTGCGGCATAGTGTGCTGCTATGCTGTTGATGCTGATCTGTGGGGGGAATGCGAAATTCCCGCCCAGCTCGAGGATCTTTTTTTCGACGGCAGCAGTCACGTCGATGAGTTTTGCATTGATTTTGATGAGGCTTGCCCCAAATGTTCTTGCCTCAGCAGCGATCTTGCCCGCTTTCAGATATGCTTGCAGTACGTCTTCTTCCATGCAGGCGGAGCTTGGGTAGAACTTTATAAAGTTTCTGAGAACTCACAAAAGTGCAGCAACAACGGTTATGGTTAGCAACAGGAGTGCTGCGATGAGCAAGAACAAGCCGCGCTTATGTGCTCTCTTCATCAGTACACCAACGCAATGACCTGTCGTTGAATTTGATTAAAGCGTATCTTGCCGGGATCGTTGCTTGGGTTGTTGTCCCCTTTGAAAATGAAGTATGTTCCTTGGTCGTCCTCACCTTTGTAGACTATCCTGTGGATGATGACGCTGCCGTCATCGGTAAGGTAGCTTGCTATGTCGCCGACGTCTAGCTCATCTGCACTCATGGGAGTGGTCTCGATGGCGTTCGATCGTGCGCCGAAGACAGGCTCCATACTCTTCGTGTCCGTGAATTTAGCCCATTGGGCGTTCTGTACATCCAGAACAACTCTGTCCTTGAAGACAAGGATCTTTGATTCTGACAGTTTGTCTCCAGGGTAGCTCTTCTCGTAATTGGTTATTTGCAGGGGCATCTGTATCTGGCCAGGGACGCTCTGGTTGTTCAGAAAGGTCGTTGCCGTAATTGCACCGAGCAAAAATACCAGGATGAGGGTGAGTATATACTTCAACATAGTCCCAACACATATCCTGTGAGGCAGTTCGGCTTTATATACTTTTCGTTTTTGATACTACTGTCTGGTGAGTAAAATTGTGTTTTGTGCGGCCTCATTTTGCCTTCCAGAGTGCCTATTTCACGTAGCACTACACAGAACAAGAGCTTCAAGGCAGGTTATACGCTTGCTTGAACAGATGGATATTCTTGATTCTCTGTTCTTCATAGAGCAGTTTAGCCCCTGCAGTGAACCATTGGTGGTTAACGAGGAAGGGAAGTTGAACGGTGGCCCAGCATTTGTCGTCTGTCTGGATTGCATAGTCGTGCATGGCAGATTTGGGATGGCGCTTGCATTCCTCTCGGAACCGGGCATTGATTGCAACGAATTCAGGATGACCCATTGCGCAAAGGTCTGCATCCCGCAATACTTTCTCGAACACGCTCTGCGGAGGCGTCTTCATGTCCGTATTTAGAATGGCCTTCTTTCCCCACTCCAACCAGACAGGATCAAAAGAAAATTGGCTATTGCGCATGTACTCCTCTAAGAATGCAGCACTGGCTGACTCGTGCCCAGGGTATAGTCTTAGAAACCCTGTGTCGTGATACGCGGCATAGATGCCGACAAGCAGTTTTTCTTCAGTAGACAGTCCTTCCTTTTGCGCTATGCATTGTGTGCCCGGAACGACCATATCGAAGGTGTGCCGTAGATCATGATATGTGAGCGAGATATCTAGCATTTTCAGAAGCGCACAGGCGTGTTTCTTTGCGTCCTCAAAATGTGCTTGGCTGATCCTGGCCCCCTGCTGTAAAACCATGCTGTGCTGATGCTACAGCTATTTATAAAATTATCGATTTTGTTATCACTAATAAGTAGTTTCAAAAGCGAAACATTTATATACTTCCCTCACCATAAGAAGAGTGGGTGATAACATGCATTTCACATTCGGACTGACAAGCAAACTGGCAGCGTACCTTTCTGATAGCGCGAACAGATCCATAGCCGATGCGGTAGAGACTCCTGATGCGGGTCTTTCCTCAGATGTGCTTCATATGCAAAACCACTATTCTCCCAGAAAATCATCGTATCTTCCCGCTTCAGAATATGAGTAGAATTCCTTCTGAGCAAATATGAGAAAAATAAAAAAAAGAATGCTGCGTTTTACTCGATAGACAGTCTGACCTTTGAAGGATCGTACTTCCATGTCTTCGGCAGCTTGCCTGTGTTCTTGTAGTATTTGACGAGCTTGCTGATCTTCGACTCCGTTATGGTTAATCCTCTCTTGGCAGTCATGTCCTGCTTGTTCTGCTCGAGATGCTTCTTGATGAAGATAACTTTTTTGATCAATGCCAGAAGATCCTCGGGAAGCTCATCAAGCGCATGCTTTTCCTTGAGAATGCCTGTTATTGATTTCCTGGTTATGGTGTGCACGTCCGGAATGCCGTAGCTGTCTCTGAGATGCATGCCGATCTGGCTCGGCTTGAGTCCTTCCTTTGCGAGCTTGACGATGAGCAGTTCTATTTCCTTGGGCTTATATCTTACCCATGCTGGCGTTGTTTTCTTGATGGGCTTCTTGCTGCCTGCCTTTCCTCGTGCGCGACTATACATTCTTGCCATGATATTCCTCGATATGGTAGTGATGCGTGTGCAATATGTGCGAGAACATTTGTTCTGGCATGCGCAAGCTTGCACCGACGCACCCTGTGTTTGAGGAACGGCACGCTCTTTATAAAGCTTGCGAACGTGCAATTACTTCTTGCCCGTTATGTGTTTGCGCAATGCCTGCGGGATTGCGTTCGGGGAAGGGAGGTTGATGTCGTGAGTGGTCTTCTTTATTTTTTTGAAGCCAGGGATTCTCGGCACGACGAGCGCATAGCCCAACC
>JAZDHK010000006.1:0-16092 GCA_043806035.1 archaeon
TCATGTTTTTCACCTGTTCTCGTTGTTGTGTATTGTTTTGTACCTCATATATCTCTCTGTCTTGCAGTTCGGTTTTGCCGCAAGACCTTAACTAGGTAGTCTTTCATATTGTTGTCAGCATCCTGGAATGTATTTTCCAAGCTACGCCTATCATAGGTGAGCATGGTTTCGTAATCGTACGGCCAGAGCCTTGTCAAGAGTGCAGGCACGATGCCTTTTGCCTCTGCCATGGTCGGGGTGAGCAGTGCGGCTTTCGCCTCTGCACTCACGTGCTCTATCAGTTTTTCAAACGTGAAGCCTTTCCGCAGGTCAAGCCGTATCTTTGCCAGTTCTGTTGCATGCTCATAGACGTTCTGCGCGTCAATTTTCATCTTGGTAAGCTCTGATGGCCTGGGTCTCTGCAATTTGCTTGCCCGCTCGACGGCGTTTGTCGGATCGATGCCTCTCTTCAAGAGATAGACGTCTTCCAATCGTGAAATCCTCTTTTCGAGGAGTGCAGGATCATACCGTGCGAAATTGTACGTGAGGAGGAAAGAGACAATGCTTTCCTTGTCCGTGATGGGGAGGTATTGTACTGTGGGTCCGTCTTCTGGCGTGAACTCGTTCGGCGTGTAGATGACCATGGTCTTCTTGCCTGTTGAGACCGTCTGCCGCTCAATCCGTTCTGCGCTCTTCTTCGGTGCCAGTCTGGCAAGGATGAGTGCCTGCAACAGCGCATCATTGGAAGAGGAGAAACTCGGCCTCCTTATCGGCGCAGTCTCCGTTTGAGTATCATAATTCCTGAAAACGAACAAACCATTGAAGAATCTCGTGCTGAATGTGCTCACGTCTGTCGTGAGCGTGATATCGTGAATGTCGTACTTGCTCACATCACCGACCTGTTCCACTAAGGTATAGATCCTTTTCGGCAACGCCTCATCATTTGCAATCAGCCGTTCCGGTCCTTTCTCTGGATCGTTCAGTTGTGCAAGAAGATCCTTAAGTTCTCTTGCCATGCCTATGAATCCTGACGGGGTGTCCAAGTGTAGCTTGACCTTGTTCACAAGCAGTAAGTCTTCCAAACTCGTATACGTGCTCATTCCGTCGTCAAGCTCACCATAAAGTGAATCGACACGGGTGATGATATCTATACCTTGCATGAACTGCTCGTATAACGCGTCCAGGATCCTGCTGTCGAAGGAAAATTCCTCATGCAGCAACGTAGCATCTTTCTGGTTCGGACTGACGACAATGGCGAATCGCTGCGCAGGGCTCGTCTGAAGGTAATTATCTCCCAGTTCCTGTTCTACCTCAGCACTTTCGCCGCGCTTGTCGATGAAGAACTTTTTCAGTGCAGTAGTCTTGCCCACTGCTTTCTGCAGCGCGGCATTGTACAGGTCAACAAGCACACCATCTACCTTAACCAGATTATCCTGCACTATGCCTTCGCCAGCGAGGGTTCTCATTGCTTGTCATCTCCCTTTGCGTCCTTTCCACTTTTCATTATGCCGTCAAGGACCAGCTGCATGCCACCTTGCAAGGATTGCAATTTAAGATATTCACTGTCTGCCCCTTTCTCGACCTGCCCCTCGAAGTAGCGCAAGCGTCCTTCCACTTGATGCGCAAGGGCCTTCTCTTCAGCCTCGACTGCTTCAGCCTTATCATTCGCTGTATATCTTTCTTCGGAGTCCGCATACCTTTGCGCTTCCTGCCAGAGCATATCCGGCGTTATAGGGACATAGAGCTTGCCCACCATTGCCAGTTTCTCCGCATATGGTTTGTCGAAATATGCCTTCCTGTCCTTGAGCCATTCTTCAGGCACGTCGAAGTCCGCAGCCCTCTCCTTAATCGCTTCCGTGATTGCTTTCATGGATCGTCCGGTGATGCTGGGGTTTTTTGCTTTCAAGTCTGCCATGAACTTACCGAAGTCAAGAATGCTTGACTTCCCGTATTTTCTGAATTCGTCAGCCATGTAGTCCTGGACGTTCTTCTGGGACCAGTGGCCTGATTCGTCCTGCACGTCTTGCGTGGCAAAAGGCACGGCTCCGTTTTCCATCTTGAGCAGTCCTCGATTCATGAGCCTGCCCATGGTGAGGTGTATCATATCTGCGAAGTCCTCTGCAGTCTTAGGACCATCAATTAATGCCCTGTACTGGAATCTGTTTCTCATGGCTTCGTCGAGTCCTGTCGGTTTGTTTGATGCGGCAAAGTTGATGACGTTTCCCAGTCTCATCGTGAATGCGCCGTCCAAGTACTGCATGAGTATGTTGTTGATGTCGTTGTCAGCACCCTGTGCCTCTTTTCTTGTTGATGTCAAGAGGTCGATATCGTCAAGGATGCCTATAACCAAGGCAGTCGGGTCCTTTGCAACGTTGAGCCTTTCAAGGAGTATCTTGCCCGATTTGCCGTAATACTCATCCTTGATGGATTGGTCGACGGTGAAAATCTGATAGGGAACATCTAATGCTGTCGCGTACTCTCGTAGGAGGGTCATGGCCATCCTAAACATCGATGTCTTTCCCGTTCCTGGAGGCCCGTCGAAAAGCACTGACCAGTACAGGCCGCCTATATCCATGACGGGGTTCTTCTTCTCATTGAAATCGTACAGGAACAGCCGTTGGACGTTCCTCTTGATGACGCGCTTCGCGCTCTGATTGCCCACAATTTCATTTTCGGTGATGGGCACAAACGTGAGCTGGCTTGCTGACGTCTTCACGATAGGCATGCTCTTGTTCTCGTATCCTTCAAGAGCGATGACTTCCTTTTCTTCCTTGCCCTTGCCGGAAAGGACTCTGAAGCGATGTCCTTCGAGATGTTCATTCATGTCCGTGAATGTGTCCTTCCGGTCTCTTGTCTGGTTCGCCCAGTGCTCAAAAAGTTCGAGAGCATACAGTGGGAAGTCGTATTGTGTCTTGAAGACTTGTTTCCCACCTGACACATGCTTGTTTAGTATTGCGAACAAAGGCGCGACAAGCTGATTACGCACGGTCAATTCTGGTTTTGTGGTATCGATTGCAAACCCTTTGAAGTCGGGCTTGTCCTTGATCGCGCTAAGGTCGATGTGACCATTAAGTAGGTCTTCGAGCTTTCGTTGCACGAAGGATGAGGCGACAAACGTCGCATAATTGTACACAAAATCTTTTGTGTGCACCAGTACAGGATCCGTGCCTGTGCTGTTTACAAGCTTATCACCGAGCTCGACTTTTTTTCCGATATCATCAGCAATTGCCTTGAAGACTTGTAATCCTTGGCGTATGGTGATGTACGCTTCTGTCTCGAGCGGGTTCATGATGCATGGTTCGTCCTCATCAAGCTGGTTCATCAGATCAGTGAGATCGAGTTTGAGCTGGCCGAGCGTGAAGGACTGTAGTCTGCTCTCTACTTCTTGCTGGTATGTCTTTAATCGTTCAGGTGTTATGTCTACTGGTGCTTTTGCGTTAACCAAGGATATCCCCTCTTGTATCTATTCCGTATATCATCGCCTTGCCCAGATCCAGTTTGTGGTTATGCACTTCTGGAATGAGGACGTGAGGCATGAGCATGTAACGTGGTGAGGCGACGACGTCCGAGAAGACGCCGATGTGCCTATCGCCTGATTTCCAGGCATCCCATTTTTTGCCTATTCCTGTTACTTCCTGCTCCTCAATGCACGTAACGAACATGCGTTGGTAGCAGAGGATGGCATGATCCTTATCTTGGATGAGTGCGGCTATCGCTTCGTTATTGTTCGTGAATTTCGTGAAGAACGGCCCAAGATCATATCGTTCTACCGC
Organism: archaeon; assembly: GCA_043806035.1. Lineage (GTDB taxonomy): Archaea > Nanobdellota > Nanobdellia > Woesearchaeales > UBA9642 > JAZDHK01. The sequence continues at coordinate 3,753 of JAZDHK010000006.1, forward strand.
GCGTACCTGGACTCCTTCGATGGCATCGACAGCTTCTGCGAGTTCCTGCAATTCGAGGCCGACCATGCCTTCCAATGTTTTGGCCACGGTCTGTGCAAGCTCTGCCTGCCATTCCTTTTTTCGTATGCTCTTTTCTGGCACATCGAGATAGAGTGTATAAAAGTGAGGTATGTTGTTGTAAGGGTCAAGCACCTCTACATTCTGGATGAGCTTGAATTTTTCTCCTGCTCGTTTGACTACTTCAAGCTCGTGCAGCCGTCTCGTGACAGGAATGTCCAATGCTGCTAGGCGTTCCAGATAGAGTCGTTTGTGCATGGCGAGCATCATGTCTGATGGGTAGAGCTTTCTCCGTAAGAGATAGTCTGCCCGCTCGACGATTTGCTTTGCAGAAGGCAATGCTGCAAGCTGTTGCTGCACTGTTGCCTTGTCCTGCTCGAGCACGTACATGTCGCGCATGATGACCGGATAGCCTGATTCAGACGGATCTATAGCGCAGTCTTGTTTGATGTCGCCGTTGATCGATTTTGCTTCTATGATATTTCGGAGCAGGACGAGATCGAGGCTTGATCTTAGACGAGCCATGTATTGCAGCAATGCTTGATTGTTACCGCCGACTTCTACGGGCAGTTTTTTAGAGATAAGATCCACCATGGATCCGAGCATGTCCTTTAGCTTTGTCAGGTGCGTCACTGCATCCTGGTCAGATAGTTGTTTCAAGTCGTTTTGGATGGTGAAATTTAGAGTGGACATTCCCTGTAATGAATCATTGCCGGAAAGCGTGTCTGTCATGGTCTCACCGTATGAATAAAAAAAGATAATAAAAAAAATTAGATGCCGTCGCCACTCGAACTGTTTGCGTATCGCTCAGCAAGCGTCCTCTGCGAGTTCTCAATGACCTTGCCATAGCGAACGTCGAAGTCATGGACTTCTTCCTTGAGCTTGTCAATGAGGGTCTTGACGACTTCAGCTGCAACAGTTTCTTTTTCGGTCTCGCTAGTGATTCTGTCCTTGATGACCTGTGCCATCTGGCTACCAATTCTGAGCGATTCCTGCGTTGCATAATTGAAGCTCTGGTTCGTGTCAACAGTTGCTTCTGCGATCTCCATGAGCTTCTTTGCCTTCGCACCTGCGAGCAGGATCTGCGTGCCGTCCTCAACCTTTTCCCTAATTTGGTTGGCTGCGATACCGAAGTTCCTGATGACCAACGAATAGTTGTCTCGTTGCACTTTGTTCGGCTCCATGAGTTCGCCGGCAATCTTGTAGATCATGGATACTTCGTCATATGCTGACTGGGTAGGCACGATCTTGCCGTGCTTGAGGTCCTTCAGTTCAGTCTCCAGCTTGACTCTGGTTGCAGGGTCTGCAGTCTCGAGCTGCTCTTCTAATGCTTTGTATTGTGCTTCGAGCGCATCGAGCTTCTCTTTCAGTTCTGCTTGCTTGGGCTGGCTCAATTCCAGCTTCTTTGCGAGCAGTTCAACTGTGCTTGCAAGTCCTTCATACTGCTTTATTGCTACTGCTCTGACTTGCAGCAGTTCACTGACGACTGCTGTTGCATATTTAATAATGGTTCTGAGATTCTGTTCAGGAGTCTGCGTCTTAAGACGTTCGTTTCTCCATTGCTTTGCTTTTGAAGGCCAAAACCACTTGACGAGTTTTTCCGAGCCTTCGTATTGGCCGACTTTGCCCATGAATTCAGTGTACTGGTTGAGTTTCTCTGCCAGTCCTGACGTGAGCGTTCCGATATTGTCCTGGAATGCCTGGAATGCCTGGAAGCCTTCCTTCATGGTGTTAAGCTTTGCTAGCTGCGTTTCTTTCTGCTGCCTCAAATCGACGGTGCCGCCTGCCAATGCTTGCTCCAGTCCCCTCATGCTTTCCATCATGTCGCTGGAACTGAGTTTCGTCTTTAGGCCACGAAGGTCTTGTAACGTTTTCAGGTCTTCATCGCCATATACTTGTTTTGTTTCTACCATTCTTGATCCCTCTCCTTTCATCCTTTTTGTTTATGTTCCTCGTAACTCACCAATATTATTACTAAGCAGTGAGGAATGTGCTTTCCTTTTTAAATCTTTGCTTTTTTCCATTGTTTTTAACCATTAGTTGGTAGTAACTTTCTACTGTTTCTTTATGGAGTAAAGTCGTGCTTGCTTATCAGTGTATCCGTCAGAAACTGCCCCTTTGCCTAAACAGTACAGAGAACAATTGCAAAAAAAACGTAAGAAAAAAAGAAAAAAATCAGGCCCTGAAACCGAGCAGGTACGTCTCGACGAGCTTTCGCTTGCTTCCGTCGACGTCGTTCTTGAAATTGTACTGCTGGTCAAGCTCCATGCCATTCTGCGCAGCAGACTTTTTGAGATCTGCAAGCACATCAGAACGCGCACTTGCGCTTGTTGGCAGACGTTCCTCTGCATACTTGTAGAACTTCAAGACCGTCTCGAGATGAGGCTTAAAGAGGACCCTCTTGCCGTCGCCGATGCCCGCATACTTCGTCTCGAGCTCTTCAGCAGTCGGCCAGTACTTCCTGAACTTAGTCTCTGCGACGTTCTTTGTCATGGTGCCAAGCCGCGAGAGCAGGCTGACACCTTCCTGGCCGTACTTCTTCGCAGCTTCCCCCTTGTCCTGCAAAACCTGCTTCACTTTGTCAGCATCATACCTGCCATTTGTCGTCAATGAGTCGATAGCAGATTGGTAGCTCTCCCTGATTGCAGCAAGTGCATCATTAAGATAGCCTCTTCCTGTCTGCAGGTAGCCACCTTTCTCTTGGACGCTTGCATGTATATCCCGTACTGTTTTTACACCGTTATCGACAACATCTGCGATGTCGCCAATAACACCCTCTCTCGTCTCGAGCTGGTGCTCGATGTCATTGGCAGTCTTCTTCACTTTGCGCCTAACGCCTCGTGCTACATTGACAAATCCTTCAACAATGCTCTGAAGTCCTTGACGTATTTCACCCTTCTCAGCGGGCATATTCTTTTCATCAGTCATAGTCTCTCCTCCCACCCTTGCTAGGGGGAATTCGTTTTACTATTTAATTGTAACGATAATCATCTCTAATAATATATTGTTGGAAAAGTGCGTTTTTGCCGAAAGGTATAAATAGAAGGCGGACACTGTCCTTGGTTATAGGCAGCACCAGAGCAAGACAAGGGTGTTGCCGGTGCGAGGAGATATCATGGCAGGCCGTATCGACTATGAAAGCATGGAAGAGAACATCAAGATCGACGTCAAGGACAAGCGGATTCTCAGCTTGCTCGCCGAAAATGCACGAACCCCGCTTACTGCCATCGCAAAGAAAGTCCAGCTGAGCAGGGATGCTGTCGACTATCGGATCAAGCGGCTGCAGAAGGACGGTGTCATCCAGCGCTTCTTCGCATCGGTCAATTATGAGAAGCTCGGCTACTACGTCTTCCATGTCTTTTACTTGCTCGATGAGGTGAACAAGGAACAGTACAGACAGCTCATGGAGCATCTCAAGAAGCACCCGAACATCATCAGCATCATCGAATACAATGACCGTTGGGACATCCACGTGGAGATGATTGCCAGGAACCTCATCGAATTCGACATCATCCTCTCCGAGATCGCCTCGAAATACCCGGATACGATCGTCGAGAAGGACAAGGCAGAAATCATCAGGAGCTACAGCAACAATTTCGTGCCGCCGCTCATCGCCGGGCAGGAGAGCATCAAGATCGTACAGAAGCAGCCCGTACCCGTGAAGGTCGACGATACCGACCTCAAATTATTGCGGCTGCTCTGCGAGGATTGCAGGGCCTCGACGTATCAGCTGGCACAGCAGCTGCACATCAGCCCCGATACCGTCGGGTATAGGATTCAGAACCTGCTCAAGGAGGAGGTCATCACCAAGTTCACCATCCAGGTGAATTATTCGAAGATGAAGTACATCCTGTACACGTTCAGCATCGGCATGAAGATGTTCGACCTCGCCAACGAGCAGAAGTTCAAGAGCTTCCTCGACAAAAACCTCAACATCCTCAAGAGCACCAAGACGCTCGGCGGGTGGGACTTGCTGCTCTACATCGTGGTACAGCACCCCCGCGAATATCATGCACTGGTGAAAGACATGAAAGCGACGTTCACAAACATCATCAGGAGCTACCAGACGTGGATCGCGTACAAGGAATACATCTACGAGCCGCTGCCCGCAGTGATCAAGTGAGCAGGTCAGGTGGTAAATTCTGACTCCAAATCTTGGAAATGATCCAGTGTATACGCTTCACGAAAAGCAAGAATGATGATCTGTATTTTTCTGTCATCGTATTTCGGCCGTAATTCTTTGATAATCGTGTGCATTTCGTCATCATTGCTCATCAGCTCATGCATGAGCTGGATCCCTTCCTCAAACACATCTCCCGTCATGAAAGGCATGCCCGCCTTCTCCCCGAGCGCAAGAAATATGCTCTCTCCAAGTTCTCGATATGTACGCTTCTTCTCGTCAGGAGCCATTTGCCGGGCAAGCTTCCGTGCAAATTTTTCATTATCTGTCTCCTGCAGCTCGTGCACTTCTTCCTCGAGCAGGATCGCCCGCGCTATGCACACTATCTCCTGATGCATGTGCATGCTTTCATCAGAGAACAACCGTTCCTTGAATGGCATATAGATTCTGGCTTCGCGATGAAAGACGAGGTCGAAGAGCACCGGCAATAACGTTCTTGTTTCGTCCTGTTTCTGTAACAGCCGCCGTATGATGTGCAGCTCTGCCTGTAGCACGCGAAACAGTTCCTGGAACAATTTGAGCAGGTGTGCCTGCTTCTGCTTCGCTGAAACGATAGCAGCGGTCAATTTTTCGAGTTCTCGCTTGCTTTTCAGCCGGTTCAGATCAGCGACCAGCTCTTCCTCATTCTTCTCCTCATCCGTAACCGTGACAAATTCTGGAGAGATCAAGGAGAGCATTTGCTGCAAGATTATCTTTGTTTCCTCAGCATGCTGCACGGCATAGTCGATACGTTTTACCGTGAATGCAGAAGACAATTGCTCCCTTTTCTCAAAATTGGCAAGATGTTCTTTCCATAATGCCATGCGTCGGGCATCGTCTCGCACCAATTCCTGAGCAAGATTCTTCTTCGTCCCGAAGAGATGATTCAGCAAGCCCATAGTAGTTCTCTACTCGATGAATTTAATAAATGTTTCCTTCACAGAATATGCGTGTGCTTCTTCAGAAATAGCATTCTAACGAAAGTTTTATATGTTACTCTTCAGTTACAACTCATTTATGATAGAATTGCTGTTTCATGATAATAGACTTAGACATTGCAATGTACGTGGTCTGTATGCATTGAAAGATCACAGCGATCGACTTTTCGAGGTATTGAACACGTACCAAAATGCAGTGCCAAGAGAAAAACACATAACGTATACTGACGGCAGACCAAATATCATATGGCAGCCCACCTCAAGTGTACAGCTATGCATGGACGGCATTCTCTTGCAAGGCGTCGTTACTATCGATGGAGACGAGGAAAGAGCTCCCGTTGGAGCAATCATCTTCAGACCTGACCGTGGTGAATCAGTAAGCGAATTATATCTTGTGAAACTCGTACCAAAAACACGAAAACCAGAATACAAAGTGGAAAAAATATGTCCAGAACTTCCAGACATATTGGAACCATACATTGGGAGAACAATATTTTCTAAGACATCGCATCGAAAATAAGCTATAAATACGCGTACTTGTACTCTTCATAGGCTGGCATGGTCTCGAACTGCGTGATCCCGAAAACATTCCTGAGTTCGAGTATCGTTTCATGCAGCTGTTCTGTTTTCTCAATGCACAGATAGCAGAGCACATCATACTTGCCCAGGCATGTCGTCGCCCAGAGCACGTGCTTCTGCAGGCGCAGATGATTGAGCACTTTCTCTGACTCGAGCGTCGAGAGCAGCACGGCATGGACGTCGTAGCCGAGCGCTGCATAATTGATGACAGGCACGTAGTTGAGGATGACGCCTTCTTTCTCGAGACGTCGTACCCGCTGCAATACACTGTCATGGCTCATGCCCAGCTGAGGCCCTAATTGGTAGAACGGCTCGCGCGCATTCCGCGAGATGCTTTTCAGGATGAGTATGTCCTTCTCGTCGACAGCAACCTGTCCTTCATGGGCACGATCTGGTTCGACGCTTCCGAAACTTCGTGGGAAAACACGATGCACAGCCTGCCCGGTGAGAATGTGCACGTCAGAAGAAAAAAAGGATCCCCCAGCACGCAGGATCCCTGCCATCATGACGCTGCATTCTTGATTCGTCCTCGCATGGAGTGCGAGTTCATAGTCGTATTTTCCCGTGTACTTGATAACGGCAGCGATGCCGTCCATCTGCTTGAGCATGTTGCGGAATTGCAGTTCTTGCTCTTTCGTGATACTGCGAAATTGGAGGAAACAGTGGAATGATTCGTAGCCAAGCGCGTGCATGTTGATGACTGCCCTGAATCCTTGGATGATGCCTTCTTCGGCAAGCTTCGTAATCCGGTAGCGCACAGCATCTCTGGAAACTCTGCACTGCCTGCCGAGCATGGTGTAGGTTGCTCGCGCATTACGCGCAAGACCTCTGAGAATCTTCCCATCCTTCTCGTCCAGACGTATTTTATCGGAAGTCTCATGCTGCTGAATATACCTCATTTTTTACGTTTATTACGCTACTTATATTTAAATTTTTCGTAAATAGTGGATTTTTTTAGAGAAATATTCACATATTTTGATTGCTTTTCTTGATCGGTGGAAACATGAACGCACCAGAACACGATTGGATACATACCTTCGAGCAGCTCAGCAGGACGACACGACAACTCTCCTCTGACCTGCCCTACCACAACGCAGAACACGCATTCGACGTGTGCACAGAAGTGCTCTCGCTCAGCAAGAACCTGCCTTGGAACGAACGCTACCTCTTAGGAACTGCAGCATTGCTGCACGATATCGAGTACAAAGTAGGCTATGCGCAGAATGAAGAGCATGCTGTAGGATTCGCTGAACGCTACCTGCCTCACCTCGGTTATGTCCCACAGGAGATACAGCGCATCAGCGAGCACATCCTCTCGACGAAACTAGGATCTCCTCTCAAGAACGAGTATAGCGCGTATCTCGTCGACGCTGATCTTGCCAATCTCGGCAGAACAGACTTTTTCGAGAAGAACGAACTGCTCAGGAAGGAATGGTGTGGCAAAGATGGAAAGGAATGGCAAGAGAGAGCGCTTGCTTTCCTCAGCCAGCACACCTATCGCACGAAGGAAGCGCAGGAACAATATGATGAGCAGAAGCGAAAGAACATCGAGTGCATGCTCGAGAAGGTGAAGGTATATGCTTCTTGAGGAACTCACCGACAAAACATACGTGCATTGCGAACGGTACATCAATCTCTTCAAGAAAGTCAGCAACGACGTCAATCCGGACTACTGCGCCATCAACGGCCTTGAGCACTTCCTGCTGCCTCACGCACTACTCCCCCCTAACGACGTACAGCTCTCTACAGCACAACCCCGTGAAGAACTGCTGCGCACGTTCGTGCATGACAAAGTCCTGTTTTTTGTGCATCCTGAAGAAGCAAGCACGTTCAATTTGCCTCTATCGTACACGACCATCGCCCGTCCTACAGCATCAACGAGAACAGTCATCCCTGACGGTGCGCAGTATGCGGTGAAGCTGCATCTGAACAAGCGACTCTCCCGATTCATCCGCAGGCTCACCGAGAGCAGCGTCCGGCACAGCATCGCCATATCTCGTGAGTTAGAAAAAGCACGCATGCCTGCTTCGTTCGCATTCCTTCCTGAATGCATCGGCGTCTGCTACAACGATAGGGGCATGATCGTTCGCGACATGACTCCCAGACCTATAATAGAGAAAAGGCAGGTGCTCCCGCTCTTTAGTCTTTACGCTCCCGATCTCAAGGATGAAACACACATTCCATTTTTTAGGCAGCTCGTGGAAAAACACGATGCAGAACCGCTCGACTATTTCCTGACGAGCATCGTCAAGCCACTCTTCACAAATCTTGCGCATGCCATCCGAAACTATGGTCTGCTGCTCGAGCCGCACGGCCAGAACGTCCTCATCGAATTTGACAAGCAATGGAACATCACCCGACTCGTGCACAGGGATTTCCAGAGCATGTACGTCGACAATGACATCAGGAAGGAGAAAGGATTGGCATTGCCGTTCACCAAGCACATCATGGGAGAGGAATGCGCAAAAGAGATCAGCTACAGTCTTGTTTACGACAATTACGTCGGCAAATACGTCTTCGAGCCATTTACTGAGTATCTCCAACGCGATTTTGGCATTGAGAAGGAGAGGAGCAGAGCAGCAATACGTGAGTATTTTGCCAAGCTCATGCCACAGCACTGCTTCCCGAAAGGGCAGTATCTTATGGCACAGAACACGTTCAAGGACAACAACACGGAGGTGCAGTATTGTGATGAACGGGCAGCATTCAGATAGACGTATCGTTATGATCGACGGCATGAAAGGCACGGGAAAGTCGACAATCGTCGAGTTGCTGCGCCAAGAAGGCTATCCGATTATAGCAAAATACACAAAACAGACATACACAACAAACCATTTCTTTGAAGTCCTGGGCGCACTATGCGGGATTGCCCAACCGAATGATACGCTGGCATTGCCGTTCTACTCAACCTTGTTCGAGCGTCTCATCTCAAACGAGGGCATCATGGAAAAAGGGCTGCTCTCCATCTACTCAGCAGGCTATTACGGTTATCTCCTGCACGACAGACCAGTTCCTTTTGATGACTACCAGCACATGCTTGACTTCGTCTTTGAGAGCGCACTGAACGTGTATTCTCCGAAAGTAGAGGTCATCTCATTGCGTTGCAGCGATGCCGAACGGGAGGCAAGGCTTGGCAGGAGAACACCCTTGCATGGAGATATCGTCTTCAGAGAGCACGTTGAGCAGTACAAGCAATTCTTTTCCAGAGCAGAGGAATTGCTGAAGGGGCACGGCATTCCCGTCATCACGTTCCAGAACGACAACAGACAAGACCTGGCAAGAATAGTACATGCACCAAGATCACTTTGCCCCTATTTGCCGAAAAAACTGAAAGAGAAACAAGGTGTTCAATGACTACCTCAGAAAAGGATATAAATTATTGCAGGTTTGCATATCTTACATGAGCAAATCAGCAGCGATAGCAGCAGGCATCATGAATGGGTGCCTGACGGGATTCATGGTTGGCATGGTAGATACCTGCATACACGGCAACACACCTATCGACGTTGCTTCTGCAGAGATTGCCAACACGATTGCTCCAACGCTGAGCACGAGCATCAGCGCCTACTTGGGCAAGGGATTCGTCTCCAAGAAGAAGAATATGCCCTCACCCATGTCCCTGGACGACTACTTGAAAAAGAACCCGAAAGAATCTGCAGCAGCCAACACGGCGACGGCACTAGTGTACGCGAACATCGTCCATAGAGTAGTGTACTATGGTCTTCGTCTGGCAGTCTATGGCCTGTCAAGATGATGCAACGATTGCTTCCTGGACTTTCTCGAGCTCTGCAATCCGTTCCTTGAGCGGGGTTGCTTGAGAGAAAAAATGCCAAAAAACTTTTTCTAGCCAACCCACCCATAGCGGATCTTCTACGGCATAGAGCAGCGTCATGTCTTCAGTCAGCTCTTCTCCTTTGTATCGCGTCCTGTCCTTCTCGTCCTTCAGCAGGGCAACAGTTCCATCAAGGATAAAGCAACGCAATGGCTGGAAGCGATGCCGTATCTCGATGGCCTCATATCCAAGTTTTTTGTTTATTTTGAGCAGCTCTTGTATGTTCTTCATCGTCGCAATGTCCACACGGGTGAGTATCTTTATGGACACTCCCCTTTTTGCTGCATCCTCAAGAGCAGACAAGCATGTTTTCTTCCCAGATGTCCAGGAGAGGTTGCCGCTGAAGTTCAGCAGGCTTTTTTTCGTTTCGAGAATGTGCTTGTTCAGAAGAACCTTGTATTTTTCGCCGACGCTGCGGACGGACTTTTTGCCTTGCACGTGCTGATAGAGGTCAAAAGGTTCAAATTCCTGTTTTGTCCTTCCCGTCTTTATCTGGGTGAGCAGTTCTTCCTGCACCGTGCTGGCATGAATCTTTTCAATGTGCGCCCAGTACACAATCTTCAGAGCCCCTTTCGTGCCTGGCCTGAACGTCTTCATGGCCAGCGTTCCATACTGAGCAATGATGTCTTCAACGTAGGATTCTGCGGTGCGCCAGTTCTTGCCGAGAAAATGGGCTACTTCCTGTATGGTGCGTGGCTGTGCGTAGACGAAATCCTGGATGTCTTTTGCCCGCTTGATGTCCAAAACCACACCATCACCTTATTGTTGTAATTAATGCACTATTATTTATAGTTTACTGCTAATGGAATACAACTATATGCTAATTCAGGGATGCATGTTTCAGGTACTGCTTTCGATTGCTGCCCCTTGTCCTGCACCTGCTCCATCCAGGTCATGAACTGCTGCATTTCTTCCTCAAGAGAGAGGTCTTTGTCCAATTTGAGCAGGGATGTGCCGGTGAAGATGCGTTCCATGTGCGAGAATCCGTCGTGCGCCGCGGCAAGATACGTCTTGTCTTCCTCGCGCCATTTCTTCCCTTTTGTTGTCCATCTGCGCTCAAGCCTCGTTACAATGGCATCAAGAGGTGGGACGAGCACGACAAGATGCGATGGCATGGCGTTATAGTGTGGTTCTGCACAAAATAATTGCTTGCGGAATTGCTCAAGCAAAAGATACTCTTCAGGAACTATCCATCCTATGTCCGCATACGCTTTCGTGTACACCATACCATCATACACGCACCTATCTACAAATACGGTCTTATCCGGGTATTCTTTGAGGAATTCCTGCTGGTCTATCCATTCGTGGAAGTACTTGACGAGCTTTGCCCTGTTCCTCAGAAATGGTTCGTTGGATCTGGCAAATGAAAGTCTGTCTGGGTAGAGCACAAATCGTTCAGGATGCTGCTGCAGCAACGCATGCATGAATGTGCTCTTCCCCGCCCCGTGTGGGCCGGAGAAGCACACCATCACGCTCTCACCCGTCTCCTTCTGGCTTTCACCGGCGGTGTCTCGAGCAGGAGCACATCATGCACCCCCGTCAGCTCTTGCACGCTCGTTGATAGTGCAATCTCGTTTCCAGAAACGAAGTCGTACTTGCGTTCCTGCGTGGGCAGTAACTTCATACTGTAGCCTGCGTTAAGAGGAACGGAATTAAGACCGTAGCTCATGAGCAACGTGCTGTACAAGTGAATCATCTCCTCGACAATCTGCCGCTCATCTCCTTTCTGCAATCCAGAAAAGCCAGGGATGAAGCCTGCATATTCCATCTCGAGCTGCACCTGTCTCCCCTCTCTACCATCAAGCAATTTTGCGTCACTCACCGTGCATCCATATTCCCTGCCTGTGTTGAGGTTGAGCAGGAAGAAATCACCCTTCGTCTTCTCGATCGTCCCTGCACGAGTGAGTTTGCCATCCTGGTTGAGACGAAGGATGGCTTGAGCAATTTCGTCGGGCGTCGTGGGAATCCTGGTCTCGTACCGTTTGAGGATGAACTGCTCGAGCGGCAAACCATACGAAAAAGGCTCGACGTGACCCTTCTCCTTCTTATAATAATTCCCTCCTTTGCAGATGATAACCAGTCTTTCTTCACCCTCTGTCGTGCCGTAGAACGTGTTCGTCCCTGTCGAGATGGCATTCACGGGATCCTTGAGAAACGTGCATCCTTTTGTCGGCTGCAAGTCGAGGCCGTCGAGAATCTGTTCTATCGTCGGCTCTTTGCCCTGCCCGGTAAGCTGGATGGCGAATTTTGCCTCGAGCTCATACTCGTCGCACTCTTTCGGGGCGGTCTTGAGATTTTGGTAGTCGTGCAGTTTTTTTATGAATCCCTGCTCATTGCCGTCAGCGACAAGCCCCTGATAGGCAGTGATGAGCACGCTTTTGTCCTGGCTCTTCAGGAATTCCCTGAATGCCTTCTTCAAGTCAGTGCTTTTGCTGCTCTGCCGCGATGTATACGTGTACCTATCCGAGTCATAACATCCACCCATGCTTACACCTCAATTACGTTCATTCTTGATAATAAGGACAGCGTGATGCGCCGTAAGGACATTCCTTCTTTCCTCGTGGCAAGATGAGAGGGTCGTCATCATCAAAATAGTCATGGCAACCAATCCCTCCACGATCATCTCGAGGAGGAACAGCAATAACGTCCACAGAATCCATACCCCAAACACCGATGCCACCGTGCATGCAGTTCCTGCAATCATCGTCTATGCTCATGCACTTCATCAGGTGTTGTAAACGACATAATACTTTGCGAACAAAAAGTACAACACGA
>JAZDHK010000007.1:0-35819 GCA_043806035.1 archaeon
ATGGACTAATCCGTTCGGCGATGGTACGACGGGAAAGAAGATACTCGAAATCGTGAGGGGCGGCTAGAGAACGATGCTCAAAAAGGGAATTTCTGTATTCATACTGACAAAAAATTGTGAGGAGACAGTACGAAAGACACTGGAGAGCGTACGCTGGGCTGACGAGATCATCATCGTCGATGGTTTCAGCACGGACAAAACACTCGAGATATGTAAAAGGTATAAGGCAAAGATTTTTCAGAGAAAATTCGAGGGCTTCGATAAAGAGAGGAATTTTGGCATTGCACAGTGTAAGTACCCGTGGATCTTTGAGATCGATGCAGATGAATATCTGACCGAAGAACTCGAGCAAGACATACAAGATATCGTCGCACATGATGCGGATGGGGATTATTTTACCATAAAGAGAAAGGATTATTACCTCAGAAGGCATCTGACCACGCTCAAACTCATACGGTTGTACAGACAAGGCGTTGCACGATATGAAAATCCCACTCATGAGCAGATAATCGTGAAAGGAAGAAAAGGAAGATGCCTGAACGGTCATGCAGAACACATGGCAACGGATACGGATTCCATATTTGATGATTTGAGGAAGATAGAACATGAAACTGAAAAAGAAGTGCTCAACCGATTCAAAAACGAGGACATGGGAAAATTGTCACTCCTAGTTAACATGATAGTGAGACCTGTAGTTCTATTTTTCGCATGGTATGTGTACAAAGGTTTCTTCAGAAGCGGAATCCCCGGACTGATCTTTTGCCTATACAACTCGTTCATCTATGAGTTTTTGATATATGTAAAATATTATGAGAAGAAATACATTCGTGGCAATACAAAAATTAATAAAATGGTATTACAAAATCATTATGCCAGAGAAAACAAAAAATAGAAAGAACCATCGATAAATAACGGGTGAAATGTGTGACTTCGCAACTTAGTGAGATGGTGATGCCAGAAAATTTAGCAGCGTGGTTTTATTCCAAACTTAATAAAGGGAAGATACTCGATATAGGTTGTTGTACGGGTATTTTTGGAAAATATAAACCAGAGGGATATACTGTTTATGGTATCGATGTAGAAAGAGACCTATTGAAGGGGGCTTCAAAATATGAAACAGTTCGTTATGGGAACGCAGAAAAAAGAATTCCATTCAAGAATGCCTATTTTGATGGAATATTCTGTAGAGCAGTATTGGAACACGTGAGAGATTATAGAACATTCATGAAAGAATTAAACAGAGTGACTAAAAAAAACGGAATACTCATCCTCACCTGTGGTCTCCCTAGTTTTCGATATTGGGATGATTATGATCATTTCATGCCGCATTCTCCTGTTGGCATGAGAAAGATGTGTGAAGATTATGGTTTTAAAGTAATAAAAACACATTATCAGGGAAATATACCTTTTTTCGGAATGCTGCATTGGCAGGATAAAGCAATAAAACTCATGAGTATTCCCTTATTCAGTAAACCATTCAGAAGTGCAACAATACTCATCTGTCAGAAAAAAAAAGATATCGTATAAAAACTGATATTAATGAAAAAACTTAAACTGAAAAAGATAAAATGTGAAATTTGCGGCTCTCAAGACTACACGCTGTACAGGAAGAATTCCGGGCTTGCTATGGTGCAATGCAAAACGTGCAAACTAGTCTACGTGAATCCCCAACCGACACTCAGTTATCTTAAGGATTTTTACAACAAAGGAGAGTATCGAGAAGAAAGATGGGATTTCATACCCTCATACATACAATTGATAACCGATGGCCACAGAAAAGTGGCGGACTACCTCATCGGAAAGACGAAAACCAAAAAACCTCAGATGCTGGATATTGGGAGCGGACTAACCGATCAATTCCACTATCTGCAAAAAAAGAATTGGAACGTGATGGGAACGGAACTGTCCAAGACATTCGTAGACGCCTATATCCAGAGAGGCTTCACCATTAAGTATGGTGATGTGCTCAAGATGCATTTCAAAGAGAAGAAGTTTGATGTCATAGTCATGATGGCTGTACTTGAGCATCTGACCAATCCCAAGAAATACTTGCTTGAATGCCACAGGTTACTGAAAGATGAGGGTGTGCTCATCTTCAAAATACCCAACCTGCACTATACGCTGATGAACTCAACGAAGCTTCCTTTGTCTGAACAGATGCACTTGTTCCATTTCACGCCAACAACAATAAAAATGTTGCTAGAAAAATGTGGTTTCGAAATCATAAAGAATGAGCCTCTGCTCGAATGCGGTTCTGAGAACAAGTTAAAGCATGCTGTGATGGTCGCATGGGACAAGGTGTCTTGGGTGATCTACAAAGCAACAGGAATGCATACAAACCTGCAAATGACCGTGTATGCAAAAAAATCAAAGAGAAACTGCCATGGCAAGCATCGATAAGAAAAAAGTGTACAAGAAAGATGAGGAAAAAAACTATGTCTGGATAGCATATAGAACACTTGCTTTGCCATTTATCAAATTCTTCATGAATACGAAAATAACTCCTAACGCGATCACCATCACGGGCGCTATCATCTCATTCATTTCTGTGCTCCTGTTTTATCTCAATCTCGGATTGGGATACGATATCCTTGCATTTTTCATCTATCAATTTAGTATCATATTCGATTTTTGTGATGGAAGCATTGCACGGTTAAAGAAGATGAGTTCCGTTTTTGGGCATTTTCTGGATGGGATTCTCGACACATACAGATATTTTTTCCTCCATTTTGCAGTGGTCCTACGAGTATTTACGACATACCATGATGTGACCATATTCTATTTCTTTGCACTATACCTCTTGGCAGATTCGCTCGTAGCAACAACCGGAAATCTGCGACTCATCTACAGCAAGAATGACAAAGAGAAAATAAAAGTGAAGAATGTCATAAAGCCAATGAACATGATGTTCAAGCCGATCATGATTATTTTCAATAATATAAACACGTTATTTGATATATTCTTTAGCGTGCTCTTCATATTGGTGAATTTCAGCCCGCTATATGTGAAACTCTTTTTTGTGGTATTGATAGGTGCAAGCATGATACAGCATTTTGCAGGATCGCTTGTATTCTATAAGATATTCAGAAAGGAAGAATTTCCTGAAGAATAGAGATATCTGGACCAGCAGAGATGAGTTCAACTGCGGGTTTCGCTGCTACTCAACCCGCAAGTATTCTCGGCCGCACGATAAAAGTGAAAGGAGTGCTCGTTATTTTTCTCTTGCTTGGTTAATGATGGATTTTATTTCTCCAACGTCCAACAATTTCGTTATAAGAATTAGCACAAGGTACACACTTCCGCACAGTACACCTATAAGGACCGATTCTAAGTAAGGGTTGAGGCTGAACTGGTGTTTAAGAACAAATGCGAGGAGCGTAACTACCACAGATATCACTGCTATCTTTAGCCAATAAACAATCGGCAATGCAAGAGTCAGGAACTTCTTAAGATAAAACATGCTTAAGACTAACATGACGGCAAAGGTCAATGCACATGCGATTGCCGCACCGGTCACCGTAAAGTATTTTATCAAAAGTATATTGGCAACCACATTGAACAGAACACCTATTAACATAAGTCGTGCATTGATTTCTGGTTTGTTTATACCTGAAAAGACTGAAGAGTTTACATTAAAGAAGGAGTAGAAAACCAGTCCTACCACCAACACCCTCAGAGGATTGACTGCAAGATAATATTCTGGACCGAAGAGTAAGGTGACTATAACGTCAGCAAAAGCGAAAATCATCAGACTTAATGGCACAATGAGCATAAATAAATATTTGTAAATTAGTTTTATGCCCTCGTTGAGCTGTGTCTTGTGGTTTCTTACCCACAATTCAGAGACAAACGGCAGCAAGAAGACTCCCAGACCCTCACCAAAAAAAAGGATGAGCCTTGCGGTCGGCAATGCAACATTATATATTCCCACACCAACAACTCCGACCATTACTGTCAAAATGACGGTGTCAATCATAGTAAGCACAAGAATGCTTGACTCAACAATTAATTGAGGAAGCCCGAATTTCATAAGCTTGATGATTAATAATTTATCAAATTTTATTTTTTTTGAAAAAAAAGCAGGAAATGTTTTTTTTAAGAAAATCGGCAAAAATATTGCTATAAACAGTATGGGATAGATCAAATATGCCAATGCGGGAACGAGATAGCCAAGATTGCATTTGAACATCACAACTGACATCAGGAAAACGCTAAGCAATGACAAATGGAAAATGGCAGAATATTCCAAAAATCGTTGGAAGCCTATGAACCCCCAACGTAACGTATCAACAACGCACTTTATGGTAAGACCCACAACAACGAGTTTCAATATCAAGGATGCTGTCTGGTCTTTGAAGTAATGCATTGCCAAATAATCTGCGAACAAAAAGAACAGCACAAGAACGATTGCGGAAAAAATGAGCTGTACCACGAGCGTTAAAACCAGACTTGACTTTATGTCATCAAACCTCTTCTTTATCTTGAATTCAGGAATGTATCTTGTTATAGCAGTGCCTAACCCTATCGAGGAAAATGATATGACAAGAGAGACAGCAGCGTACACGGCATAAAAGAGGCCGTACTCAGTGACGGTTAGATTTCGAGCAAACAGTATACGTAGTAGATAGGCAAAGAGTGCACCAACTATGGCAAACCCATAGATGATGCTTGTCGAGGTTATCGCCCGTCGCATATACGATGCCATACTGCCTGCAAAAAAAGAAGGGGTATTTATAATGATTGTCCATGAGCACCCAAAACTATATAAATGAGTTCTTTTACTAGTGCCACTAGTGGTGGTATTTTAATGAAAAAGATTGTGTGGGAGAACAAATCCAACAGACAGCTCTGCGTCACCATCCCCAAGGATTCCGGCATCAAAGCAGGGGATATCGTCAACGTGGAGAAAGAGAAAATCAAGCGCATCGTATATAGTTATGTCACCGGTGACCTGTTCCACTACGGCCATTTGCAACTGCTCGAGAAAGCAAATGAGCTAGGAGATTTCCACATCTGTGGCGTTCTCACGGACAAAGCCATCAGCGCATACAAAGCAAAGCCCATCGCAAGTTTCAAGGAACGAAGCGCCATTATCTCCTCATTGCGCTGTGTCGATATGGTCATGACACAAAAAGACAAGGATCCGACAGAAAATCTCAAGAGCATACATGAGCAGTTCAAACACGCTAAACTTATCCTGATTCACGGTTCGGATTGGAAACAGATACCTGGCGCCGCATTTATCAAAAAAATAAAAGGGGAGATAGTCCGCCCGCCATTCTATGAAAGACTGTCCACCCACAAGATATTGGCAAAAATCAAGGAGGGATACATACAATGAAAGCCATCATCATCGCAGCAGGACCGTGCAAGCGGCTACGACCGCTGACCGATGACCTGCCCAAATGCATGCTGCACATCAACGGCAAGCCCATACTGCAGAATACCCTGGAGCTTTTGCGCGAAAAGGGAATACGAGACATCTCAGTCATCAGAGGGTACAAAAAAGAGAAAATCAATTTCCCGAGCATCACCTATTTCGAGAACACCGATTTTTGGAACAACAACATACTGCACTCACTGCTGTTCGCACGCCCTAAATTAGAAGAGGCAAACGAGAAACGTGAACACGTCATCGTCTCCTATTCGGACATCTGGTATGATGCCAGTGTCCTTAACGCATTATGGGAAAAAGAAGGAGATATCGTATCCACCATCGATATCAACTGGCTGCAGCATTATGACGGCAGGACAAACCATCCTCTCCAAGAGGCAGAAAAAGTCATACTGGATGAGAACGACAACATCGTGCGAATAGGCAAGCACATCCTCCTTGAAGAATTGCCCGAAAACAGGCATGGTGAATTCATCGGATTGTGGAAATTCTCCCCCCAAGGCATACATATTTTCCTGAGGCATTTCGACAGGGTGCATGCTCTGCTGAAAATGACCGATCCACACCAGCATGCGAGCGAATGGCAAAAATCATACATCACCGATATGTTCCAGGAACTGATAGACCAAGGAGAGCGATTGGACTGTGCACGCATAAAGGAGAACTGGGCCGAGTTCGACACCGTCCAAGATTTCATGTTAGCAAACGGGACAAATAGGTAAAAACATGCAAAAACAAGCACGAGGTGGAAACGTGAAGAAAGAATTGATTGTGTTGTTAATTTTGTGTTTTGGCATCGCATTAACGGGATGCCAGGCGAATACCACAGGAAATGTGGTGAAGACGAACACTGTGGGTGCTGTAGTGAAAACGGATGACATCAAAGTATTAAGAATGGGATTGATTCCTGCAGATGACGCAGAGGAGATGCTGCGCAGCTACGAACCCGTACAGGAATACCTGTCAGAACAGCTGGGCATTCCTGTCGAGATACAAGTGACCTCTGATTACACTGCTGCCATTGAAGCGATGCGATCGAAGCACATCGATATGGCATGGTTCGGCCCGTTCTCATATGTGATTGCAAAGAACGTGGCAGGTGCCGAGGCAATTGTGAATGGCGTGCGAAGGTCGGACAACAAATCGGATTATCGTTCGATTATCGTCGTGCGTGCTGATAGCGGCATCAAGACATTGCAGGATCTGAAAGGCAAGAAATTCGCATTTGTCGATCCCGCATCGACATCAGGAAATCTTATCCCGAGAAAATTGCTGATAGACAACGGCATCGATCCGGACAAGGATTTCAAAACGAGCTTTTATGCGGGAACGCATAACGCAGTCGAATATTCCATTGCGAATGGAAAAGTCGATGCAGGCGCGGACAGCGACAATTCGTATGCACGCATGGTGGAAACAGGGGAGATAGACCCTGCGGTGAACAAGGTGATCTTCACCTCACCACCAATACCTGGGTCGCCCATAGTGGTCCGAGGCGATCTGCCTAAAGATCTAAAGGACAAGATAAAGAACGCACTCATCAATATGGACCAGAATACGATAGGGAAAGTCAACGGTTGGGGAAATATCGATCACTACCTGGAAGTTTCGGACAGCGACTATGACATCATCAGGGAAACAGCGAAGACGCTGGGCATGGATGTCACGAATGCAGCGGCAGCGAAATAGATGAATTATTTTATTATTTTTTTACATCTTATGATAGGAGTATACACTCATGAACCAGGAAGCATTTTGGAAAGTACGGGCAGAGAAGTACAACCAGCTCAAATGGGTGAGCGAACCCACCTATATTGAAGAGGTATTATCAGCAGGAAGATTCAACAGACAAGATAATGTATTAGATGTTGGAACGGGGACAGGAGTCATTGCGCACGCCGTAGCCCCTCACGTAAAGCAGGTGATAGGTCTGGACATATCGCAGGACATGCTCGACCATAGCAACTGGAAAGACAACAAATACTTCATAAAAGGCGATATTCGAAATCCCGTGTTTTATGATGGGATCTTTGATAAAGTGACAGCAAGGATGGTTTTCCATCACATCCTGCAGGATACACATGTTGCGATGAACGAATGTTTCAGAGTATTGCGGAAAGGTGGCCTCTTGATACTATCAGAGGGCGTTCCCCCGTCTGCAGATCTCAAACAAGAGTACATGGACATATTCAGCTTAAAAGAGGAACGATTGACGTTTCTCGAAGAGGATCTTATACACCTGATGGAACAGGCAGGATTCAAGAACATCACCATCAAAGAACACATCATGAATGGATTCAGTGTGAAGAACTGGCTCGAGAATAGTGGTCTTCCTCAAGAAAAACAGGACAAGATATTCGAGATGCACGTTACGGGTTCGGAACGTTTTAAAAGGGAGTATGCAATGAAGATAACCAACGGAGATTGCCTGATAAAGATCAAAAGCCTCATCCTCATCGGGGAAAAATAAGAAAGACGCATCATCGGTTATGAACATGATACGGATACGAAATCTGACACACAAGTACAAGAACAGGAACGAAGAGGCTCTGCAAAAAGTGAACTTGCACGTCAAGAAGGGAGAGCACGTCGTCATCATAGGATCGTCAGGATCGGGAAAGTCGACCTTGCTCAAATGCATCAACAGACTCATCAATCCTACTGCGGGCAGCATTCGTATCGACGGGGAAGAAATAATCAAGACCAAAGAAAAAAAAGCAGAACGGTTGCGTGGAAAAATGGGCATGATCTTCCAGAATTTCAATCTCGTTGAGAGAGAAACCGTCTATTATAATGTGATGAACGGCAGGCTCAGATACAATACCACCTTCACCACCTTATTCGGGAAGTTTTCAAAAGAGGACCATGCCATCGTCGAGGACAGCCTGAACAGGGTTGGTCTTCTCGCATACAAGCATGAGCGCGTCACCAACTTAAGCGGAGGACAAAAGCAGCGAGTGGCGATCGCCCGTGCGCTATCGCAAAAACCAGAAGCAATACTCGCCGATGAGCCCGTGTCTAATCTGGATCCGAAACTGATGAAAGAGATCATGGACTTGCTCAAGAATATCTGCGAGGAAAAAGGCATAACGCTCGTCACCAGCCTGCACTTCCTTGACTTTGCAAAAAGATATGCATCGAGAATAATCGCGATGAAGGAAGGAAAAATCGTCTTTGACGGCAAGCCTG
This sequence comes from archaeon, assembly GCA_043806035.1. Classification (GTDB taxonomy): domain Archaea; phylum Nanobdellota; class Nanobdellia; order Woesearchaeales; family UBA9642; genus JAZDHK01. Next base: position 8,585 of record JAZDHK010000007.1, read on the forward strand.
GCGATTTGACCGAGAAAGATATCGTCGACATTTACGGCAAGACAAAAGACTGGTTCATGTATGGAAAAACAGGATATTGACCATGAAGAAAAAAAAGAAAAACAGCGAAGCACGGAGCAAAATTAAGCTTCCCAAGTGGAAATACAAGGGCATACTCATAGGTGTGCTGGTCGTCATCATCTATTACTGGGCCATTTCGGGAACGGGAGTGAGCCCGTCAGAATTCATCAAGGGCATCCCTTTCATGATGGATTTTATAGGAAGAATGTTCCCTCCTGATTTCACCAATCTTGGCAGGTTCTTGATGAAGGCTGTCGAGACGTTGCAGATGGCAATAGTTGGGTCTACAATCGGCATGCTCCTCGCATTACCCTTGTCATTTCTTGCAGCAAGAAACGTGATGCCGAACAAATTCATCTACCACTCAATCAGGAGCTTGTTCGATACCCTGCGCGGCATAAATGAGATCGTGTGGGGTCTCATATTCGTCTCCATGGTCGGCCTTGGTCCCTTCCCCGGAGTGTTGGCATTGGCCGCTCACGTCACAGGAGCGCTGGGCAGGTATTTTTCAGAGGCTATCGAGACAGTGGATCAAGACGTAATAAAGGCAGTTGTTTCAACGGGCGCGAACAGAATCCAGGTCATCATACGAGGCATATTCCCTCAAGTAAAGCCGTTGTTCATCAACTACGCATTGTACTATCTTGAGAATAATTTCAGGGCCGCGACAGTCCTCGGATTGGTCGGTGCTGGCGGCATCGGCATGGAGTTGCTGACGAGCGTGCGACTGTTCAGAAACAGAGAGGTCATCGTCATCCTTATCATCATGGTTCTCATGGTCACCTTGATCGACAGGTTCAGCGCATACATACGCAAGAAGGTCATCAAGGTAGAATCATTGGACTAAACACATAAAACGTTATAAATACTGAAAAGAGGAAACGCGCATGAAAGTCATTATTTTAGCATCAGGCAAGTCAACACGGTTGCTTCCGTTGACGAAGGAAACGCCGCAATGCCTCTTGCGAATAAAAGGGAAGGAAATCCTGACCCACCAGTTAGCACATCTCAAGAAGGCAGGAATGCAGGACATACTCGTTGTTTGCGGGTATCTTGCAGACAAGGTCGAGACATTTTGCAAAGGCATCCGTGTCAAAACAGCATTGAATCCATTTTATGACATTTCTGGGCTGGCGATGAGCTTGTGGGTGGTCAAGGATGAATTGAAACATGGGTTTTTGATGGTGTATTCTGATGTAGTATTTGATCCTGCCATCATTGAAGGGGTCATGAAACACAAAGGAGATATTTACTTGGCCATTCAGAAAAACCGCCCTCGAGAGGAGGCTGAAAAAGTCATTGAAGAAAAAGGCGTGCTAAGAAGAATGACTAAAAAGAAAGTCCCTGAAGGAAATGGAGAGTTTGTGGGCATTGCACGGTTTTCGGAGAAAGGGGCTAAACTACTGCTCGATGAGTTGCATGCTGTCGCAAAAAAGAATATTGCTGCTTCACTAATAGAGGTGATTGATACGCTCATAAGGAAAGGGATAACCGTACGCGCGTATGACATCAAAGATGCCGACTATGTTGACATCGATTTTCCTGCTGACATCAAACGTGCAATAGACATCTTTGAATTCTGAAGTGACCTGTTTGAGCCTACCGCTTGTTCTGCGCATAGATGTCATAGATGAGTGTGATGCAGTGCAGGGCATCGTGCAAATCAGAGAGTGGCTTGTTTTCTTGGATGTGCATAACAAAATCCTCAAACTCTAAATCCCACGATCTGTCCTCTTCAGGGAAAGAAAATACTTCTTTGTCAGGGGGTCCCATCTCGGGTTTCATCTGATAGAAGGTGAGTGTTTCCACTCCATAACTTCTGCCTAACCCGCTAATTTCGATTTTTGCATTCCTGCACATGATTTCGAACGAGAAGAGGTTCTTCCATTCGGTCCAGCAGGCATGGAGTTGCATGATTTGTCCTTGAGCGGTGCGAAGGAGAGCAAATCCGTTGTCTTCAACATCCATGTTCCAGAAATAGGTGGGGGTGAAGCCGACTGCATCTGCAAATTCTCCAAGAAACATGTTTCCAAGGTCGATGAGATGACAGCCTTGGTCCAACAACTCTCCTCCTCCAGATATGTCTTTTTTAGCTCGCCATTCCGTGTCATAGCCTATCCTGCCTCCGTGACCGTAGCGCGCCCTGATGAACATTATGTCTCCGACAGAATCTTTTTTGAGGAGTTCTTTTGCTTTCAGCATGGCGGGATGATAACGGTGATTAAAGCCGACCTTTACCTTGATATTCTTTCCTCGAACGGCATCGAGCAATGTTTTCATCTCTTGCGGATTGCGCGCACCTGGTTTTTCGATGAGGACGTGCTTGCCGTGCTTGACTGCGTCAAGTGCTACAGGAATGAGCATGTCGTTTGATGTGGAAACGATGACGATGTCAACGTCCGATCTCGTGACCTCTGTATACTCGGTAGTGAAACGGCAGGCATGTGCTTGGCTGAGCGTTCGTGCACGTTCTATGTTGGTGTCTGCGACAATCAAGAGTGTGTGGTCGTGCAGGGTTTTTGCTCGTTTGGTGCCGATGAATCCGCAACCGACAATGCCTACCTTGTATTTTTTCATTTGTGCACCTCTAGGCTCTTGATGAGCGCTGCGTCTATTCTTCGTAACGTGAACAGATCTTTGTCATATGCTGCACTGCTGCGCTTGTCCCAATCATCATACAAATGGAGGAATCTGCCCGTAATGTTGTCCGATTGTTCTGTGCAGAGGAAGATAATGAATCGTTCAAGGCGGACAGGATCAGCCCACGTCTTTGGTTCTTCATCGTGCAGTTGCTCGTCCCACATCTTTGTCTTGTGCTTTCCAGGGGCGATGACATTGATCGTGAGTTCAGGATGCTCTTCTGCCAGCGTTTCAGTGAAGCGGACCACTGCCGTCTTGGAACAGGCATATGCTGTGTGGTATCTTCTTGGATAGGCACTACCTCCTCCTGCAAAATTGATGATCTTTCCTTTGCGTGCCTTTCGCAGGAGGGGAATGAGCAGTTGACATGCCTGCGCTGTGCCGAAGAGATTGACGGCAAATGTCGCTTTCCAAGCATCCAGGTCGTTTTCGAGAAATGGACCAACAGGGCCAGTGACGCCTGCACAATTAATAAGCACATCTAGTGCCGTGATTCCGGACAGTGTACGCGAGAGGTCAGCCGAGTCAGCAATATTGCAGTGCAGCGTGTGCACTGCCGCCCCGTATGTCTTTTTGAGCGTCGAAGAAAGGATTTCTAGTTGTTCCTTCTCTATGGAAAGCAGGATGAGTGCAAAGTTGTGTTTTGCCAGAATGTGAGCTATCTTCGTACCTATGCCGCCCGTCGCACCCGTCAGAAGTACTGTTGGCACGCATTCACCTCCAGTGCAATCCTCTTTCTTTTGGCATGATGCGTCGCAGGGTGTATACGTCAGTGCTCTGAAGATCATTAATGTGCGTTTGGAATTCTCCCCACTTGTCCCAGACTGCGCTGATGAGTTTTCCCGAGACACCGTTGCTTTCTTCGCTCGCCAAATACACGCACAATGCCGCCCCTTTCTCTAAAGGAACTCCCCCTTCTTTTTTTTGACGTACTGATTTTTCGTAAAATGCTTTATCCACAAACTCAGGACCTGCCTCGAGAACCTCTTCCAAAAATCGTGTATTGAGTGCACCGGGCGCTATGGCGTTGATGTCTATGTGGAATGGCGCGTATTCTTTTGCGAGGGTTTCTGTTAGTCGGATAACTCCTGCCTTTGATGTGACGTACGCACTCATGGTGGGGAGTGCACCGGGTCCTCCTCCTGCAATGTTGATGATTTTTCCATACTTGTTCGCCTGCATGTGTGGCAGGATGTGCTTACAGAAATACATCGTGCCGAATAGGTTGGTGACGATGGTCTGTTTCCACTCCTCGCTATTGTTGATGTCAAGCTTTCCTTTTGGTCCGCAAATGCCCGCATTGTTTACCATGATGCGAATAATGCCGAGTTCACGTATGCTGTAGTCGATGAATTGCTGTACTGCATGCTCATCAGCGACATCTACGGCGCGACATATGATTTTTTGCTTGTCCTGTGCCAGGGCACGCAGGTGTGCAACGGCAGCCGTGAGTTTCTTCTCATTGCGCGCACAGAGAGACAGTGATGCCCCTTCCTTGACGAATGCTTCAGCTATTGCTAAGCCCAATCCTTGGTTGGCTCCTGTGATTATTGCATTGCAATTGGTCAGTTTCATGCTCTCCCCACACATACGTATGTGAAATCTTTTTTTTCAGGAAGTTCTTTCTCGATGAATCCCGTCGGATCGATGATTTTTTTTCCTGAGAATGATGCGGGATGGTCTGCCCACAGTTTCTTGAACGCCTGATGTTCTGTTGAAATAATGATGCATTCGGCTGAGCTAAGTGCGTCCTGCACAGTGGTTTGGAGCTGTATCGTATCAGAAAGGGATGCGGACAGCGCGGTTATGTACGGGTCGTAGGCGTAGACAATGCCTCCTTGCGAGCGTATCCATTCGCACAACTCCACTGAAGAAGATCTTCGTAAGGTGTTTGTGTTTGGTTTGTAAGTGAGGCCGAGTACGGCGAAACGTACGTTCTGCAATTTGCCGAACAGTTCTATGCATTTCCGTTTCAGCCAGCCTTTGTGGTAGTCATTGCTTGCCTTGACCGCTTCGATGAGCATAGCTTTTTTGTGGTTTTCGTGGCTAAGATCGATAAGGAAGTTGATGTCTCTGGCAAGAGTTCCTCCTGCGAAGGAAAGCCCGGGACCGAGGTATGCTTTGGGTCCTATGCGCGCTTCCGTCTTGAGCCCTCGTGCCACTTCCTTAGCGTCTGCACCCACTGCTTCACATATCGTTGCAAGCTCGTTCGCAAAAACGACGGAGGTGGCAAGGAAGGAATTGATGGCGTGCTTGGTCATTTCTGCCGACTCTGTCTTCATCCATTCTAGCCTGTCTGTTATTTTGGAGAAGAGTGGCCTGAATTCTTCCACGTCCGAGAGATTGCGCACGCCTATAATGATTCGGTCTGGTTCGCGGAACACCTGTATTGCCTGGCCCAATCTCAAATTTTCTGGAGAACAGGCAACATGCACGCTTTTTCCCGCTTGCACGAAAAGGTCTTCTATCTCTTTTGTAAATCCGACGGGCGCTTGGGAGGAAATAATGACTTTTGCCCCTTGAGGAACATACGGCAGTACTTTTCGTATGTTGTCCTTGACAAAAGCGAGATCTGCCACGTCATGGTCGTCAACTGGTGTATCGAAGGCAACCCAGAACACGTCGACTCCAGCAAGCGCTGATTTTGCATCGGTGGTAAAGGAGAGCGTGCTGTTCAGGTTCTTTTTGATGAGCTCTTCAAGACCGGGCTCGAACAGTGGAGGTTTTCCATTTTTAAGATTGGTTATCGTTTTTTCGTCAAAGTCAAGACCAATAACAGTACAACCGGAATCTGCTAGACAGGCTGCAGTGACGCAGCCCAGATGCCATAATCCAAAGACGCATACGTTCATCACACACCCCACACGCACATATGAGAGGGAGAAAGAGGACAATTTATAAATTTAGTGCTGAATGCTGCTCCACTGAAAACGCCTGCAACAGGCGCTTATTTGAACTTTGCGGCATCATTCAGGAACATCTGCACCGTCTCTTTCGTATACGGATGTATGAGCATGCCGTTCAGCAGGTTAGGGACTACGGTGACGATGTGTCCGCCTGCATCGAGCCATTCGATGACGTTAAGCACTTCTCTCGTGCTTGCGCAGATGATCTTTGCTTTCAGGTTGAACATGTCGAGCAGTTTTCGCAGTTTCTTCACTTCTTCGATAGAGTTGTAGCCCATGTTATTGACCCTACCACAGAAGATGCTGACGTATGTTGCCCCTGCAAGGGCTGCGAGGAAGCATTGCTGTGCGCTCATCATTGCCGTGACATTGATGCGGACGTTGTGCACATTTTCAAGATCATAAATGACCTTCATGTTGTCCAATTCTCCATTTGGCCCGTGGATGGGTACTTTGATGTTGATGTTCTCCGCCCAGTGCGAGAATTCTATGGCTTGTTCTATCATGTCTTGCATGTTTTCGTTGCTGGTGAGCTCGACAGAGAGTGGCAATGGGTAGATGAGCTGGGCTATTTCTATGCAGACGCGTTTCACACCCTCCATGCCGCCGCTGACTCCTGATTTTGCGAGGATTGTTGGATTGGTGGTTACTCCCCTGATGATGCCCATTTCGAGATAGTGCTTGATTTCGCTGATGTTTCCTGTGTCCAAAAATATTGGCATGATTTCCCCCCCTTGTCGTTGTGTCTAGTTCCTCTCCTCTTTTGATTCCCAGCAAAAATTGATTTGCTTGTCCGTCTCTTGAAAGAACAGCGTGGGCCTGAACTGTGCTGTTGGTTTGTGGAACATGACCGCGGTGACATTTCCTGCAAATGCAGACAGGGTTTTTCCCGTGTTCGTGCAGTCATCGACGACAAGCGTGTTCGGCGTGATGCGTTCTTTATTGGTAATAAGCGGCAGTCCTGTCATGTAGCTCAGCTTCACGCCAAGGCACAGACCCCCACGCGGCAACGCGTAGATGCTATCAAAGGGTCTGTTCAGCACGTGGAGTTCATCGTACAAGTGCTTAATAGCTCTCTCGAACATGTCCCACGTGACAAAAATCCGTTGTTCTATGTTCATTTCATCGAAGAGCGTGTACTCAAGGATGTTCTTCAACACAACGTTATTCAGACGTGCCATTGGCCGTCCTCTCCATACTCGTTCACGAGTTCTTTCAGGCGCTCGACGAGTGCTTCCTTGCCATGAATGTGTTCATCATAGTCTTGGATGAGTTCTTTCAGTCTGAAAATGATGAGGTGATGGATATCACCATGAAACCCTTCCACTAACGGCGTTGAATTTTTTGGTACGATGATGCAGGCATCTGCAAGTTCCGTGAATGCCCCTCCATCAAAGCCTGCAATGCCTATCGCTTTGCCCCCCTTGTCTTTGACGAACTGCATGGCCTTGGTCAAATTCTGGCTCCAGGCCAGTGCGTTGCCCCTTCCTTTTCCTCCATGGACGCTGAAGCAGACGATGACATCTCCTCGCTTGATGAAGTTCTCGATCTGGCCGACAAAGACGTTGTCCCATCCCTCGTCATTAATCCATGCGGTAATGAGGGAAGGGTTCTCGACAAGAGAAATGGCTTTTATGCGTTTCTTGTTTTTGCTCATGGTCGTTTTTGCCAAGTCTGCGGCGAAATGGCTTGCCGTGCCCGCACTGCCTCCACAGCCCGCAACATAGACGTGGTTGCCTTTCTGCCATGCCTCGAAGAGGATATCTACTGCTTTTGCAATTGCTGTTCTGTCTATGTTGATAGCAATGTCCTGTATTTCATCAAGATACGTTGCGATATAGTCCTCATGCATGATACCCCTCCGCTATATTCATCAGATGATCTTCTCTGTAGACGATGCGTGCGCCGTCAAAATCAAACCGGAATGGCATGTAGATGAGCCCTTCTTTTTCGAGGAGGGTTTTGATGCGATCGTGGTTGTTCTCGACATAAACCATGAGGAATCCGCCGCCTCCAGCGCCGATGATCTTCCCACCTAATGCGCCGTTACGCATGGCAAGGTCGTACCACGTGTCTATTTGTGAGTTAGACATGCTTTGGGTTATCTTGCGCTTGAGTTCCCAGTGGACGTTCATCCATTCTCCGAATCTGGGCAGGTTGGCGACTTCAAGACATTTCCTGCTTTGGTCCCCTATTTTTTTGATCTCGTGATAGTAGGAGAACATATCGTCCTGGCTGGTCTTGCTTTCCGCCTTCGTTTTCTGCTCTTGCAAGAGTGCGTTGGCGCTGTGCGTGAATCCCGTGAAGAAGAGCATGAGGTTTTTTTCGAGCTTGCGTATGTTTTCGTGCTCTATGTTAATGGGTGTTACAATGACTCTGCCGTTCGTTCCTATCTTGAGATGGTTAAGGTGCCCGAATGCCGAGGCGTACTGGTCTTGCTTACCTATAGGTTCCTTGAGGACGTTCATGGTTATGTGTGATGCATCCTCGGCAAGCTTGTACTTTGAGACGACTTCTCCTTTATAGAAGTAGAGCGCATTGAGCAAACCGACAAGGAATGCGCTTGAGCTGCCAAGACCATTTCCTGCAGGAAGGTCTGCAATGGAGTGTATTTCTATACTTTCTTTAATGCCAAGAAGTCGCAGCGCCTCTCTGATGAGCGGATGTTGTATGTCATCGAGGTCATTGACGATCTCCGTCCGAGAGTAGTTGAGCTTGATGTCGGTGTCCACTCTACGACTTACGGTGATGTAGACATACTTGTTGATGCTCGCCGTAAGCAAGGATCCGCCGAATTTGTCCGCAAAGAAGGGGAGGTCCGTGCCTCCACCACCTAGCGATATGCGCAATGGCGCTCTGCTGATAATCATAAACTACCACCACTTAACACTTTTTCAATAACTCTGAATAACTAATATATAAATCTTTCTTAGAAAGTGTTATAAATAGAGTAAAAAGAAACAAATAACAACCCAATAATGACAAAAGAATGAGTTTATTGGTAGATGGGATGAAATCAAAGAAGTCTCATAAGAGCTTCACTCAGCGTTGCAACGGCACAATCAGGCGCTGCGTTGATGTTCAGCTCATGTTTGCTTCCTAATCCCTCTCCTGATGTCAGGATGGTTTTGCATCCCGCTGCCTTTCCTGCCGCAATGTCTGAAGGCGAGTCTCCTATCATCCAGGATTCTGACAGATCGAGATAGGGGTCGTCTTTCTTAGCTTGTAGGATGAGCCCGGGTTTTGGTTTTCTGCAGTCACAATCCATCTTGAGTTCTGGAATTTCTCCAAAAAATCCTTTTTCAGGATGATGCGGACAAACGTAGATTGCGTCAATATACGCCCCTTCTGCCGCCAGTGCATCAGTCATTTTCTTGTGAACCCTGTCCAGATCGGAAAAGGTCATGAATCCTTTCGCAATGATAGGTTGGTTTGTGACAATGATGGCGAAATAGTCGCTTTCATTGATGCGCTTGATGGCCTCAACCACTCCAGGCAGCAGCTCGAATTGTTCAGGAGAGGTTATGTTTTCTGCGTTCTTGTTGATGACGCCATCCCTGTCAAGGAATATCGCCTTTCTTTTTTTGGTCATGTGCATGATGTCCTTACCTTTCCACGCAACCCTGAAACGGAGGTATTTCTCGAGCCTGCCGAATTCACGAAAGTCATTGCAGACGAATGCCTGCATGCGTTCCTTATTCACCAGCAGTTTGGGGAAGACATCTTTGGCAAAATCGACCTTTTTTCCTTCAAGAATGTACTCAAAAACGCTCGGTTCGATGATGTAGATGCCGTTGTTGATGTACGCGTTGGTGCTGTTGGCAAAATCTTCAGGAGTCGGTTTCTCGATGAAGGACGTTATCATGAATTGTGCATCCGTGCGTATGAGACTGGAACTTTTGTATCCTTTCGGAAGGTCTCTTACCACAACCGTGCAGGCGGCATGGTGACGGTTGTGTTGTGCAAGGGCGTCGTCCAGCTGCAGCGGGGTAAGCACGTCGCCATAGAAGACGATAAACGTATCGTCGATTTTTTTCCGAAGCAGGCCGACCGATCCTGCAGTGCCTAAGAGCTGTTCTGGTTCGGCGCTGTAATCAATATGCATGCCTATCTTTTCGCCGTTGCCAAAATACGCCTTGACCTGTTCAGCGAGGTGTGCAACGCAAAAAATGATGTTAGTATAGCCTTGCCGCTTGAATTCGAGCAATTGGTGCTCGATAAGTGGCCTATCCCCGAGCGGGATGAGGCATTTGGGGATGGTCTGCGTGAACGGCTGCATACGTGTCGCAAGGCCCCCCGCGACGATAACGATGACCGGTTTGTCAGGTTCTTTCATCATACACCCACTGGTTGTTCTTAAGCCAGTTGATGGTCTTCTTGACTGCCTGCTCGATGTTCAGCTTTGGCTTCCAGCCAAGCGCCATCATTTTCTTGACATCAAGAAGAATGAACGGACTATCCCCCACCCAACCGCGCTCTCCTCCCGAATACGTGAACTTCACATCATTAAGGCCGAGCTCTTTGCACACGATATTCGCTATGGGCATGACTTGTATGTATTCTGGCGTGCCAAGATTGAAGATGTTAATGTTGTCCTTGCATTTCGTTATGGCGAGAAACAAGGCGTCCATACAGTCCTGCACGTACAGGTAGCTCTTCTTCTGCTGACCATCGCCAAGCATGTGCAGTCCCTTTGGATTCTCTCTGAGGCGTTGGTAGAAGTCGAAGACGCAGCCATGCGTGTAACGCTCTCCCATGAGACTTACGAACCTGAAGATGAATACCTGAAAGTCATAACCGACGGCATATGCCTGCAGTAAGCCTTCGCACGCAAGCTTTGACGCTCCGTACATGGAAGTTTGGATGGGAAAATGATAGTCCTCCGGTGTAGGGAATACGTCAGGCTCTCCGTAGATGCTGCCCGTGCTTGCGAATGCTATCCTTTTGACGTTGCAGGTGCGCATGGCTTCGAGGACGTTGCTTGTTGCTATGGTGTTCTGCTCAAGGCATTTTGTTGGGTATTTGAGATTGTCTTTCACGTCTGCATTCGCTGCCATGTGAAAGACGAAGTCGACGCCAACCATCGCCTTGCACAGACTCTTCATGTCGAGCAGGTCCGCCTTGACAAAGGTGATGTGTTTTTTTGCATTTTCCAAGAAACGCAGATTTCCTGTCGACAGATTGTCGTACACGATAACGTCATGACCCTGGTGCACAAGCCTGTCAACGACAGTACTGCCAACGAACCCTGCTCCGCCAGTAACGAGATATTTCATATCATTCACCTCACGATGCCTCTGTACTCTCCCACACAATAACCAAAATGCAAAAGCAAAAAGACGAGGAAGACCTGTCCTGATAAGTGCAGTTTTTTCGCTTTCGCGCTCAAGATGATTGCATAGATGAGCGTGCCTGGAAAGTAGAGCAAAGGGATGAAGAACAGCGGATTCCAGATGGCAAGGAGGGATGAGGCGATAACGATGCCGAACGCAAGAGGAAGAAGGTAGAGTGGATTGTTGTCAGAGAACTGCTTCTTGAGAAATCCCATGCGGACCCTCCCGTAGAGGACCATGTTCTTCCAGAACTTTATCGGTGTTGGCCTGAACTTGTGCCAGACAAAACTGTCCTTAAGCCCCATAAGGACGTATCCTTTCTTTTTAAGCAGCAACCCGAGAATCCAGTCATCACCCATATTTCCTGCATACGTGGGAAAAAGCCCAACATGAAACAGCGCTTTTTTCTCAAACAGGCAATTCGTGCAGGAAAGGCTGAAGACCTGTCCGTCTTTTTTCAGTGGCTTTGCCTGGATGCTGCCCAAGCTTCCCAGAAATGAGTTAAAGGCAATGCCTATTGCTGTCGTGAAGTCGTCTTTTTCTGCAAGAGGAATGTTTGCCCCACCCACCCCCGCAAGATGAGGAACGGTCTTTTCGTACGAACAATACTTGCGCGCCAAGTTGTTCAACCAGTCTTTGGGAGGTATGCAGTCGGCATCGGTGAATGCGATGAATTCATAGTTTGCCTTGCGTACGCCCACATTCCTGCTCGAATTCTGAAAACGCCCCTTATCTGTAAAGAATCGCACGTTCTTGTGTCGTTTGGAATAGGATTTGACAATTTTTGGAGTGGCGTCTGTTGATTGGCCATCAGCCACCACTATCTCGAACGGCTGCGTGTATTTTTGCGCGAGCAATGCATCTAAACACAGGGAGATGTTCCTCTCTTCATTCCTCGTTATGACGACTATGGAGACACGCATGACGAGAAGGATGAGACCTTGATTTATATAGATTTCCGCAAAAGATGACGATTCATCAGCAAGCCCGTCAGGACCCCCCACCCATACCCTGCGTGCATGATCGGAATCAAGAACACACATCGCACGTATTCAGGGTCTTTGTGCATGATTATTTCTTCTGCTGTGACGAGGAAGAGGATGAGCACGTAGGTGAGCAGGAGCAAAAAGAAGAAAAAACGAACAAGCGGATTGAAGAGTGCGGCTATCGCTGCGATGAAAAAAAACAGCATGAGCACTGCCAGGGTCGGCGCATACCAGCGTATCGATTGTTTGTGTTTGAGCATGGTCTTGGACATGATCCTACCATAATAGAGCATGTGCGAAAAGAATGCACATGCCGATGCTTGTTCATGATGGAATATGGACACGGATGGAAAAAAGAATAATTGCAAACCTTGCTGTCGCAATCTGAAGTTAAGCTCGTTGTCATCGCTGTTGAAGAGCGTTTCATCATATCTGTTCTTAACAAGCACGTCTTTTCTGTAGAGCGCGTTGCAGTTAGCAATGCTGTCTGTGGCAAAGGGCGCCCGTTCCTGTGCACTTCCGCTCGAGAGAAGGTCTGATATGATTTGCGCTTGTTTGGAATCTGCGGGGTGTGGCAGTCTTGGTCCGCCGACACATGCTACCGTTCTTGGCTGTTGGCCAATGGCTGAAACAAGCGAAGAGAGCCAATGCTTGGGGACTGAGCAGTCCGCATCAGTGAATGTAATGTATGCTGCTTTTTTGTTGCTTGCGTCGATGACGCAGTTTCTTGCATGACAGGGGCCGAACGCATCGTGCGTCGCTGTGTCGATGATGCGTATGCGCTTGCTTTTTTTCTGCAATTGCTCCACGGTAGAAAAGGTGTTGTCTGTGGAACGGTCATTGACGAAGATGATTTCAAAAGAAGACTTTGGATAGTCTTGGTCGAGGATGCAGTGCAGGGTCTCTGCGATGTGTACCTCTTCGTTTTTAGCGATGACACCAACGGTAACGAAGGGAGACGCTGATTTTTTGCGCATGCGACGTCCAGGGCAAAAATCATTTATAAATGTATAGAAAAGTTTAAAAAGCATCTTGGATTCCTTCATTTTGGACGGTCACAGCTGCCTGGTTATACCCGATCCCATTTCGAACTCGGAAGTCAAGCAGGCACACGTTGCGGGCTGTACTGCACTCATGTGTGGGAATCCCGCTTCGCTGTCCACCTTTTTTCTAAAAAGAAAATAAACAGAAAAGAATGATTACGACAGCACTGATTCCCCTTCCATCATCAAGTATTCTTCGAGCTCCTTATCCAGATCGTCTTCTGCCTTTTGGGCGTTCTTAAGTATTGTTTCATAATACTGCACGGGTTTGATGCTCGTGATGATCGTCCGTTGGATGATGTATCTGCCGTTTTTGCTCTTGCCGATTCTGTTCTGGATGATGGGCATCCGTCTGAACTGTTCTTCTTTTTTGTTCGTTAATCCCATGGTTTCACCTCGCGCATGAAGCGCATCATCTTTTGTCATCACATCATTCTTATGCATTTTTAAGAAAAAATCACAAAATCTGCGACAAGCCGTCTTGCATTGCACACGGAAGAATTATAAAGTCTGAAGGCATTCTGCACGCATGAACGTTGCATTCGTCATTCCCACGTACAATGAGGCAGCGAACATACAAAAACTCATCCCTCAAATTGCGAAGGTCATGCACGACACAGTCACACACACTACATACAAAATAATTATCGTCGATGATGAGTCTCCTGACGGCACGGGGCGCATTGTTGATGTACTGGCAAAAAAATATCCAGTATACGTCATTCATAGGAAAATACGAAATGGCCTGGGTGAGGCGTACAAGACAGGTCTGAAGTATGGACTCCGCACTGCTGACCTCATTTTTTCCATGGATGCCGATCTCTCCCACAACCCAAAAAGGATTCCTGCCATGATTGCTGCCGCAAAACATGCTGATGTGGTCATCGGCTCAAGGTACATTTCTGGAGGGGGCGTGGTGAATTGGCCATGGCACCGTAAGCTGCTCAGCAAGGGCGCGAATACGCTTGCTGCAATGATCCTTGGATTGAATGCACACGATTGCACATCAGGATACAGGTGTTATAGGAAAAAAGTGCTCACGTCCATCGACTTGAATAGCATCCATTCGAACGGCTATTCCTTCCTCGAGGACATTCTCTACCGTTGTGTGAGAAAAGAATTTAAACTAGCGGAGATTCCCATAGTCTTTAAGGACAGAGTGCGAGGGGTATCGAAGCTCTCCAAGAAGGAACTGTGGCGTTTCTTCCTTACCCTTCTCAGGCTGCGGTTGGGGTTGAAAACATGAAAGCGCTCATCACGGGAATAACGGGACAGGACGGAAGTTACCTTGCAGAATTGCTGCTCAGCAAAGGGTATGAAGTGCATGGTATCGTTCGAAGGTCAAGCACGATGAACCGAGAGCGTCTTGCGGCAATCCATCGCGGTGAGATAACTGATAATCCAAAACTCACCCTTCATTATGGCGATCTTTCAGACACTAGCTCTTTGATGCATATTGTCCAGAAGGTACAACCAGATGAAGTATACAATCTCGGTGCGCAGAGCCATGTGCGCATCAGCTTTGACATTCCCGAATACACGGCAGATGTCACAGGGGTGGGGACATTACGCCTGCTTGAGGCAGTCCGTACGCTACGTCCCAGTGCAAAATTCTACCAGGCATCCACTTCAGAGCTGTATGGTGACGTAACCCAAGGAATGCAGGACGAGAACACTCCCTTCAATCCGCAAAGCCCCTATGCATCAGCAAAATATTTCGCCCATCAAACAACCATAAATTATAGGCGAGGGTATGGGCTGTTCGCCTGTGCGGGCATTCTCTTCAATCACGAAAGTCCGCGGAGAGGAGAGAATTTTGTCACGAAAAAGATCACGAATGCCGTTGCAGACATAAAAAAAGGTCTGCCGTACGTACTTGAGTTAGGCAATCTTGAAGCGCGACGGGATTGGGGGTACGCTCCCGAATATGTTGAGGCAATGTGGCGCATGCTGCAGCAGGATACACCTGACGATTTCGTCATCGCGACAGGAGAGACGCACACTGTACGAGAGTTCATGGAGAAGACATTTGCCATTGCAGGCATTCCCGTTGCATCCAATGGTAAGGAAGGTCCTCTCGAAGAATACATACGTACAGACACGAACAAGACGGTCATGCGGATAGACCCTGTGTATTATCGTCCGAACGAGGTGAATTACTTGCTCGGCAATCCAGGAAAGGCTGAACGGATTCTTGGTTGGAAGCCGAAGACAACGTTCGAAGAGCTCGTCCGCATCATGGTCGAGCATGACCTGAAAAAATGAACCTGCTCATCACTGGTTGTTCAGGATTCGTAGGAAGCTATCTTGCAGAACATCTTCTTGCGCAGAACCACACCATACATGGCACGGATCGTGTTGAGCAAAACGTTTCAGGCGTGCACATGCATGTACTGGACATACGCAATGCAGAAGCCGTTGTTACATTGGTGCAGGACATACGTCCAGATTACGTCTATCATCTTGCGGGATTCAGTTCAGTCAGGGAAAGTTGGCTGCATCCCGATGAAGCACAATCCGTAAATGTCGGGGGAACAAAGAATGTGCTTGATGCGCTGCTACACGTCCCACCGCTCAAGAAAGTGCTCGTCATATCCTCTGGTGAAGTGTACGGTTCTCCTAAAAACAATCCGGTTTCTGAGCAGGATGCGCTTGAACCACTATCGCCGTACGCACAATCTCGCGTCGAACAAGAGACGCTTTGTGCAACATACATGGACCGCTTGCCCATCATCATCAGCAGAAGCTTCAACCACACAGGTCCAGGGCAGACACACGCCATGGTCTGTGGCAGCATCACCAAACAAGTCGCTGATATGATTACGCAAGACAAAGAGCGCATCCTGCACATCCGCGATGCGTCCGTACGCAGGGACTTCAGCGACGTTCGCGACGTCGTACGCGCGTACAGCATGGCAATGGAGCATTGTCCCGCAGGACTTACGTTCAATACGTGCTCAGGCAGGGCATATTCCATCCGTGACATCATTGACATGGCCATTGCACACGTTCCTGGCAAAGTTCTCATCGATGAGCAAAAAGATGCACAGCGAAAGACAGACATTCCTTTGCTGTACGGCAGCCATGCATTGCTGACACAGCACACAGGATGGCAACCCATCATTCCGTTCGAGAAGACGATTGCAGACATGATTGCATACTGGGTAGAACGTGTGTAATTGCAGGGAGTAGGTATCCTCATTGCGATTCGGGAACCGTACTCCCCTTAGTCGAAAGCACTTCCGTGCAGGATATGCGGGGAGTAGGATTCGAACCCACGAAGGCGCTAAGCCAGTAGATGGCTCAGTGCAGGCCTTGCGGACTGCACAAACTTGAGTATGGGTTGTTAGCGCCAAGACGCCAAACATCTACCCCGTTTGGCCACTCCGGCATCCCCGCATGACAGATAGAAAAAGATGGCGGTTTATAAAATTAACCCATCCTCTTGAGTTTCGCTTCTATTCCTGAGAGCAAATCGTTCAATTGGTCTAGTTCCGATTTTGGTTTTATAGTAGGAGATGTTGGTTTGGGTGTCGGTTGTGGCTCTGGCTTGATGGGTTGTTTTTTTGGCTGTTCTGTTTTCTGCTGTTCTGCTTTGGCAGCTTCCTGCCGTGCCTTCTGTACAGCCTCTTGCTTTGCTTTCTCTTCTGCTGCGCGTTTTGCGCGCAACTGGTTTCTGTACGCTGCGATCTTCTCGTCTGGGAAGTACTTGTTGAGCTTGTTGCAAAGCAGGGTTACTTCTTTGAGTTGTTCTCTGAATCGTTCGAAGAATAATTGTTTTTTTTGCCTGAGTAGGACGAGCTTATGATAGTCTTGCAGTGCGTAAATGACGCGCCTGCTGCTTTCCAGAACTCCACGTCGTATGTCAGGAGCATCCTTTACTGCAACAAAATAGTCTTCTTGCGCAGTTGCCTCTTTCTGTTTAGGTAGTGGTTTTGCCAATCTTACACATCAGGTTCGAACAATGTTTTGTCTATCGTCGCAATGCGTTTTGCAATGTCATCTAGGTTTCGGTTCCAATCATCGAGCTCTTTGTCCTCTTCTGCTTTGAGCTGATTGATTTGCTGTATGGTCTCTTTGGACTCTGCTACTTTTGCCTTAAGGACGTCCATGATGTCCAGCACTTCTTTGTAGTCGTTGATTTTCACGAAGACGGGAGCAGTATCTGCCATGTGGTTCACCTCATTCGAATAGTACACCATCAATGTACATGAGCTTTTTCTGCATGAAATCCAATGCGTCGTGGAATGCGTTCATCTGCTTTCTGAACTTTGCATCCTGCTCATCATAACTGCCTATTTCATCATTTGCTCGTTTCAGGTTTTTTGTCATATCTTTGAGTGATGTGACGATGAAGTCATAATCCATGGCGCTGACGAACAGCTCAAATTGTCTTGTTTTCATGGTGTTCATTAATGGATCTGGAGGAAGGAAGTCGGGAATTTGCGTTCGTTGCATTTGTTGCGGTGGCTGCATCTGTGCTTGCGTGCGTGGTTGGGAGGGAACGGCAACGGGAGGAGACAAGGAAGGCTGTTGCACGTTGAGTGGAGGTGGTTTTGTATCTGGTGGAGGGAATGGCTTGAAGTCTTCTGGTTTTGGTTCTTCAATGGGGTCTTCTCTGTAGGGAAGGTAGTCGCTCATAGAGATATCCGCTTGAGTATCCTCTTGTGCAGCATCGTGCACGTCAAACGAGGGCAAGGGCGGCATGGCTTGTGCTGGTGCCCCGTATGTTGGAGAAGATCCTAGTTCATCGTACTTGCGAAGATTAAACGGTTGTTGTGCTGGTTGCTGGATGGGCAAAGATTGCTGCGATGGAGGTTGCTGCAGTGGTGGAGCTTGTTGGACTGGCGGTTGTGCAACAGGTGGTTTTGGAATGTCACCTAGTTCTTTTTTCTTTTTGAATATGTCGAGGAAGCCCAACAATTCACCCCTTTCGGGCTTTTTTACCAGAACAGAGTACTTAAAGATTTCTTATTATTTGCGAATGGTAACGAAAATAGTGGTTGTGTTGAAAATATTCCGTTTCTAATCGGGTGTTTTTTCGAAAAAAAGGGGAGAAGGCATAAGAAGCGAAACAAAAAGGGTTTGCTTCATGAAAGAGCTCATCCTTGCAGTCATTATCTGCATGCTGCCGTTTGTTGCCGGGATGCACATCAACGAAATCATGTACAATCCTGTTGGCAGCGATAATCACGGGACAGGTGGCGTATGAGAGCAAAAGCAGCAGGCAAAAGACAATTGCCGGGTATGCCTTGCTTGGCATGCTGTGCACGTACTTCATTCTACGAGGGAACGATAGCTTTATAAGACGAAAGCAACTCTGCAAAAGCCATGAAAGAAGCGGAGATTCAGGAGAAACTCAAAGCGGGATTCATGCGGGCAAGGATCATCTTTGAGATGATCGGCAACCCGAAGGAGCACGTCATCAAGACTCTCAAAGGATACATTGCTAACATCAAGAGTGACGAGCGCATCATTACGTTGGGTGAAGACTACGCCGAACCTGAGGAGATGGACGATGGCAAGCTGTGGAGTACGTTCTGCGAGCTGGAAGTGCTCATCAAGGATCTTGAGACATTCACCTGGCTGTGCGTGAATTTCAGTCCTGCAAGCATCGAAGTTTTGGAGCCTGACGAGTTTCTCATCACCAATAAGGATTTGGGGATTTGGCTGAATGAGCTGCTGCTACGCTTGCACGAGATAGGCATAGGGTTCAAGCAGCAGGCATCTGAGAATGAATTGCTCAAGAGGAACATGAACGCTCTCGTCAGAAATAGCGTGCTGCTCGCTCTCAGTGAGCCAAAGACGCAGGAGATGATTGCAAAAAGCATCGGTGTCGAACCTTCCGAGTTGCTCACGCCGTTCTTAGAGGCCATGGTCAAAGAGGGACGCATCAGGAAAGAGGGTGACGTGTTTGTCAAAGCCTAAAGTGTCAGAGAAGAAAAGAGTGCGGGAAAAAGCACCGGTCAAAAAGCTGAGCCTTCCTGTTCAGGAGAAGAAAGCACAGGAGGGTATAGCTCCCGTCATGCAACAGCAAGATACTGCATCTCCGACAACAGATGGGTTCAAACCGGCTTCTCTGGATGACATACAGTGCGAGCTCGAGTCGTTGCTGTTCAGTGCGGGAAAAAGCATGAGCGAGGAAAAGCTTGCCGAGTTGACGAAACGGGATCCGAAACAGATCACGCAGGCGCTCAAAAAGCTCCAGCAAGAATATGCGGGCAGGGGCTCTAGTCTGGCCGTCTTTGAAGAGGCAGGGAATTGGAAGATCAACGTCAAGGAAAAATATCTCAGATTGGTACGAAAAATCGTCGCTGACATTGAGGTAAGCAAGAGCTTGCTGAAGACGCTGGCGGCCATTGCATGGAAGAGCCCTGTCTTGCAGAGCGAAATCATCCGTATCCGGAGCAACAAAGGATACGATCACATTCTCGGGCTGGAAGAGATGGGATTCATCGTCAAGGAGAAGAAAGGAAGGAGTTTCATTATCAAAACAACGCAGAAGTTTGCTGATTATTTCGAGGTCGACAACAAGGGCAGCATCAAGACTGCATTTCAGAACGTTCACGTGCCGCAACAGACCACATTGCAAGAAATGCCACAACCTGAGCAACCTACTGAGTTCATTCCTCAAACTATCCCTGTAGAAAGAACAATAGACCGTGAATTTCTGGACAGAATTGACAAGAAGATAGAGGATGTTGCAAAGCGCAATGCAGAAACGGAGCTTCCGAAGAGACAAGAAAAAGAAGCGCAAGAGGAAAATTCTCCAAATATTTAAAAAGCCTCGGAACAGGAATGCGGTCATGAGGGCGTGGTTTATCTTGCTGCTGCTATTGCCGATAGCGTCAGCTGAGATCGATGTGCGCGTGTATGGCAGCCAGAATGTGAGTGGCTATCGTGCCATGACGGACACCACAACGTTTTTCATCCGAAGTTCAAGTCCTGTGAATTTTGTGAGTGCAGACGGCCAGCTACTGCCTATTCCCTGTGTTGATAGAGCGTATTTTTTTGAGTGCCAACAGACCTTTCCAAGTGATACTCGACCGGCAGGAATGAAGAATTTTACTATCAACAACACGGATGGAGAAAGCCATCCTGGCAATTTCACTGTCGATGGCGTCTCTCCCACCATCGTTGTTGATGAGGAAAGCCTTACACTCAGGGGCAGGGGCGTGACGTTCACGTACGCTCTTGAGGATCATGCTGCAGAGAATGAGGAAGGATGCTCTGGATTGAAACAGCTCATCGTGCTTGCCAATAACCGTGTACAGGACGGCATGAACTTCTCGGAAGTATGCAACAGCTCGGGCACGTACGCATTCTCGTATCAGGGAGAAGAAGAAACGATAGACATACGCCTGCGCGTGCATGATGCCGTGAACAATTATGCAGAGACGGAACTGTCTTCATTGCATGGCGATTTCTCTGCACCGCGCATAAGCGACCAATTCACAATTTGGCAAGGCGCAGAACAACTCACCAGGATTTCTTTGAATCCCGAAAGCATTTCCCTCGTTCGTATCGACCTGCGCATAGAGGACGAGAACTTGAGCACAGTCGTTGGCGATTTGTCATCGCTGAACCCAATGCACCCTGAATACGCAGACCTTACCGCTACGTGCTATCGTGCAGATGAAGGCTACCACTGTAGTTTTGAAAACATTGCATTGCAACCCGAGACGGGAACGTTGACTATCGTAATTGTGGCGAACGATACCTCAGGAAATATTGTTGAAGGAGAAAGCAGTGCACAGCTCGAGGTCGTTGCTGCTGCAGGCAGTGTGCGCTTCATTGGACCCGGCAGGGAACATTGTGATCAGCAGTGCTTCATCACAAACAGGACATCGTTCATTGTTGAACTGGAGCCCGGCTCTGATTTCAGCACAGGGAATGTGCTCGTCTCGACAGACAACACAAACCAACCTATTCGTGTAAGAAATTGTTCTCTCGCCAATGTTTGGACGTGCACCTCGCCAAGCATGGCGCTCGACATGCAGGAAGGACAATCAGCAAGGGTATACGTCGCCACAGGATCAACTGATGATTATGGCAATCCCCTAACGGAAGGTATGCTGGAGAATGTCGTGGTATTTGACAGCACTCCGCCGCAAAATGATTCAGCCATAACGGTCAATCTCGACTGTCCCGTCTTCGGAGAGCCGCTTGAGATTAACGTGCTCGTGCGTGAGGAGCTTTCAACGCAAGTGTTCATTGCCGCCAATACGAGCAGGATCAGCACGCACGCATTCATTGAGGAAGCATGCATTCCGGGAAGCAGATGGAATTGCACGTTGCACGTACAAGATCTGACGACGACGAGCCTGAACACGACGCTGGATATCGTCATAAGGGATTTGGCAGGCAACAAATTCATCATGCAACGCAACGTGTCCATTTGCGAGAACATCAATGCACGATCAAACGTCATCAGCAGCATAGAAGCAACACAGATTCCCGTCATCGACAAGCAAATAGCAACCTATCGCAGGTTCAAGGCATATGTGCCGTTGCGTGTGCATTTTGTCGATACGAGCTCGAGCATCGTGGAGAGCGAGGCAATTATCTGTTCTGCGCGGGATGCGGAGCATGACGTCAATGAGGAGTACTTGTTCGACAATCCGGAGCTGCTCATGAGCAGATCGTCGACGCCCGTGCTCTCCTTTTACATCGGTAGAGAGGGTGAAGTGGAATTCCCTGACAAGATAAATTTGACGTGCGAACTCGATTTCTACACGAGACAGGGATCAAGAAGATATCGGGAGCCTGAGACGAAAACGTTCAGCGTGCTGCTGGGCACGACGAATGTCGAGCTGGGAAATTTCGACACGGTCACGCAGAAAAAGTATGATGATGCGGTGAGTAAAATCCACAAGCTGCAACAATCGATAGAACGCAGGGAAAGCATTGACCGGATTGCCGGAACGTTCTGCCGCATCGTTGAATACATAGGTATGATTAATGGAGCCATGCAAACACTGCGGACGACAATTTACACGTTCTGCATGGCACTGTATGCCATACCGTTAGGAGTGACACAAGCTGCCGCAGAGGCAATATGGGCTGCCGCAAACACCGTGCTTGGCTTCTTCCATGGCACAATTACCCAGTACATCTACCCTCCAGGAAGCGTGCTCTTCTCTATCATAGCAAATCCCACGGGAACTGGCCCATACATCAAACTTTTCTGCTTCATCTACACGTGCAAGTTCTACGAGGCAGACGAGTACATCGCTATCGTATCGCAAGTTGGGGGGAACATGGCATCAGGTCTTGGCCCGAGCGTCACAGGACACAGTCTTCCTGGACCGAGCGGGACAACACGGCTAGATTGGAGGGGAAGAACGGTGAGCCCTGGACGAAATGGACCAATCAAACTCGATATTCGAGTAGCGGGAAGTAATGAGCTGCCCACGGTTGATGAAATCATGGCCACAACGGGTTTGTATGACGGCAATTGGATAATAAATCCGTATAAGAGCAAGTACAATGACGCATTGTGCATTCCTGCACAAATTTATAACATGAAGAAGGAAAAGCAGATTGCGTGCAAGTACGCACACTGCCTGCAAGACATGAAGGACAGCGGCCAACAGCCCGAGTTGTGCGAATACAATTATCGCATGGGCAATTGCCTCTACGTCGAGAGTGCACAGGTGAAGCTGCACGGTCCTGCGTCGGTGAGTGATTTCTTCAAGGGCATGCTGACGCAGATCATCAACGCACTGCCTTCCATCATCATTTCTATAGGTTACCAAATAGGCTGTGCTAATTATTATGTCATGGGAGGCCATCTTGCAGATTCGGAACTTGCAACGTCAGGATGGCACGGCGCTGCCTGCGGAGTGACGGGAACGATTCTTGGCTTGCGAGAAGTTATGCAAATGTTCGACAGCAGGTATTGGCAGCCGAGCGCGTACAGTTCGGATAATTTGGGTGATGCATGCGACGGTCTATAATGTTTGGTATGCTGGGCATGGTGCTGCTTATCTGCTCAGGCATTGTGCTGGCAAGCTGGCTCGAGGACAGGACAAGTGAGTACAGAACGAACAGCGAATACCAGTGGCAAGTAGCAAGCACCAGCACAGGCTATTGGGATTTTCTCACGCCATGGGATCCAAAATACGACGAGCGAGGGGATCCTCGAAACTACAATTTCGGCTGGTATCCGTTGCATGATTGGGAGTACGAGGTGTGCTTGCGTGATTTCAGTCCTGAAGTCAAGCAGACGTTCAGACGAAGCTATGACCCGTACAATCGTGTTTATGATCTCACGGTGCAGGCGAATGCATTCAAGAAGAACATCACCTTGCTCAATGCGGACAACGTAACTGTGGATTGGACGTTCGAGTACGTGTACGAATGGTACGTGCAGCCAACGACGGGCAGAGCCAGTTATGCCGTGTTCAAAGTGCGAGATGATGGTGCAAGAGAGAATATTGCTATTGACCGGTCTGCGGATTATGTCAGCGGCTCCGCGGGCTACATTGCAGAGTATTCGCAGAGCAACTACACACAATTAGTAGTTCAGACAAACGGCGCTGATGCAATGGTTGTTCCCGTGGTGGTCAGATGAGCAAAGGCCAAGTGACGCTCTTCATCATCATCGGCATAGTCATACTCATTGCTGTAGTGATTCTGTTGTTCGTTCTGCGCAAGGACGTGCAAGAGCAGCTACCAGACATCCCTAACACGTTCCTTCCTGTTTCTCACCACGTAGAAACTTGTCTGAAAGAGACTGTCCGTGAGGCAGTGGATGACGCTTCGCAGCACGGCGGCTATCCTGCCATCGATGACGAGGAGATTTCAGGACGGCAATTCACGCAAGATGTGTTGCATCCGACTGAGGCAGATGTTGTTCTACTGGGGGATACATATGGCATCCCGTACTGGTTGTACTTGAGCAGCTCGAATGATTGCCAGGACTGCGTCTTCGATTCACTCGCGCCAGAGTTGCCAGAGATTGAGAATCAACTTTCTCGATACGTGAATAAGCACATAGACGAGTGCCTGGACTTCAACGTCCTACGCAGTCAAGGGTTCGAGATAATCATCAACAGCACGCCTTCCTCGAAAGTGTTCATCAACGAGAAGGATGTGAGTGCAAGGCTCAACTACACACTCGTCGTTCAAAGAAACGATGAACAATTCACACTCACCGCATTCCATACCGTCCTGAACATTCCCCTGAAAGAAATGTATATTTTGGCGTTGAACATCACGCAGGCAGAAGCGAACACACAGTTTTTGGAAAATGTGATTTTGTATGAGCTGAACACGTATGGGGGAACGAGGGCAGATCTCTTGCCTCCCAGTACCGAGCAGTCAGTCGAGGAGTACAGCTATCTGATGTGGGGACTGTCACGGACAAAACTGCAGTTCATGCAGCTCATGAGCCGCGACATGAACGCCGTGCAAGTACGCGGAGCGTTGAATGCACGATACATAACAGGAAACACGACGCAAGAGCGCAGATTCTATGAAGCAACTGCACTCAATATTTTCCCTAATGTCACGTTCAATGACACCACCATCGATGTCGTGTACATGAACTGGGATCCGTATTTTGTCATCCAGCCGAGCGATGGAGAGATCATCAGCCAGAGCATCTATGAGGGAGGAAGTTTTACAAGCTTCGTCCCCTCACGGAGGTTCAGCAACTATCATTTCTTCTACGACATTTCCCTGCCCGTGGTTGTGCAGATAACCAAGCATTTGCCTGAAGGTGAGACAGTGCGTTTCCTCTTCGCATTGGAAGCGAACATCAGGGAGAACAAGCGACTTCCCGAATGGATTGCAGGACTAGGCACTATCCCCTGGAATTATGAGAATATCGGCTTTCTCGTCAATGGCATGGGAGATTCCTTCACTGATCCTTCAGGGGAGACGTATTCACTCGAAAGGCTGAATGCATCGGTCATCTTCTGCGATCCCAAACAAAGAATTTCTGCACCCGTAAAGATACGAACGTATGATACCAGAACAAGAGAACCGCTTGAGGGTGTCGAGGTGACGTTCGGTTGCGGCAGACACGTCAGCTGCCCAGAAGGAGACACGCAATACAATGTCAGTTCTCGCAGGGCTGAATTCATCGGAAAACTGCCGTTGTGCATGAATGGCTATGCCTCGCTCAAGAAGGCAGGGTATTGGACGAAAGTCATCCCCCTAACGCCGAGCATGTCAGAATCTGTCTCAGTGGGAGCGTATTTGGAGCGACTCGTAGATAAGAATGTGTCAGTGATGAAAGTGCAACTCACCCGTGCGGGTGATGGTTTTGCAGCGCAGCCAGCAGTTCCTCTTGGAGAGAATGAGACTGTTGTTCTGACATTGGTCAAAAATGTGACGGGTTTGGAGGAACCACTCTCCACGACGTTAGTGCTACAGGGAAATGAAAGCAAAATTGCCAGTCTCGTTACAGGAATGTATGCAGTAACGGGCACGTTCATGAGCACACACAACATCATCATTCCCAGGAATTGTGACAGGAACTGCATCGAGAGGAATTGGTTAAGGGAATGCACGAATTGGCTCTACTACCCAAGCAGCGACATCAATCTTACTGGCATGCCTTCAGGAGGCATTGAGATGGACAGGTGGCGCGTGTATCAGGATGATCTTGATGAGGATAACGTACTCGTTATTAACATTCTCGTCTTGCCTGATCCTCCGTGCTTGCAAGAGATGGAATGGTTCGGCAAGATCAAAGAATTCTCTGAGCAGTTCATGATCCAACCTGTTTTCATGAATAGCACGCAAGGGTAGTAAACTTTAAATAGCCCTCCTGCCGAAATGGCATGCATGAAGGTGTGGGTAGTTGTTGCCGTACTTGCAGTCATTCTTCTCATTCCTTTCGTTCATGCAGATGTCGATGTGCGCATCAGAGGCAGTGCTGGTTTCGACGGGTACAGGCAAAGCACGGACGTAACAAATGTCCTTATCAGGAGCACGGGCAACATATCGTACGTGAGCAGCGACGACCAGCTGCTGCCCATTCCTTGCACGAGGAACGAATACTTTTACGAGTGTGCAATTACACTACCTGCAGACACGAAAGAGCCAGGCATCAAGACCATCGTGGTGAATACGACACAGGAACTCTTCACAGACACATTCATCGTTGACGCTCAAGCACCCGTTGTCAGTGCAGAAACCACGCTCTCAGGAAGGATGGTGAACATCGCGTACAGCATCGCCGATGGCACAGGAGGGGATGGTGTGTGTTCTGGCATCAACAGGACAGACGTGTATCTGAACCAGCAACTTGCCGAGACCATTCCCGGGCAGAACCTGCCAGGTTTTTGCAGTCAGGAAGGAACGCTCACCTTGACGTATAACGGTTCTGACCCGCACGTGGATGTCTACTTGAGATCGTACGATAACGTCGGCCAGTACGCCGAGTCAGCACATGCAGAACAGATAGGAGACTATAACGAGCCAGTTATCAACAACCAATTCACGATCTGGAACGGCAATGAGCAGATCACGCGTCTTTCTTTGAATCCTGAAAGCGCGCCTGTCGTCAGATTAGAGTTGCGTATTGATGATGCCAATCCCGTCACTGCTCGTGCTGACATTTCAGCGTTGAATCCTCTTGAAGGAACGCGCGACCTGAACTGCATCCAGGAACAGGAAGAATCGCTTTGCACACTAAGTGGCATTACGTTGCAGCCGCAGTCAGACAACATCGTGATAGATGTCACTGCCGTTGATTCGTATGGTAACGAGGCAAGAGGAGAGAGCGGGCTTTCTGTCAGCGTCGTGAGCAACGCAGGCAGCGCAGGTAGGTTAGGACCTCCTGAAAGCCAATGCGACAGCACATGCTTTGTAGGTCCTACACCAACAAGATTCTTGCTCAACATTCCCACGGGATCGTCATTCTCGACAGCAAATGTCTTCTTTAATCTGGAAGATGTAGGGTGCGGGGCAAGGACGAAAGTGAGAGACTGCATATTGTCCAGTGATGTGTGGACGTGTACGTCTCCGCTCATGACTCCCTCGATGCGAGGAGAGGGCAGCCCTGTCAGGATAAGCATCGCTGCGGGGTCAACTGACGATTATGGCAATCCTCTCGAAACGGGGGTTTTGGATAGTATTTTGACATTCGATGCTGCAGCTCCACAATCGGCAAGCGCAGTAACAGAGAATTTGGAATGTCCCATCAATGGAGAGACGCTTGAGCTGAACGTGCTCGTCACAGAATCTACTTCCACAAAAGTGTTCATTGGAGCAAACGTAAGCAAGATAAGCACTGATGCGTTTGTCGAGGA
>JAZDHK010000008.1:0-29873 GCA_043806035.1 archaeon
GCCTTGCCTCTACTAGCAATGGTTTTTTACCTGGCTCGAACATGACGCCGCCGATGTCGAGAATGATGTGCTTGATCATGGTACGGCGTAGTAGACCTCGTGGTCGGTGAGCTGTGCATCGATAATATGTAGCAGGAACGCGGGCTCTCCGTTGTTCAGGAAGGAGAGGTTCAGTGTCACTTGCTTATACAGGTATGCTTTGCACCTATCATTTTTTGCGTCGTGCACAAGGTAAAGATTGATGTTTGCGGGAACTGTTCCTGACTGCGCCAGTGCAGGTGTGTACCATTGGAACTGGTGTTTTTTGCAACCGCCGCCGTAACTGACATCAACCGTGAGCACGTCTTTGTCAATGGCGAGACTCTCAATCTTGTAATCATCTCCTTTCGGGATGCTGTCTGTCGTGATGACTGCGGGTACTGAGCAGGAAATTAGAAGCAGTGTCAGCAGCAGGAATGCTCTTTTCATTTTCTCAGTTTGAATTGGAATTCATCCTCTTGTTCGATGTGGTGCTTGATCGTCTTGAGGAACGTCTCTATCTCGAGAATTGCACCATACACTTGATGCTGTTTTGCAGGGTCCAGATTCCCATTCTCCAGGAGATCGATGAGGTCTGTCCTTCTTTTTTCGTATGTTTTTTGCAGATCGCGAAGCGCCATGTTCTCCCTAATAGTAATCGTCTTCTTTTTGTTTCATCTTTTTCATGTGCGTGATGAAGTATTCCAGGCAATCGAGCGCATCGAATGTTGCTCGCTGCCTAAAGTCACTCGGCCCGAATTCGAGGATGAACGCGTTCCTTGCCGTTATGGGCTTATTGCAAACGGGGCAGGTTTTTTGCTGCATCTCCAGTTCCGAAAGCCGTTTCTTGAGCAACTCCTGCAAGGAGCCGTCCTCGAGCCGGCGTTCCACCTCTTGGACTTCTTTGATGTCTATGCGTTCCAGGAATTTCTTGAGTGCGGTCATGGTCTCAACTTCAGCAGTCGTGCTATATGCTTTTCGGGATCGTACATGATGCTGGGATTCTGGAAGAGGTTCACGAAATAGCTTTCTTTCTTGTTCAGGCCCTCTTCTACTTCAAATGTGTTGTGGGTCCAGCACACCACTTTGCGTATCTTGTCTGCCAGATGGATGTCGAAATTGCTGTATTTCTTCCGCAAATCCTCGACATGTTCGGTGAGCACGAACAATTCCAGGGTTTCTTTGCTCTTGATGATGCTCAGCCCTTTCACTTTTGAGAAGAAGTCTTCTTTGCAGACGGTCTTGAGCAGGCAGATCATGTCATCCTGGCTGTCCAACAACATGACATTTGCGAGCAGCATGCTGATGGGGTTCACCTTGAGTATTTTCTGTCTTGTTGGCGTGGCAAGCAGCAAGAGTTCATTAAGCAAAATGTATATGGTTTTTGGCTTTCCCGGGCTGCCTGAATTATCAATCCGGTCTACCTTTATGACGTTCATTGCCTCGAGCAGCTTCAGTTGCTGTGTGATGTACGGCAGGCTTTTCTGCACATCTTTTGCTATGTCTGTTGCTGCTCTTGGCTGCTCTGCCAGGCTCGAGATGATGTCCCATCTTGCCAGCAAAGTTTTTGTGTCATGGCCTGATTTTTGGCGCATGCTTTCTCTGAAGCCAGCTATTATTTAAATCTTTTGTTAGTTAATAAGTTAAGTATTTTATAAGTTATTTTTTTGTTTTTTGGTTTTTCTTTTTTTTTAAAGATTGCCAAGAATTCGTCAGGGTCTGGAGCGTAGCGTAAGACCTGACGATGAATTGGCGAAGTCGTTAAATAGTCGTTTTTTCTGGTAGTCTGTAACGCGGTGAAGAAGAAATATCGAAGTGGACCGAAAGCAACATCGCGCCTGCTGAACCCTATTCGTATAGCGTCGCAGGTTTGAGCCAACGTGGCGAGCAGCTCATGATCCACTTCGTGTTGTTTCATTCTTTATAGCGTGAGCTATAAAAAACTTTCTAGAGATGATTTTATGACGAGAACTGATACGAGAAATAATTGGATAACCCTTCAATTTGTTACAAAATGCAGATACAAGTGTTTCCGACGACAAAG
Organism: archaeon; assembly: GCA_043806035.1. GTDB lineage: Archaea > Nanobdellota > Nanobdellia > Woesearchaeales > UBA9642 > JAZDHK01. The sequence goes on from JAZDHK010000008.1 coordinate 2,063, forward strand.
CGTGATTGATTCCTGCATTGCAGGATTCAAAGAACTCGAAGCATTTGGCTTCGAGTTCGGAGAGATGGGCTTTCCCTTGAATCATGTGCATCTTTCATTAAACTTGCCCAAGAAATATTCTGTGCAGGATGCACTCGTAATGCTGAAAAGCCGCTCTGCAAAGAGAATCTTTGCAGAGCATCCGGGCTTCAGAAAACGATACCCACGAGGAAGCTTTTGGTCACAATATGAGCATCATCAAAGTATTGGTTGGAAGAGCAAAGACGACGCTGAGAACTATATCCGTGCACAGTTGAAGCATCATAATGTGAGCATTATTGATGACAGACAGCAGAAACTGCCTGCATTCACCGCTTCGTAAGATACGGCAAACTTTGAAAAAGTTGACGAGGAAACGAAGCGGAAGGGGATTATAAGGGGTTGCGACCCCTTATTTCATTTTTTCTTTCACCTTAATATGTTAATAAATTAATAAATAATTATTTATTCTTTTTTTTGGTTGTGTTGGCGAGGCATCTTTTTATCAACACTGCCAACTCTGGCTAAACGAGCAAATTTTTCGGACAGACGCGGTATCATTGGAAAATAAACTTTTTCAGAAACTGCATGCTGCTGCCAGACAAATGGGACGTGTCTCGGTTCTCAGTAAAAAAAAGTAACAGTTTCATAATGAAATGCGAACACAGACTTTCTCTTTTGTTAAAGAAAAACTTTATAAATGACAAGGTCGAGCATCAAGTGGTTGGAATGGTAGTCCCGATTGAACATAACATCGTCAGAGTGAGTTCTCCGTACAGCCCCCCATTCAGAGGTGAGTTATGAGAGTGCTCATGCTCGGCTGGGAATTCCCCCCTTTCTTCGCAGGAGGGGTAGGCATGGTCTGCTATGAACTAACAAAAGCGCTCTCCCAAAAAGCGCACATAACCTACATCATGCCCTTTGGTCCTGATCAAGTGACCAACCAGCAGCACGTCAAGCTGCTCATCGCCAGCAACTTCTTCAAAGGACATTCGTTCACGGTCAAAGGCATTCCCACACTCCTGCACGCGTATCAGTCCAGCAGCGAATACAATGATCACTATGCACGGCATGCGCAGCTCTTCAGCAGAGCAGGAAAGAGCGCAGGTAGGGATAATACCCACACCTTGTATGGACGTAACCTTCTCGAGGAAGTCTACCGATTCGCATTGCAAGTGCAGCTCATCGCCGAACAAGAAGACTTCGACATCATCCACGCTCACGACTGGACCACATTCCCTGCAGCGCTCGCCGTAAAACGAAGCACTGGCAAGCCATTGGTCGTGCACATTCACATAACAGAATTCGACAAGTCAGGCGGAGCGGGGGCAAACCCTGACGTTTACGCCATTGAAAAGGCAGGCATGGACGGTGCAAACAGCGTCATCGCCATAAGCAACTACGTCAAGAACTCCATCATCCGCAACTACGGCATCCCTCCTGAAAAAATACGAGTAGTGCATAATGCAGGATCGAGCATGTCCGACCTCGAATACAGGAGCGAACTCAACAAGAAAGGAAAAATAGTGTTGTTCACAGGAAGGATAACCCTGCAGAAAGGGCCAGAATACTTTGTCTATGCAGCAAAAAAAGTCCTCGAGCACTATCATGACGTCACGTTCGTCATGGCAGGCACGGGAGACATGCTCGCACGCATGATAGAACTCACTGCACACCTCGGCATTGCCAAGCACTTCGTCTTCCCTGGCTTCTATACGAGGGATGATGCGGAAAAACTCTTCAGCATGGCAGACGTCTTCGTCATGCCCTCCGTCTCAGAACCCTTCGGCATTGTCCCCTTAGAAGCGATGGTGAAAAGAACGCCGACCATCATCAGTAAGCAGAGCGGCGTCTCAGAAATCGTCAATCACTGCTTCAAAGTCGACTTCTGGGACATCGACCAGCTCGCCAACAAAATCATCAGCCTCCTGCACTATCCTAGCCTGCACGAAACCATGACCGAACAAGGCTATCATGAAGCAAAACGACTCACGTGGGATAGTCCTGCAGACAAATGCATGGCCATCTACGCTACTTTGGTGCAATGATGGCAGACGTATGCTTTTATTTCCAAGTGCACCAACCCTTCCGCCTCAAACGGTACAGTATTTTCGACATCGGGACGCACAAGCACTATTTCGATGAGCACAAGAACAGGGAAGTCATGGAGAAAGTGGCAAAAAAATGCTACCTGCCCACCAACCACATGCTTCTGGAGCTCATCAAAAGATATCCTGGAAAGTTCAAAGTCGCATTCTCCATCACCGGAACGGCGCTCGAGCAATTCTCCCTCTACGTGCCCGACGTCCTTGACAGTTTCAAAGCGCTGGCCAAGACAGGACAGGTGGAATTTCTCGCAGAAACCTACTATCACAGCCTCAGCTTCCTCTACAACAAACAGGAATTCAAGGAACAGGTAGAGATGCACATACAAAAAATGCAGGAACTCTTCCACCACACACCTGTCGTCTTCAGAAATACTGAACTCATTTACAGCAACGACCTTGCCTATCATGCTGAACAGCTGGGATTCACTGCCGTGCTCGCAGAAGGGCACGACCACATTCTCGGATGGAAGAGCCCGAACTTCGTCTACACCCCCTACAAAGGAAGCATCAAGCTCCTGCTCAAGAACTACAAGCTCAGCGACGATGTCGCATTCAGGTTTTCGGACAAGAGCTGGGTAGAACATCCCCTTTCTGCAGACAGGTACGCAACATGGGTGCATGCCAGCCAAGGAGACAGCGTCAACCTTTTCATGGATTATGAAACTTTTGGAGAGCACCAATGGGATGACACGGGCATCTTCGCGTTCCTCGAACACCTCCCCGACGAACTCTTCAAGAGAGGGCTTTCCTTCAGGCTGCCCAGAGAATTGGCACAACTGCCCGCCAAGGACGCGCTGGACATCCATAACTTCATCAGCTGGGCAGACAACGAACGAGACCTCTCCGCATGGAAGGGCAACCGCATGCAGGACCACGCCCTCGAGGAACTCTACAAGCTCGAGGAAGCGGTCAAGAAGACACGAGACTCGTCCATCCTCGAAGACTGGAGAAAATTGCAGACCTCAGACCATTTCTACTACATGTGCACCAAATACTTCAACGACGGCGACGTCCACAAATACTTCAACCCGTACGAGAGCCCCTACGAGGGATTCGTCGCATTCATGAACGTCCTCAATGATTTAGTCATACGGATCAACACAAAACTCAAGATACAACTGGCAAGGCCAAAACCGCAGACGGAACTACAGCAGCCCATCGTGCTCGACAGGCCATCGCAACACCTTGCCTACCAATACTAATGTGCTGCTTGAGCAAAAGAGGTGAGTATGTGAGAGTGAAGTCAAAAGAGAAGAAGCCAAGCGAACGGAAGCAAAAAAAGACCATTCTGAACGTTCGTAGCCAGCTCAGAAAGCTCGCTCCTGACGAAAAATGCTTTTTCCTCTGCACGGGACAAGTGATCAAGCACTACAAGGAACTCGCTGACGAACTCGGCAATGTCGACGAAGGAGTCTTCCACTACCACGTCAACAGCGGCAAGAACGATTTTGCCAATTGGGTGCGTGATGTCTTTGCCGAACCAGAATTGGCGGACGCGCTTCAGCACGCACACTCAAAAGACCACGTCCGCGTTGTCATCTACAAATTCATTGCGGACAAGTTATGGTGAATCATGGAAGGAGAACATCTCGCATCATGGGCATTCGAGGCAAGCTGGGAAGTCTGCAACAAAGTGGGCGGCATTTACACTGTAGTCACGAGCAAAGCGAACCAGATGATGCACTATTACGGCAGTCAATACGTCACCGTCGGACCATACATCATAGACAGGATTGCCGGAGAATTCGTCGAGGAACTATCACCTCCTGCCTTCAAGGATGCATTCTCAGTGTTGAAAGCGCAAGGCATACACTGCCACTGGGGCAAGTGGCTCGTCAAGGGGCAGCCGAACACCATACTCATTGATTTTCAGGAATTCACCACCCAACTCAATGCGTACAAAGGGCTCATGTGGGAAAAGTACGGCATAGATACGCTCGGCACGCAATACTTCGATTACGACCAGCCGTTCATCTGGAGCATCGCTGTAGGAAAGCTCATCGAGGCACTAGCAGACAAGCTTCCGCCAAAAATAGTCCTGCACTGTCACGAATGGTTGGCAGGAGCGGCCATCCTGTACATCAAACAGGCACGACCAGACATCGCTACCGTTTTCACGACACACGCGACCATTCTCGGCAGGACGTTGGCAAGTGCCCAGAAAGATTTGTATGACTTGCTTGACAAAATAGACCCTGTCAAGGAAGCGTACTCGTTAGGCATACAGGCAAAGCACCTCACGGAGATGAAAAGTGCGCAACTTGCAGATGTCTTCACTACCGTTTCCGAAATAACCGGCATGGAGGCAGAGAAGTTCTTGTTGCGCAAGCCCGACGTGCTGCTCCTTAACGGACTCGACTTCAGCAAATTCCCCACGTTTGAAGAGATAACCATCAAGCATTCGCTCTACAAGCAGAAGATGAAAGAATTCTTGGTGTCGTACTTCTTCCCCTACTACAGTTTCGACCTTACCAACACGTTGTTCTTCTTCATCGCCGGCCGATACGAGTTCAGGGACAAGGGCATCGACATTTTTATCAACGCATTAGGCAAACTCAACGAGCAGCTCAAGGAAGAATGCTCTGCAAAGACTATCGTCGCATTCATCTGGGTGCCCGCGGCCATACGCGCCATACGCCATGAACTGCTTGAGAGCAGGACTTTTTACACGGACGTCATCGAGAGTGTCGATGAGAACTTTGACGATATCCGCCTGCAGATTCTGCACAGCCTCGTCGTAGGGACAGATTTACGAGAGAGCGATATGTTCGATGAGCAGACACGCGACGACATACGGAAGAAAGTCCTCAAGTTCAAGAAGAAAGGGCTGCCGAGCCTGAGCACGCACGAGCTCAGTAACGAATACGGGGATGACATCCTCAGGACGTGCGCTGCGCTGGGCCTGCACAACAGAAATGAAGACCGAGTAAAAATCATCTTCTATCCCATCTATCTCACTGGTGCGGATGGATTGCTGGACTTGAACTATTATGAGAGCATGATGGCCAGCCACCTCGGCATATTTCCGAGCTATTACGAGCCCTGGGGCTACACTCCCCTCGAGGGGGCAGCGCTTGGCGTCTCCAGCATAACGACTGACCTTGCGGGATTCGGCAAGTACGTCCAGACGTTGGGCAAGGACACCAAAGGCGTTTTTGTTCTTAACCGCCTGCACGTCAACGAGAAGGAGGTTACTGCACAATTGTCTTCCTTCATGTTCAATTACTGCCACCTTACGAAGGAAGAGCGTATCAACTACAAGCTAGAAGCGAGGAAGATCGCTGCGCAATGTGACTGGAAACGGTTCGTGCTCAGCTACATCAGAGCGCACGATCTTGCGGTGGAGAAGGTGCGCTGATGCTCGAGCTTCGAAAAGACTACCTTGTCGACGAGTATGTCATCATCGCGACGGAACGTGCCAAACGCCCGGAGCAGTTCAAGGAAATCATCGAGCTTCCATCGAAGAAAGAGACCTGTCCTTTCTGTCCTGGCAACGAAAGCCAGCTGCCCGTCATCCTCCAAGAAATACGTTATGAAGGCAAGTGGAAGGCACGTGCAATTCCCAACAAGTTCAAGATCGTCGAGCAGACAGGCAATCCTGACTTCCACACGGACAATACGTTCTTCACGTTCGCATCAGCCTACGGCTTTCACGAAATTATTATCGAGAGTCCTCACCATGATGAGGAGCTCGAGCAACAATCGGTTGCTGGAATAACCGATGTGCTGAAATTGGCAAGAGCGCGTTTTCGTGAGCACATGAGCAAGCAGAACATCCGCAGCGTCGTCCTCTTCAAGAACCGAGGCAAGAAAGCAGGAGCAAGCATCAGCCACGGCCACATGCAATTATTGGCGTACAATCACGTCTCTCCCTTCCTTCGGGAGCAGCTGGAAAAATTCTATGAGTTCTTCCTCAACACGGAACGCTGTCCTTACTGTGACATTGCTGCCATCGAAAAAACAAGTTACCGCCGCGTCCTTGATTATGATCATTGTGTTGCCTTCACGCCGTACGCGAGCAGATTCCCTTTCGAGGTGTGGATTAGCCCCAAACGGCACGTCACCTCCTTTGCTGACATGAACGATGAGGAGTGTGACTCGTTGGCTGCAGCGCTCAAGTACATCCTCTCGAGGCTGAACACGCTCAACACACCACCGTACAATATTGAGTTTGTGAGCGCTACTGCGCAAGAGCCCTACCATTTCCACGTCCGCATCACGCCCAGGCTCACGACGTGGGGTGGCTTTGAATTAGATACCATGACTATTGTCAACCCCGTCTCCCCTGAGGACGCGGCGAAGTTCTACCGCGGGGAAGCGTAACTTAAGAGATGCCGTTTTCAGAATTCATTTAAACTAACGCCCATTTCTGCATTCATGGATGCCCCGCCAGTATATGCGCAGTTGGACAAGGACTTCATCAAGCAGGGTATGCATGATGACTGGTTCCCGTACATGGAATCTATCGCGGAATTCATCAGCGATAGCTTCAAGAAAACATCTATGGGACTCGTGTGTGATTTTGCAAAAGACATAACGCGCGTGTACACGGCAGTCTTTCCCTCTGCAACGGTCATGCAGTTCCTCATCGACAAAGACGCTCATGACGCCCTACTCTTCTTGCACCACCCTGCGGTCTGGGATATCAGAAAAGCTCCTGATGTCTTCGAGCAGATGCGGCCAGACTTGCTGCAGCAGTTCAAGGACAAGCGCATCGCCATCTACACCTTGCATGTTCCTCTCGATGATTACGGAGCATACTCGACAAGTGTTACCCTGGCAAAAGCGCTCGGCATACTGCCGGAAAAAGCGTTCGCTCCCTATTACGGAGCGCTTGCAGGAGTCTTCGGCAAGACAGCAGCAACAACCGTCCATGACCTGCAAAATATCTTTTCAGAAGCAGTGCATCATGCTGTCAGCCTCTATGCGTACGGCAGCGCTGCAATCGCTGATGGCAGAGTCGCGGTCGTTGCGGGAGGAGGCAATGACATCGAAATGCTGCAAGAAATCGCTCAAGTAGGCATCACTACATTCGTGACGGGCATAACGGCAAAGAACAGCCACTCACAGGCTGCGCACGACTTTGCAAAAGCACATGGCATCAATCTCTTAGGAGGTACGCATTATTCTACAGAACGATTCGCCTGCCAAGCAATGTGCTCGTATTTCTCGAAAATGGGATTGCCTGCCGAATTCATCCCTGATATTCCCGTCATGGAAGATGAGTGACGATAACAAGATAGATATCACTTTTTAGTGGCAAAAAATTTATAAGTGTGAACGCATGTCCCTCCTGTATGATGCCTGAATCGGAAAGCAAGAAACTCAAAAAGGGACTCGGCCTTACGAGCAAAACAATCTTCGATCTCGCTGATGCCGAGCTAGAAGCCGAGAATGAACGCTTAGATGTCCAACTCAAACAACTTGAAGAGACGGTGAAAGACGCCATACTTGACGTCCTCTATAACAGAGCTTCTGCGGAGCAAGACCTTGATGCGTATTTTCCCGTGCAGCTTTCGCTCCTCCAGAAAATCCATACCAAATATGAATTGCAGAAGACTGCCACACAACAAGTACAGAACATCACCGTCGATAAGCAAATGGACCTCGACCGCGCATTGTCGTTCGCCTCGCCGCTGCAGAAAGAATGGGGGTTGTACAAGCTGCGCATGAAATTGCGGATGCAGTGCTGGAAACAAGGGAGAGGCCTCAAGACCTGGATCCAGGATACCTGGATGCAACTGCACAGCGAACTTGAAAAGACACTCATCACTGCAACCCATTTCGCATACGGCCTCGAATGGTTCAGTGAACTTAAAGAACGCATTCCCGACAAGTATCATGCTGACGTCGATACCTGCGTTAACGTATTGCAGGATATCGACTACCTGCGCAAACTGCAGGCGTATGCGATTGGCAACTCTATTCGCAGCTACGAACGCCTGATCACGGTCATCGCTCCTAACGTACAGTTGCAGGACATGGGCTTTATGCGAGACGTCCAAAAATGGCTGCGCAGTGACGATGGCTATACGTGATTACACGTCCTGCTTTAGTTCTTCCATCAGTTCAATGAACAACGCTGCGCTCCACGTCTGCGAGAGGCAGCCGCGAGAAGAAAGCTGCGCGGCATCACTGATCTCTGCATGCTGTCCTATGCATCCAAAGAAGAGGATCTCGTTCGCGGACGCGTCAAGTATTTTCTCGATGTATGTTTTGTATTTTTCCTTGTCCAGCCGGTACATGCATAGTGCAGCGAGATTGTTGATCCAGAACCAGGAATCCCCCCGATGATAGCTCAGATTGTCCATTCCTGTGTGGTAGTTCTGAAAGGAAGGGTGCTGCTTGTCAATAGTCGAGAGCCCACCCCATTCCAGCCAAATCTTGCTCAACACCCAATCGAATACGGTTTTCCATTCTTCCGCTGCGAGCAGTTCAGGAGCAAGATAGTATGCAAGAAAAATGTTCGGTCTTGCAGTAAAATCGTCCTTGCCATCAGCAAGCATGCCTTTCTTGAAAAAATGCTGCCGTATAACCTGCACGAGCGGGTTTTGCTCTTGCACGTTCTTCTTCTTCGTATTTGCAAGAAGGTCATCCAAGAATGTTTTGAGTGCGTGGATGCGCAGCCATAACGCTTGTACCTCGATACGGACGCCGTTGCGCGGATCATTGCCTTCATCCGTGTCTATCCACGTCTCCTTACGCTCATTCTTGAGCAGTCCATCCTCATCACCATAGCTCATACCCATCCGCGCGATGATCTCGTCAATCTTTTTCTGCAAGGTCACAAGCTCCTGCAGCGTGTAGTAACTGTCAATTTTTTTCATGCACTGCAATCGCAAAAGAAAATCATGCAGCCTCGTGCACGCCCACCCCACACCATCCGCGCTGGCAAGAGCGCTTGCAGGGAATCTATTGGGGATTCTTCCGTCCTGCAGGACGATACTGAGCTGCCGATCAAGAATGTCCTTCACCACATTGTTTTTGTGCATGAGCATCAACGCTTTTGTCGCGATGGACTCATCCCTCGCCCAGAACTGGTAGAACCAGGGCAGCCCTGCGTACAGGCCGTGTGCGCTCTTCGTGATGATGTGCATGCTGTTCAGCTGATTCAGGCAGCAAGCGTAAGCTGATGCGAGAAGCGGATCCTTCACCGTGAGATAATTAGTCCCTATACTGGTGAGCAGCTCCTTCTGATGTTTCTTCTCGGAGAACTTGAGACGGGTCTTGACAATGGTCTTTATTGCTTCTTCCTTCTCATGGTCTGCAGCGATGCAAAGTGTCTGCTCATCAAAAAAATCAAGCAGGTGGAAGACGTAATAGTCAGCAGTGCATTTCCGCAACGCATCGTACGGGTAGTGCCGCTGCTCCCAGTTCTCAATGACCGAATACTTTTTCAGGCCAGAGATGACGACGTAGTACGTGTAGGCGAGGTGCTGCATGCCCTGATCCGTATACTTGAGATACGTTATGATGAGCAGGTCTTCCTTGTTCTTCGTCTTGATGTACTTGCTCAACGGTTCTGTGGTGACTTGATACACTCGCCCCCAATGCTCTATGGTCTCTGTAGGTCTGCAGTCCAGGACGATGCTGCCCTGTGCAGCATTCGTCGTGTAGATGAGCGTCTTGTCCTGCAGCACGAACGACTCCTTCCTGCCGTCCTTGCTGCGTTCGATATTGTACAGGTTGTTCTTCACCGTGTCGCTACTTGCGCCTATGCTCTCGATGCTCTTGAACAGCGACCAGCCGTGCTCGTTATCATCGCGCATGAACAGTCCGCAGTAGCTGCTGAACGGCTCACCGCCCTGCATAAAATAATCGCCCTGCCTATCGGTAAGCAGGAATACAGAATTTCCCTCACCTTCTTTTTGCAAGTGAATGACGTTAGTCATCCTTATGTATACCGTACGTTATTTCCGAATTATCTCCAATGTTCACTTCTGTATAATGTCCTTTGATGACTGCTTTGCTGCCGACGATGCTGTCGTGGAGCACGGCATCGTTGATGACGGCAAGGTCATTGATGATGCTGTTGTGGATGATGGCATTCTCGACGATCGCGCCGGCTGCAATGCTCACGTTCGGCCCGATGATGGCGTTCTTGATGATGACATTTTTTTCGATGAATACCGGCTTGAGGATGATGCTGTTGTGTGGCTTGCTCTTGACATTGCTGTTGTTCTTGAGCAACGCTTGGTTCGTGCTCAGCAGGGTCTCTGCAGTCCCGCAGTCCAGCCAGAATTCTGCGTGTTCCACGAGGAGTTTGTGGTTGTTGTTGATCATAAGTTGGATGGCATCGCTCAAGTAGTATTCGTTCTTGGTCATGATCTCGTTGCTGATGATGTAGTCGATGCTTTCGAACAACGCTTTTGCCTGTTTGAAATAATACCAGCCGATGATGGCTTCATTGCTTATGGGCGTGCTTGGCTTTTCTACTATTTTTGTTGCGTACTTGCCTTCCTTGATCACGACGCCGAACCGTTCGGGATTGGGCACTTCCCTTACCCAAATGATGCCATCTGCCGAGATTTTGTTTCTGGAAACTTTGTCAATGATGCTAAAATCCCCGTCAAAGATGGTGTCCGCAAAGACGATGCCTATCTCGTCCGTGTCCTTGATGTACGGCTTTGCCAGCGAGACAGCATGCGCATTGCCTTTCTTCTCTTTCTGCTCAACGAACGTTGCCTTGAACGAATAATTCTTGGTGATGAACTTCTTCACGTCCTCCTGAAATTCTCCCACGATGAAGATGACTTCCTCAAACCTGATTCTTTTGTACCTGTCGAGAATGTGCGCGAGTAATGGTTTGCCTGCAACATAGATTAATGGCTTTGCTCTCGTGTACGTGTGCGGCAAGAGGCGGGTTCCTTTGCCTGCCATGGGAATAATTAGCTTCATACCACCACCCCTGCAAGTGCAATACTCTCCTTGTTTATAAACATTATGAATAAGATTTATAAAAGAAACAACATCTCAATGACTCGTGCGTCGGTGGTCTAACGGTTAGGACTTCAGCCTTCCAAGCTGACTATCCGGGAAGTGCCGCTGAGGGCTCGGTGCTCGGAATTTCAAATCCCGGCCGGCGCATAAGCCCTCAATATTTGAATCTTCTTTCATACTCTTTGTGCGAAAACCATTCAAGAATGATACTGACGAACACTATGCCATCGCTCTCTATGGTGTACGGTAAGCGCCACGCATTTGGCAAGTCATACTTCCACAAGTTCGTTACCTGATATTCTTTTGGCCAGAGACGTTTGGGAATTTTTGTTCCGCATGTTGAATTCTGTTTGAGATCAGAGATTGCTCGGGTTATGAAGTGATAGAGCTGCTTCTCGTCATACGTGCCGTGCTGCTTCATCCATTTTTCTTGTAGATGAGGTCGTAGAGCTGCAGCCCTGCACCAGTGGGTGTGAAGATGTAGTCGGTGTGGCGTAGGTTCTCGTCCTTGCCCGCCGGCTTGAGCAGTCCGAGCTTGACGAGCGTTTCGGCCTCTCCCAAAAGCGTGTCGCGCACGGCAAGCCCCTCAAACGGATTCCCGCGGTAGTTCTCAACGGCAGTCTTGAGCCTGAACAATTCTACGTCGACTATGATGTCGAGGTGTTCTGTAATGTACGCTTTGAACAGTACTTTGTCCGGTTCCATAAAAAAACTAAATCACAAAGAGTATAAAAAGTTTTAGCTGAAGTACGCGTTCAAGACATACTGCTGTACCATGCGATGCGTGTTAAAGAACGACCCGTTGATGGCGATGGAATGCCGCATGATCTCGATCCACTTGTCCCGCTGGTTATAGAACGTAGGAAGGATGACGTACTCGAGCTTGTTGTACATGTCCTCGACGTCCTCATCATGGTTATTCTCCATGTCCGCGCGAGGATTGCCGATGCTCCAGCCAGTAACATTTTCGATGTGGCCTTCAATCCACCACCCGTCAAGGATGGAAAAGTGCGGCACGCCATTGTGCGCTGCCTTCATGCCCGATGTCCCTGAAGCCTCTTTCGGACGAAGAGGAGTGTTCAGCCACACGTCGACGCCGGAGACGAGCATCTTTGCCACTTCGATGTTGTAGTCTTCGACGAAGCACATCTCAATCTTTGGCCGCAATTCCTTCATCGTCGAAAAAATCTTCCTGATGATGTCTTTTCCTTCCGTGTCTTTCGGATGCGCCTTTCCCGCATAAATGATTTGTATTCTGTTCGCTTCTGCAATCTTCACCAGCCTACGTATGTCAGAGAAGAGCATGTCTGCCCGCTTGTATGCGGTCGCACGCCTCGCGAACCCTAACGTGAATACTTTCTCATCCATGCGCACACGGCACTTTGCATTCACGTACTCGATGAGCTTCTTTTTCGCCTCCATGTGCGCGTCCCACACTTCCTCTTTGGGAATGCCGAGCAAGTATCTCAAGCTGAAGGAGTCCTGCTGCCATTGGGGAATGTACTTGTCGAACAGTTTACGCATGGGCTCTGCCGTCCAGAATGCGCTATGCACACCATTGGTAATGGATTCGATGTGGTAGCCGGGGAACATGCTCCTGGACACTTCACCATGTTTTTTGGCGACGCCGTTCACGAACTTGCTAAATCTTAACCCAAGATAGGTCATGTTCAACTTTTCTCCTTCGAACGCATCCTGCTCCATCTCGGGCGTAATGTACTCGCCCAGCATGCTCTTGGCGAGCTCTTTGGGAAATTGGTCGTGGCCTGCGGGAACGGGCGTGTGCGTGGTAAAGACGCACTTCCCGCGCACAACTTCCACGCGTGCCTTGTGCTCGCTCTTCAATTCCTTGTACAATTCTAGAGTTAATAGTGCAGAATGCCCCTCGTTCATGTGATACTTGTGGATGTGCGCATCAAGGCTGTGCAGCATCTTCACGCCACCAATACCGAGGACGATTTCCTGCGCAAGCCTGTACTTGTTATCAAAACCGTACAAGATGTCCGTTATTGCCCGATCATACTCTGCATTCTCGGGAAGGTTCGTATCCAGAAAAAGAATGGGGTTCACTTGGCCGAGCGCCCCTTTCTGCTCGTACATCCAGCAGCCGACATGCACCGTCCTGCCTTCAATGGTGAGCGTGATGGTGTTCGGGAGTTTTGTGAGCACGTGCTCTGGTGTCCATTGCACGGGCTCCTCGTGCTGGCTGCCATCCTCATCCAGCCGCTGCCGAAAGTAGCCCTTCCTGTACAATAAGGTGATGCCCACGACGGGCAAGTTGAGATCAGCACAGCTGCGCAGCGTGTCCCCTGCAAGAATGCCTAAGCCCCCAGAATACGTCGGCACGTTCTGGTCGATGCCGATCTCCATGCTGAAATATGCGACGTGAATGTTCTTGAAATTCATGAGTTCACCCCTTTCCCTATTCTTGTGCCGACATGATTTATAAACTTTTTTGGATGTACGCTACGTGTCTGCCGTTTTTTTGCCGCACGGCGTAAATGCACATTGATCATTACATGCCCAAGTATTTCAGCAGTTCAAACACGAGGAATGCGGGCCAGACAAGCGCTTTGATGATTCCCCAAACACCCATCCAAAAGCCAGGCGCAGTAGAGATGTAATAGATAGCTGCTCCAACAAATCCCAGTCCGTATACTGCCCCGGAGGGACCGCATCCATGCAATGCCTGTTTTACTCTTTTCTTCACGCATTCCACCTCACCACTAACTTTCTAACGCAAGAAGAGAACGTTCTTAAATCTGTCGGTAGAACTGATGGAGTGACGCCCGCATCAACGGGCACAACCTTAATAAATGGCCCCGCACTGAGAAAACCATGACTGCTGCGCCAAAGAACATTTTCGTCATCTGCGCCCACTCGGACGACCAAATCCTGGGATGTGGCGGCAGCATCATCAAGTACGCCAAGCAAGGCCACACTATCATCACCGTCATCTTCAGCTATGGAGAATTAACGCACATGTGGCTCAAGCCGAAAGAGGTCATCAAGACACGGATACATGAAAGCCTCAAGGTAGACACGGTCATCGGAGGGAAGGGCGTGTACTTCTTCGGCATGAAAGAAGGCCATTTCCATAAAGAATTCTCAAGAAAAAAAGCACGAGAACTCACCAAGCTCTTCAGACGATACCCGCCTGCAAAGATATTCACGCATTCCACGGACGACACGCATCCCGACCATATAGCGACGGCGCAGCTCGTACTCGACTATTGCAACAAGAAACGGGTCAAGGCAAGCGTCTTTGGCTTTGACGTGTGGAAGCTCATCAACATCAAGCACAGGAACCACGTGCTCCTGGTCGAGGACATCACGGACACCTTCCTCGAAAAGCTCAAGGCCATCCAGTGCTTCAAAAGCCAGCTCTTCATCATTTACGTCCTGTTCATGCGTGTCTTCGTCATGACCCTCCTTGCCGGCATGAAATACGGCTTCAGGCATGCAGAGACATTTTACAAGATGAGATGAATGCAGAAGAAAAAACTCCTCATAGCGGCAGACAACTTCCTCCCTCGCATAGATGGCATAGCGAAAGTATTGACTGAACTCATTCCGAGACTTAAGGAACACTATGACATTACTGTTCTTTGCCCTGACTTTGGAAAGTACGACGATTCCAGCATCACCATCATTCGCGTTCCCATAAGCAAATTCCTCAAAGTAGGGGATTACACGCCAGCAAAATTCAGCCCGACAAGGGTCAAGCACGCAGTACGCGGAGCGGACATTGTCTTCAGCAACAGCATAGGCCCCGTCGGAGGACTGGCCATTCGCTACGCAAAAATACTCAAGAAACCCTGCGTGGCATTCATCCACAGCATCGAATGGGAACTTGTCCCGAAAGCGGCAAAACGCTCCTTCCTCAAAAAATACTTGCACCTCTTCACGAAGAAAATGGCGAGACGATTGTACAACAAGTGCAGCTGCATCATCGTCCCTTCTGAAGGCACGGCAGAAACCCTTTCCTGGAATCACATCACGACGGAGATGCACGTCGTGTATTTAGGAACTGATGTAGAAAAGTTTATGCCACCTCTTGACAAGCGCAAGGCGAAAGAAGCGCTCCACTTCAACCCTGATGACATCATCATCGGCTACCACGGCAGAATTGCGCGAGAGAAAGATCTCTTCACCCTCCTGCGCGCCTTTGCCAGACTGCAGGTGGTGTACAAGAACATCAAACTGCTCATCGTCGGTGACGGCGTTACGGGCATCAAGAAGGCGCTCAACCAACGCAGAGGAGTCATCATGGCTGGCAAGCAGGACAACGTCATACCCTACCTACAGGCCATGGACATCTACTGCCTTCCCAGCCTCACAGAAACAACATCACTCTCAACGCTAGAAGCCATGAGCTGTGGGCTGCCCGTCGTCACCACACCTGTCGGCTTCGTCAAAGACTATATCAGGGACAAGTTCAACGGACTCTTCTTCCCCTTCCAGAACAATTATGTGTTAGCTAAGCAGATCCAATGGCTTATCGAGAGCAAGCACGTCAGGCAAAAACTAGGAGAGCACGCACGGCAGACCGTCCTCGAAAAATTCAGTTGGGACAACACTGCCAAGGGCATCATCTCCGTCTTTGAAGAGCTCTGACCATGACGCGTCTTCCTCACCTGAAGAGTCCGTTCGTTCTCGCACCCATGGTGGGGGTGACTGATGTTGCGTTCAGGATACTATGCAAACGGCAAGGTGCAGGCCTTGTGTTTACAGAAATGACCATGGCGGAGAGCATCCTTAGAAGGCAAAAACCCATTCCTGTTGTTGAGGAGGAACGGCCCATAGCATTACAATTGGGGGGCAAAGATCCAGAAAAAATGCTCAAGGCAGCACAAACGTATGAGCACATCGTTGATATACTGGACGTGAACTGTGGCTGTCCGGCAAGCAAGGCCGTCAGGATAGGCACAGGAGCCAGCCTGTTGAGCAAGCCAGAACTTCTCGCAAGAATTGTCAAGCATCTCTCCAGTAACCTCTCCATCCCGGTCAGCGTAAAGATACGTCTTGGAGAAAAAAACAGCAATGCCCTTGCAAAGTGCATCGAGGAAAGTGGCGCTTCCCTGCTCACTGTGCACGGCAGGACTGCTACCCAAGGGTATTCTGGCAAGGCACGCTGGGACATCATCGCGAAAGTCAAGGAACAGGCAGGAATACCCGTCATAGGCAACGGTGATATCTTCTCTGCACAAGATGCGCTCTCGTTCAAGAAGGAGAGCGGCGTCGATTATGTCATGATCGGCAGGGCTGCAGCAAAAAATCCCAGAATATTCGCCGAATGCAACGCATTGCTCAAGAACAAGTATCTAGAAACTCGTGCAGAAGACAAATTCTCGCTCTGCAACGACTATCTCGAGCTTGCAGCCAGGCATGTCATACATTTTTCTGTCATCAAAGATCACATTGTCCATTTCACGAAAGGCTTAAAAGGAAGCGCCGCTCTCAGGGCACAACTCATGCAAGCGAAGACACTAGCACAACTCAAGGGGCTGCTTCCCGCATGAAAATAGCATCGTACATTGCGGGCGTCGAGGAAGCAGGTAGAGGGCCGGTCATAGGACCCATGCTCATGGTCATAGCCGCCATACGTCCAGAACAGGAAGAAGAACTCGTCAGGATGGGCGTGAAGGACTCGAAATTGCTCACGCCAGAACAACGGGAAGTCATCTTCAAAAAGCTGCAAAAACTCGTCGTCTACAAGACACGAAAGCTCTCCCCTCAGGAAATAGACAACGCAGTCCTGTCTGATGACATGAATCTGAACTGGCTCGAGGCGAACGTCTCTGCAGACCTCATCAACGAGATTGGCAAGGAACTTTCTTTGCAGCACGTGACACTGGACTGCCCATCTACAAACATTTCTGCATACACGAGTTATTTGCAGGAGCGGGTGCTGGACAAGAAAATAAAACTGATTGCAGAGCACAAGGCAGATGTCAACTATCCTATCGTCTCAGCAGCAAGCATCCTAGCCAAAGTGCTCAGAGACAGGGAGATTGCCAAAATACAGAAAACAATGGTTGAGAACTTCGGTTCAGGATACCCTTCTGACCCTCGAACTGTTGCGTTCCTCAAAGAACACCACAAAACGTACGCGGACGCAGGCATTTTCAGGAAGAGCTGGAGCACTTACAAAATGGCAACGTCGACCCAGAAGCAGAAACGGCTGGGAGAGTACTAATTCATCGATCGAAGAAACACCAGTTCTTCTCTTTTTAATGATTCACTGGTGTGCAGAAGATATAATCCGTGGTGTGATCCTGTCGTGAACAGAGCATACTGCGCGTCATCTTTCGGGGACAGTACCAGATGGCGTGATTCAATATCTCGGGTAATAAACCGTAAATCAATACCTGTTGTCCGCAGGTCCACAGTGGCGCTTTCTAAACCAGATTCATTAAGAGCGTGTTTATTCCACTTCTGTATTCCGTACGGGCGAGAGTAGACCATCAAATCTCCACGGCCGAGATGCCTTGCCATGACTTCTGCTGTCTCACGGGCAGTGTCTGCAGTTGCAGCAACGATACAGGGTCCTTTCGCGTGTTCCGCATATAAGTCTGCGACGACATCTTTGATGAACTTTCGTTCTCGTCTCTGGCTTGCAGATTGTTTCAAATCTTGTCCGATATTAACGAGCAGTATCATCTGCACGCGTGAAAGACCACGTATTATTTAAATCTATCTTCTTTTGCTATTGAATAATGGTAATTTAATATCGAGAGAATGTGTAGTGATTGCTACGCTATCTGACCATTTTATTTCATCACTCGTCCAGCAATACTTTTATAAATCACCTTCCTCCCAGTCCACACGGCAATGACGCGCATCACAAAATTAGAAATCAAAGGGTTCAAGTCTTTCGGGAACAAGACCGAGCTGCTTTTTGGGGAGAAGTTCAACTGCATCCTTGGCCCTAATGGGTCAGGAAAGAGCAACGTCATCGACGCCCTCTGCTTCGTCCTCGGCAAATCCTCGGTAAAGGGCATGCGCGCAGAGAAAAGCATCAATCTCATCTACAACGGCGGCAAGGCAAAGAATCCATCAAAAGAAGCAGAAGTCTCCATCTACCTCGACAACACCAACAACGAATTTCCTTTGCCAGAGAAAGAGATCAAGCTCACGCGGCTCATCAGGGACAAGACGGGCAAGGAAAAGCTCCCTGATGGGGAAGAGCCCACTGCAGCAACGCATGGCATCTACAAGATCAATGGCAAAACCCGGACGCGGCAGCAGGTTTTGGACTTACTCAGCCATGTCCGTATTAATCCTGACGGGTACAACATCATCCTTCAAGGGGACATCGTCAAGCTTGTCGAAATGTCACTGATCGAGCGCAGGCAGATCATCGAGGAAATAGCGGGCATTTCTATCTACGAAGAGAAGAAGGGAAAGGCGATAAGGGAATTACAGAAGGTGGAGGAGAAGCTCAACGAGGCAGACATCATCCTCGCAGAAAGAAACACCTACCTCAAGGAGCTCAAGAAGGAACGTGATCAGGCCATGAAGTTCAAGCGCCTCGACGATCAGCTCAAGAGCAACAAGGCGACGCTGCTCAACAGCCAAATGGAGACGCGCAAGAATGACGAAGAAGCGAATGCCCAACTGTTGACGGGAACGCAGAAAAAGATTCAGAACATCCAAGCGGACATAGCCAAGATCAAGCAGAACGTCCAGGACAAGAAACAAGAGATAGAATCCATCAACAAGGAAGTCGAGCAGAAGGGCGAGAAGGAGCAAGTGGCCATCCATCGTGATGTCGAACAGCTCAAAGTCACTATTGCCGTGAAGAAGCAGCGCCAAGAGACGCTGCAAGGCGAGCTCAAAAAATTGGCTGAGCGCAAGACGCAGCTCGAGCAAGGACTTGCCGAACTCAAGACAAAGCTCACGGCGAACGAAGAGAGCAAGAAGTCCAGCAAGAAAGAGCTCGACCAGAAGCAAAAACTTATCCTCGACCTCGACAAGAAGATAGAGGGATTCAAGAAAAAGAACATGCTGGACAACCTCGGCGAGATAGACCAGCAGATCGAGGCATTGGACAAGGAAGCCGATGTCTTGCAAGAAGACATCATCAAGATGCGAGAAGAGCAGCAGAACCTTCTCAGGGAAAAGGACAAGCTCGAAGTTGTCCTCTCTGGCATAGATGAGAAGATAGCCAAAGTGCTCGAGCTCAACAAGAAGAACAAGAACCAGCTCGACCAGCTCAGAGGCAAGCAGGACGAGTACAAGAAGATAAGCCTCGAACTCAACAAGGCATTGAGCGAGGACGCAAGCCTGGCCAGCCAGCTCAGCACGGCAAGAGCAAAATTGCTCTCGCGAAAAGAGGAGAAGGCCAAGGCAGAGGCACGGAATATCGGCATCAGGGAAGGTATTGCTGGCGGCGTCGCCATAACCAAAATCATGGAATTGCGCCAGAAGAAGCCAGGCATCATCGGCATAGTTTCTGACCTTGGGCAGGTGAGCAGCAAATTCGCCCTCGCCCTCGAAGTCGCTGCAGGACAGCGATTGCGCAGCATCGTGGTCGAGGACGACCAGGTGGCGCAAGAGTGCATCAATTATCTGAGAAACAACAAGTTCGGGGTGGCATCCTTCCTCCCCTTGAACAAGATGAAGCAACGGCCGCTCCCCACGGGCATTCGTGCGAAGAAAGGCCAAGGTGTCTATGGTCCGTGTGTTGATCTCGTGAGTTATGACAAGCGTTACTCCGCAGTCTTCGATTACGTTTTCGAACACACCCTTGTCGTCGAGGACATCGACACGGCACGGAAGACAGGCATGGGCGAGTGGCGCATGGTCACGTTGCAAGGAGACCTCATCGAAAAGAGCGGCGCCATGCACGGCGGCTTCAGACAAAAATCACGAGACTTCGGATTCCAGGACAAGGAATTGAGCGACCAGCAGGAAAAGCTCGACAAGGAAATTGCAGACCTCACCAGCATGGTAGAGACACTCGATGAGAAGAAGACAGACATGGACGAGGACATCGCCAAATTCCGCCTCAGAAAGTCAGAGCTCGAGGGAGAAATCTCTGCCATGGAAAAAACATTGCATTTCGACTCGGCAGACCTGGACGTGAGCAAGAAGCAGAAGGAACAAATCAAAAAAGAGCTCGCAGAGGCATCCAAGAAACTCGACGCCGTCATGGACAACATCTCAGAGAAGAACAAAACCATCGCAAACGTCAAGATCAAGAAACAGGAATTGCGCAACAAAATAACGGAATTACGCAATCCTGCGCTGCTCGCCGAGCTCAACGCCTTCGAGCAGAAGAAGCGCGAGGTACAGGACGACATAATCCGCATGCAGGGTGAGATCAAGAACTTTGACAATGAACTTGCGAACATGCTCGCTCCCGAGCGGGACAATATCGAGAAGATCTTCAAACAGCAGGACAAGGAGAAGAAAGAATTCGACAACGAACATGCTGCTCTGCAAAAAGAGCTCAAGGACCTCCTTGCCCAACTGGCTGCGAAGGAAGACCAGGAGAAGAAATTCTACAGCCAGTTCAAGGAACTCTTCAACAAGCGCACAAAAGCAAGCAACGAGCTGAACAAGCTCGAGAACACCATCGCACAAAAAGAGGACCTGCAACGGCAGATAGAGCAGAAGGCGAACGTGTACGGCCTTGAGCAGGCAAAATTCCGTGCAGAACTCTCGCGACTGCAGGAAGAATTCAAGCAGTACGAGCACGTAGAGCTCTTCAAGGACAAACCGGAAGAGCAGATTCGCAAGGAGATAGCCCAGTTCGAGAAAATGGTGGAAGACATCGGCGCCGTGAACATGAAAGCGCTCGACGTGTATGCCAGTGCAGAGAAGGATTATCATAGCCTGATGGGCAAGAAGGAAACGCTGGGCAAAGAACGGGAGGACGTGCTGCTCATGATCAACGAGATCGACACGAAGAAGAAAGAATTGTTCATGAAGACGTTCGACGTGGTCAATCAGAACTTCAAGAACATCTTCGCAGCATTATCAACGAAGGGTGATGCATTCCTGGACTTAGAGGACAAGCACGATCCCTTCAACGGCGGCATGACGATAAAAGTCAAGATTTCCTCGAAAAAATTCCTCGATATCAGGTCGTTATCAGGAGGGGAGAAGACGCTCACGGCGCTTGCCTTCCTCTTCTCTGTCCAGGATTATGAGCCTGCAGCATTCTACATCCTCGATGAAGTGGACGCTGCGCTCGACAAGCGGAATTCTGAAAAATTGGCGAAATTGGTCAAGGCATATTCGGAGAAGGCGCAATACTTGATCATCTCGCACAACGACGCGGTCATCTCGACAGCAGACAACCTGTACGGTGTCTCGATGCAGGATGATGGCATCAGCAAAGTGACGTCGTTAAAAATATAAAAAATTATTTCTGCAGTTTCTCGATGAGTTTGCTTGTGGTCGTGAGCTGTGACTTGAACAGGCCATGATTGCTTAAGAACGTGTAGTGCCGTTCAAAACCTTCGTCTCGCATGCCTTCTGCGGCTACAGCGTCAATTGGCTCAATGAGATGATACCCTCTCTCTGAAGCACCAGCTACTGTCGAGTCGACGCAAACATGGGTTGATGCACCAGTGATGATAAGTGTATCTATGCCATTTGCGCGAAGATAATTATCGAGGGATACCACTCCTCCTTGTTGCAAGTGCATCGTAACGTCCTCCTGCTCTTGCGATGCCTCTTTCCAATAATCATCAATGATTTTTTTTCCTGCTGCTTTGAGTGCTTCATCTTCACTCGCTGGTCTGCTTAGATACTCCTCTGCCTCCCTGTTGCCTAACTGGTAGAGAAATGTCTTGCCAGGGGCGAACCCTGAGAAGTGGGACTTCACGAGGATGTAGTCTGCCAATGCTCTGATTTCAGGCAGGATCTGCGCGCCCCACGATCCTTTTGCCGAAAGATCTCCCGTAATGCCCATGCCCTCGAACTGTTGACGAGTTGACGGATAGAGATAATTCCTGTCGTAGACAGTCTCGACAGCAATGACAGGAATGCCTGCCTTTCTTGCAGCGTTCTCTATTTCGAGAATCTTTGCGTTGCTCCTCTTGAGCAGGCTGATGTCAAAACCCATCTTTGCAAACGCTCCTTTCTCATCACAACCGTCGTTGAGAACGTCGATGACGAGCAAGGCAGTCTTCTTCGGATCGATCTGCAGGTTTGATGCTGTCGCCATGCCAGTAATCATTTGTTCGTAATGTTCTTGTGTCATGATTTCACCTCGTTTATGAGTACTGTGTTGTTCTATTCTTGTGAAGTTGGTCTGTTCTTTGGAATGAGCGCGGTTCCGTATGCGTGGTTGAATCTCCATTCACAATACCCTCCTTGTTTCAAGTCAAATCTCAGGTCGGTGATTGCTTCTGCACCACAGCACTCACCTCTTCGAACGAGTCGCTCTAGCGCACTCATGCATCCTTCCGGTTCCTTTCCTTCCATCGCTTCGACTAATTGTATGCTGTATTCACTAAGAGTTGTGCTTTTGCTGGTACAGTAGTCGCTTGCTGAAAGAGGAAAGGCGTACGTGCTTGCTTTTTGACGCAATTCACAACGCACATTTTCCAGCGTCTCTGCTGCCTGCTGCTCACGCAATTCCTCTTCCGCTTTCTTACGTTGTTCCTCTCTTTTTTTCTCATTCATCATCTCACCTCATTTTTATTACTATTGTATAGTGATTAATCTATTTATATCTAATTTGTCTAAAAATAGACGAAAATAATATAAACGTGCTTTGCGGAAGTAAACTATGGATACTGAACAGCTGCGCAAGCTCGGCCTATCAGAGAGCGAAGCCAAGGTTTACTTAACCTTGCTCCGCTGGGGGGAATCAACGGTTGCAGAAATCAGCCAGAACGCAGGCCTGCACCGAACAAACATCTATGACAGCAGCGAAAAACTCAAAGAGAAGGGGCTAGTTTCCTATCTTCTGAAAAACAATAAACAGTATGTGCGGGCAGCTGATCCTGAGGCTCTGCTCCATTTCCTGAAAGAACAAGAGGAATCGATAGAAAAACTCGTTCCCAAACTCAAAGCAATACAATCACGCATACCCGAGAAGGTAACCGTTGAAATATTCAAGGGACAGCAAGGCATGAAAGCAGCACTCAAAGACATACTGCTGAAGAAACAAACCGTTCTTGGCTACAGCATCTCCGGACAACTCCGAACGTACTTGCCAGAGTTCGCCAAATACTACTTCAGAGAACAGACAAAGAACAAAATACTGCACAAATTCATCTACACCGAAGGCGTCAAGCCACCTGCGAAGCATTACGATGTGAAATACCTTCCAAAGGAATACCTTGGCTCATCGGGAAATCTCTGCTATGGAGATGTGCTGCTCAACCTCATCTGGGAGCCGGAACTCGTCGCTATCCGCATCCAGTCGAAAGAGCTCGCAGAGAATTTCAGGAAACACTTCAAGCTGTTGTGGAGCATCGCCACTTCACGTCCAGAAATCTAATCCAGCAGAGGCCAGCAATACGGTTTCTTTCCTTGCTCGTACGGCGGGCAAGGTGGCGCCCTTTCTGTTGGCTTGATCGGATACTGCCTGATGAGCTCCATCATCTTCCTGAACTCCTCAAGATTTGCAAGTGCTTGTTTCCAGCGGGGTGTTTCCTGAATGGTCTGTTCTAGCATGGTTTCCTCCTTACTGCTGGTATGTTTTCGCTTTCTCCTTCATGAACGCGTAGATGTTGTCGAAGGAATTCGCTTGCATATAGAACATGTGCGCGGTGATGTTCGTCTTTTTCAAGAAGTCCGTGATGGCGGGCTCGGCGGCAATCACTTCTTGCGGCGTCAACCCCGATAGTGCCTGCGTGAGGATGTACACGCACCCTCTGATGGGGAGTTCTTCCGAGTATCCTTTGTATTTCATCTTCCCATCGATACAATCCGCTGCGATGTACGTTTCGGAGATGCAGCCGGGCACCTTATTCTCAGACTGCCTGAGTGCGGGATTGTTTATGACGTTCTTTCCAAAGATCATGAGCGCCTCTATCTTGTTCTCTTCATACGTAATGTCGAACTCTTTTTGGAAAGTGAGCAGCTGGTCGAGCATGAGCAAAGGAATACGCGTGTGCTTTTATTGTTTTTGGGTTAACTTTTTAAAGACCGTGTAGTTCCTTCGTCGCATAGCGAGGTAGGGCAGTCAGGAGTGCCCGCCGGGCTCATAACCCGGAGGTCGGTGGAAGTAGTGGAAGGCTACTGCCGAATTCAAATCCACTCCTCGCTATACCTTCCATTTTTTTTCATGCAAGTGCTGATCTTGACTAGAAACATTTAAAAAGGACATGAATTTCTAGTGAGTGATTTGTCGAGGTGACACGAACCCTGCTGTGATGGATTGCTCAGGAGTAACCAGCAACGGTCTTTCGGGTTCATCCCTCGCTGCTCACATGAAAATAAAGCTTCTCCAGATACGAAATGACGAAACGTATAATGAGATCACGATAGAGAAGTCTGCTCTGTTTCTTGATCACTTGCAAGCGTTCATCCATAACGTGGGGTTGGGCAAGCCGAGCTCCGCGTACGAAGTTGATGGGAAGAAGTATGACCGGAACACGTACTACACGCTCTTCTACGAGGATCATAAAGATGATTTTGCATTGAAGCGAAGCTCCATCAAGGAATTCAGTGATGGGCAAACGGTGCGCTATCACAATCGCCATTTGGAATTGCTCATCATCTTCTTGCAGAAAAAGATCAAGATCATCTTCCACTGCGACCCAAAAACGAGAAGGAAGATCATCGCTGCATTGCAGCAGTTCGTTGATCTCTAGACCCGTACAGTTTCCAGCACAGGCCACAATCGCCATGTTCTCGAATATATGCGGAAATGTCTTCTTTTGCGTAACCATCAGCACGAGCAAGACCACGTATGCCTTGTGCATTGAGGATGCGTAAGCGTTCATCTTTTTTTGCTAAACGCACGATGTCAACGAGTGGCATGTCAATGATGCTTCCCGGAAGGAAGGTGTGCTGCAAGGGATAGCAGCACATGTAGGGAACTCCTTGCGGATTGATGCATAATACGTACGTATCAAGAGCGTGTTTGCACATTTGCCCATCGTTCTTTAATTCTGCTGGTCTGATGTTCATCTGAGCCGCTCTGCCTATAGGCATGATATTTTTTCTTCCTGTCGGGCCTCGATACTCGACGTCAATGTAGTTTTTTGCTATCTTTCTGAGCAGCTCTCCCCTCTCGAGAGGAATGCCTGCTTCTTTGTGATACTTGTCTTTTGAGGAAATGTCTAATTCTTCTACACCTTGCAGGATGAGTTCCTCAAGAACCGTGCGGGTTCGTTCTTCATCCACTGCCCAGTACGCATTTGTTTGCAGGCCGACGCCGATTTTTCCTTGTTTTCGCTCTATGCGTTTCCTGTTCTCTTCTGCAATGTGCTGAAGGAATGTGGTGAGTGATTTTTTTATGGTGAGTGGCTCTCCTCCGCTCAGCCAGAGGAAAAGTTCCCTTTTGGGCAGATGCTGTACTGCCCGTGCAAAGTCCTCCTCAGAAATCGTGCTTTGTCCTGGGCCTGCTGCCAGGTAGCAATGCTTGCAGGAGACGTTGCAGTTCTTCGTGATGACAAAATACAGATAAGCAAACATGCATAATGTTACTACTTTCTAGTTTATAAACTTTTGCAGTGCAGTGCAAAGATATCCCCGTAGAGAGACGTGAGTACTCTGGCAATGTTGTGCTGGTGCATGCTCTGCCTGTTGATGGTCTCTCCGCGCAATTGGTTCTTCAGTTCATATGTTCGTGGCTGGCTTGCCGCGTACGTCTGTGCGTTGAACTTGTAGAAGAGCTCGTATGCTGTCCGCATGAGCTGGATGAGCTCCTTGCCGGGATTTGTTTTCGTGAGCAACAGCCAGTACAGCTCGTCGCTCATCTTGTCGAGCTTGTCGATGATGAGATAATATAACGGCGTCTTCTCATACTCCGTGTGACCGTGCCTGAGCAGGATTCTCTGGGCGTAATTCATGAGTTTTTTTGCTGTTCTGTGCAGTCCTGTGGCGCTTGCGCTGTCCCCTTCTGCCATCTCGATGATGAGCAGCCAGATGCGTCGCAATACTGAGGAAAAGCTCTCCTCTGCGTCGCGCATGATGTCCTTGAGCAGGATGCTGTCCTTCTTGTGCTCTACCACCTCGAGGCCTATGAGATTTTTCTCTGCAATGTTGATGATCTCCTCGACGAGCAGGGCATCTTTCGTGATGATGCGTATCCCTTCGATGCCAACGCGGTAGCTGCTCTGCAATATGCGCAGCATGCTTCTTGCATAGAGCGCCCCATCAATCGTGAGCGTGCTCTCTTCTTGTCCTGGCGGCGAGATGACTGCCTTGCTGCCGACGAGGTCGAGCTGTACTGTTCTCGTCTTGTCGAGCTTATGCCTCTTCACCCATTCCAGCGGGAGCGTTATCGTGTAGGATTTCCTGTCCTTGGGTCCTTGGGCGGTGAGTTTCTTCTCCATACTCACTATTATAACTTGTTGTAGTTTAAATATTTTGTCATAGCATAAATTATATTTTGCTGAGTTTCCTCGCGATAACAGTGAGAACATGAACCTAGAACAACGCGCAGAAAAACTCGCAACGCACTTCCATGAAGGACAGTTCAGAAGAAACCGCAACTTGCCCTACATCACGCATCCCGCAAGTATAGTCCTGATGCTCAAAGACTATGGCATCACTGATGAGTACAGCATCTGCATTGCCTGGATGCACGACCTTCTTGAAGACACGTCCTGCCCGTACGAAACACTCGTCGAGACCTTTGGAAAGCACATTGCAGAGGGAGTCCAGTGGATGACCCAGTCGGGCAGCCACGACGATTACAGAAGACAGATAGCACGAGCTCCCTCGAGAGTGCAGATTGTCAAGCTGTTTGATGTCATGCATAATCTCAAGACGCTCGAGTATCTCAATGTTACAGGCATCTCCCGTAAGATGGAGAGTTGCTACACGTTCTACATTCCTCTTGCACGCAGCATCGATTCCGTCCTTGAAAAGATGTTGCGGGACTCGCTTTTCGACTTCTACAAACGGGCGAAGGTGGCAGCAACTGATCCGACGGTGCAGTCTGCAAAGATACCTCGCAAGCCGTATGATGCGTGTGTTGCCTGAAGGAATGAGTGCAACACCAGCACTGGACACCATGCACAAAGCTTTTTGTTCTGTACAACGCTCTCCATTGCCGCTTTCGGAGGGAGAATATATGGAACAAAAATCTGAGCTGGAATTGTTGCTGGAGAAGAATGCGAGCAGGGAAGGGCTTTCTCGCGCAGAATACAAGCGCGCATCCTTCCTGATAGGGCATCCCGAATACGCTGAAGAAGATTGCTGGCTTTGTAAAATGAGCTGTCCTCAGGATATTGAGAAGGCCATTTATGATACGGGCCTTTGTCAGAGCCATGCGGGCTATGCGCTGGCGACGAGAAAGTAATGCCTTTCTGTTACCACACTTTAGTGATAAAAAACGAAACATTTATAAAGCTAGAAAACAATGAATAGTCATGGTAGTGTCAGAAAGCCCGTCGGGGCAATGGACGAGCAGGATCGTGCAGTCCATCGTGAGCCCGTATCTCTCGTACGAGGAAGCACAACAGAAAGGCTACACGACCATGCCGTTCGAGGATTTCTGCGTAGCACGAACCATGGAAGGTCTTGACAAAGGAACGAGAGACCTCGTCTCCTGCCTAGGCACGAACCACGTCTACGACAGCATGGCTGCATGGACTAGATTA
>JAZDHK010000009.1:0-30153 GCA_043806035.1 archaeon
CAAGTGTTTCAAGTGCAGCTCTGTCTCTATCTTAATCTTAACTGAACGTGCCACAGTATATACCCAGTATATACTAAGTATAAATATTTTTCGGTTTTCACAAAACTACTCACGAGAAGTTAATCAGTTACGGAGATACTGGTTGTCTGCAAGTGCTGCTTATTCTCAACAGACCGTGCGTACATGGCAAGGATGTAGTCGTGCAAGTGTGCAGGATGGCTGTGCAGGCGTTTGAGGAATGCGTCTTCAGTGACGGGGATGCCTTGCAGTTTCCTGTGCGCAGAGAGGTTGGAAGGCCACAATATGTACTGTCGTTGGATGCGGTCATCGAGCGTGAGCGCGACCTCCTCCTCATCCTGGAAATGGCCATCAAGTGGTTCGCCGAAGGCGACATGGACTCTTCCCTTGTAGCCCTTGACGCTGAGGGTCATGCTTCTCCTGTCCTCACCTTCACTTTTTCTGTATTTACCGTTGCTCTTCTCCTTGATGTACAGCTCATGTGCCATCATGCCGTCGCAGGGCAAGTACTCATACGAGAGCGTCACGGGAACGATGCGTAATTCACGGATAATGTCAGGAAAAGAGTCTGTCTGGCGTTGGGCGAGGGTGAGCATCTTGATGATCGCCTGCTGTGTCCTGTCCTCCCCGTCCTTTGATCTGCCTTCCCGTTGCGCGAGCCACATGTTCTTTCCTTGCTGCCTTCGCGTCCAGATGTACTGAGAAAGGTGTTCTGCCTCATGCAGCTTTTCCTTGCTGAACAAATCTCGCTTCACCACATACGCTTTGTTGAGCCTGACGATATTCGCTATCCATCTCCTGCTGAGCAAATTCGATCCGATGCCGAGCTCTGCAGTCTCGAAACCGTTCATGTACAGCCCGTAGTTGATGAGCATGGGATCAGTGATGATGTCTTTGTGGTTGGAGATGAACAGGTAGCCTTTGCCATCATTGGCAAGCTGCTCTATGCCCGAGTAAGAAAGTTCGTCAATGGTTGCTTTGACGAGATGCCGTATATACCAGAATTCTGCCCGTTGGAGATTACGAACGGTAGGAAGCTTGGGCACCCACGTTGCCAGGCCGAGCAGCCCTCTGCCAAACGTGGAGAGTGCGCGTGCGGGCAGTTCATATTTTGCAATGCGCAGGCAGAGGTCATGCCATGCGTGCCTGAATTCTGCATCCTTGAGCAAGTGCTGTACTTTCTTTCGCAGTTCGTGATCTCGATAGGGACGAATATCCGAAAAAGAGTCATCCATACAGGACAGGAATACTGTACTGATTAATATAGCTATTGCCGAGCAAAACTTCCCGCAACGATCAAGGGGAAGACGATGCTCGCTTCCGCAACAATCTTCACGGCAACGCTGTCCACCTTGAGTTTCGCCCAGGTCTTGGCCTCTTCGGGATTCCCGCCAGAATCAGAGCCGTCATGCTCTGTCGCGGTCGTTATGTAGACGGCAGAGTCTGCTCCTCCTCTGAAGATGTTTGCGTTGAGGACGTAGTGCTTAGGCATGCCTCCTCCTAAAAATATGCAGCCGACGTTCTCTTGGGCGAGCATGAAGTCGATGATGCGCTTGTGGTCTTGAGCGACGTCGACGACAAAATCACGATGGTTGTAGAGGAAGTAGTAGATGAGGTCGCCAATGCTGCCGTCCATGATGCCCGGGCAGAAGACAGGGATGTCGTGCTTTGCCGCCCAGTACAGGTAGCTGCTTTCGTCATTGATAGCTAGCCCTAGCGCTTTTGTCAGTTGGGTGACGCTGATGGTCTTGTGCTCGTAGAGCTTGCTGAGCAAAGGGGTGAAGAACTGGTCAAAGTAGGCGTATCTGTCGTCGGGGACGAGGATGTTGCCTATCCTGGATATGCCTTGCTCTGCAAGAACCTTTCCGGGAATGTCGAAATTTCCTAGCTTGAACGTGCCTAGGCATTTGATGATGTCTTCTTCAACGCCCCCTGCCGAGGTGACGATGAGCTGGACTTTCTTATTTTTTACAAGATACGTTATGATGTCTCTTAATCCTGAGCTGATGATGTTTGAGGTCATGCTCAGGCAGATGGTCGCTTTTTTTTCCAGCATGTCATTGATGATGCCTGTGCCTTTGCTGAGGTTTGCCGCCTGCAACCCCGTTGCATCGTATGCAGTGATGAATTCCTGCAGCGTCTGGTCTTTTGAGAAGTCGTGCCCTTTAATGTCCGTGTGCCCTTCAAGCCTGTTGAGCGTTTTGGGGGCGTAGTGCCGTATTTTTTCCATGAGTATCACCTACGAAAAGTCTGGTGCGTATGCTGAAGAAGTGCTTAAGATTTTGAGCGTACGCAATTCTGCATGCTCTGGAGAACACCACTCTCTTTTTAAATGCTTTGCTTATAGAACTTGGCGGCTGAGCAGTAACGTAATGAATTCCATCGCCGACTGATACTGTCCAGAATATTCCTTCACGATCTCTCTCGTAATGTACAATTTCTTGTACTGGGGATGGTTATGGATCACGATATCAATCACGTCTTCCGCGGGAGCGGGTACTGATCTACATAGGAAGGGATGTCGTTCACAGATGTTGGCCAGGCATTGCTCAAGGCAACCGTTCTCGTACCATACAAATTGAGAATGCTGCGGCGGGCTGACCACCTTATACTGTTGCCCGCAGCCGCCGAGGTCAATGATGTCAACGCTGTATTCCATGTGCTGTCACACAATCGTTCCAGCCCTGCTTCTTGCATAAGACACTATTTAAATATTGCGTTTTGTGCGAAAAGAGACAGGTGATACACAAATTATTAAAATGGGCCTGTCACCTCTCCCCACATGAACAGACGTGGGCTTAATCAGTTCAAGACGGCAATACTGCTCGCAGCATTGACGGGCGTCCTGCTCCTCGTCGGCGGGCTTGTCGCCGGCAAGGCAGGATTGGTCATTGCGATCATCTTCAGCATCGTCATCAACTTTCTCATGTTCTTCTTCTCTGACAAGATCGCGCTTGCCCTGTACAAGGCGAAAGAGGTGAAGCAGGCCCAGGCTACTCGCCTGTTCAAGATCGTCAAAGAAACTGCCAGAGAGGCAGGCATTCCTGTGCCGCGCGTGTACATCATCAGCGACCAAAGCCCAAACGCATTCGCTACAGGAAGGAGTCCGAGCAAGGCAGCTATAGCGTGCACGGAAGGCATCCTTTCTCTGCTGAACGACCAAGAGTTAAAGGGCGTCATTGCACACGAACTGAGCCATGTCAAGAACAGGGATACGCTCATCGCCACGATTGCGGCAACCATTGCAGGAGTCATTTCGTTCGTGGCGAGCATGGCGCGTTGGGCCGCTATCTTCGGCAGCGACGATGACAGAGGCAACTGGATAGGATTGTTGGTCATTGCCATCCTTGCACCACTGATTGCGTTGCTGCTCCAGCTGGCAATCTCTCGAAGCAGGGAATACCTTGCAGACTACACTGCAGCGCACATCGTGCATGACGGCAAAGGACTGGCACAGGCTCTTGAGAAACTGGAGAAAGGCATCCAGGAGAAGCCATTGCGGAGCAATAGCAGAGCGGGTGCTTCCTTGTTTATTGCCAATCCGTTCAATGCAAAAGGCTTGCTGAACATGTTCAGCACCCACCCACCCATCAAAGAACGGGTGAGACGACTGCATGCGATGAAATTCTGAAAGGTAAAATAGTATGATGTTATACTTGTTCCCTTGCTGCCAGCAGAGGGTATTTTGGCTTCCAATCAAAGACTAGAGCAGAACAAGACGTGCTGGTCTTTACAGAACGCTTCTCCCATAAACAGGCGCAGCGGGATTAGCTGTTCACTTCCCGCTCAAGAGAGACTACGCTTTCCTTGATGAGGTCGAACCCTCGCTGCCAGAATGCTTCCTGCGTGATGTCTATACCTAGCTCGCCGAGCATTTTTTGCGGTGATGCAGACCCGCCGTAGCTGAGGAGCTTCTTGTACTTGGGGATAAAGCTTTTTCCTTCCTGCTCGTACATGTTGTAGAGGGACAGCACCAAGAGATTGCCGAACGCGTACGCGTAGCAGTAGAACGGCGTGTGGTAGATGTGCGAGACGTATTTCCACTCGTGTTGGAACAGGTCAGGGACGGAGAGAGCATCGCCGAACTGTTCGCGGAGCGTCTCCAAGTACACATGGTTAAGATCGTGCAGGGTGCATCCTTTTGCTATCATGTCATGCGCTTGCTGCTCGAAGAGGGTGAAGTATGCCTGCCTGGTGATGCTGGCGTACTGGTCGTTGAGCCTGCCCATGAGCAGGGATATCTTTTCTTCCTTGGTTGCCGTCTTCATGAGTTCTTTGGAGAGCAGCATCTCGGCGAAAATGCTTGCCGTCTCCGCAAGTGGCAGGCAGCTGTGAAAGGTATAGAGTGTCTGGTCTTTTGCAAACAAGCTATGCACGCCATGACCCAGCTCGTGCGCCATGGTCGTCACATCCCTGAGCTTTCCCGTGTGGTTGAGCAGGACGTAGGGAGTTATGTTCTGTGTTACCGTCCAGCAGAATGCGCCGCTCTGCTTGTTCTCAGTGAAGTCTGCATGGACGTGCTGCTCGTCGAAAATGCGTTGTGCTGCAGCGTAGATGTCCGCATCGAACGCCTTGAACGTGTCGAGCACGAGCCGCTTGGACTGCTCGAAGTCGTACGTCCGCTCTTCTGTGGAAAATGGCGCGTACAGGTCATACCTGTCCATCTTCTTTATGCCGCACAGCTTCGCCTTGATCTTGAAATAGTCCTGGAAGACCGTCCTGTTCTTGCGCACGACGTTCAGGAGGGCTTGCACTGCAGCGTCGGGAAGGTCGTTGTCGAGGTTCCGCGCGCTGAGGGGGGAGTCATACTTTCTGATCTTGAGCTGCTCATTCTTTTCGTCGGTGACAATGCTCTTGTACAATTCTCCCAGGACATCCTCTTCCTGCGCATATTCTTTCATGACGAGCTGGTAGCTTCTCTTACGCAATGCTCGCGAGGGGCTGGTCCAATGACTTGTGATTTTTTCCTGCGGTTCGAGCTTTCCTTCCCATCTGAATCGGAAGCGGTTGGTGATGAGATCATAGAGCTTGGAGAAATTGTTGCTTGTTATGCCTTTGAGGTTGAGGATGGTCTCTTCCTTCTCACTGAGCGTGTATTTTCTAAAGCGGCGTGCAGTCTCGAGGACATAGTGGTATTTTCCCGAAATGGCTATGTATTCCTGCACTTTGTCGTCAGGCAATTCCTTGAACCAGAGGTTGAAGAACAGCAGTTTGTTGCTGATGTCTGCACTGATGTCTTCTATCGTGCTGGAATGCGCCAGACGTACAGCGTCAGAGGTGTTTTCAGTTAACCACAGTCCCGCATAGCCTTCGAGCCAGGTAAGCTTTTCGAGGAGCGTTTCCTTTTCCTGCAACACGGCCATGAATTGATCGGGAGAGAGGGTTGGCAATTGTTCTCTGTACTGCGTGAACTTTTCCGTGAGGGTTTGCACTTCGGCAACAAGTTCATTTGTCTTTTCGAACGGATAGATGTCCTCGAGTTTCCAGACGACCATGCAGAGACGAATGCACCTGGTCTTTTAAAGCTTGCTAAAAATAGCTTTTGCTGATTTTTCGTTCGGCGCTTGGACGATGACTCGCCCGTCAGGGAAGAATGCGCAATTCGCACAGGAGAATGCGATAGTGAATTCTCTGAATGTCTTTTCGGATGCGTATTTTTTCTTGAGCGCAGGGTATGCTTGCGTTGTCCTGAATTGGAATGTCGTGCCGCCACAGAATGTGCTTGGCAGGGCAGTGCGCTGCATGAATTTTTTGTTGCAGGCAGGACAGTTTTTTCTCGGCAGAACACGAATTCTGTCGTACTGTTGCCGGATCAGGTCGACATGCGTAACGAACGGCTCGCAGGATTTTTCGATGAGAGTTCTGCATGCCTGCTCGCATGCCATGCCTGCGATGACGTGGACTATTGACCCGAGAACGCCTTGTGCATCGCACGAATCCTGCACGCTTGTCTCGCCCAGCAGGCAACGCAAGCACGGTTTTTTCAGCACGGGAAAGACAAATCCTCTTCCTTCGATGACCGCTGCGTGGATGAATGGTTTTTTTGTTTTGAGGCAGTAGTCGTTGAGCAGGAATCTCGTGGGAAAGTTGTCCGTGCCATCCATGATGAGCTGCGCTTTCTTGAGAATGTGAACGTTGTCTGCAAAAAGTTCAACGGCATGCAGTTCAAGCTGCACGTCCTGCCGTATCTGGCGAAGGTGCGTCGCGGCAGCGCTGACTTTTGGTTTGCCAACATCCGCTTCCGTGTAGAGTGATTGCCGCTGCAAATTAGAGAGCTCGACGATGTCTCTGTCGATGAGGATGAGTTTCTTTATGCCCACCCTGCACAGAATCTCTGCCATGACACTGCCCAACGCGCCGATGCCCACAATAGCAACCGTACTCTGCTCGATGACCTGCTGGGCGCGCTTGCCAATGACGGCTTCCTGACGGGAGTATCTCATGGTCGTTCATCGTCTGAGCACAAAGAACGCGTGGTCCTTCTCGTAGGGATCGAGGTCTTTCCAGTCAACGACCGTGCCTTGCTGTT
Organism: archaeon; assembly: GCA_043806035.1. Lineage (GTDB taxonomy): Archaea > Nanobdellota > Nanobdellia > Woesearchaeales > UBA9642 > JAZDHK01. The sequence goes on from JAZDHK010000009.1 coordinate 6,548, forward strand.
GGAGCTGCTGTAACACATCCTTATAGATGACTCTGGGATCTTTGGTGACGTCGATGCTTCGTGCTTTGACGGCAAGGCAGGCGATGCCGCCTTTTTTCAAGAATCTGTTGATGTTCTTGATGAAGATCTCGACCTGGTTCTTCTGGGAAATGTCCATGTAGACGATGTCCACTTTTGGCAAGGGAGGGTAGTTCTCTGGATGGTTGGCATCCGCAAGCAACGGGGCTATGTTCTTGCGTTGTTCTGCGATGAAGACGAGCTCTCGCAGGACGGTTGGTGAGAATTCGATGGCGTAGATGTTCCCAGAAATGAGCATGTCGCTCAAGTGGCTGACGGTAGTTCCCGTGCTCGCTCCCAAGTACAGGATCGTTGCGTCCTCCTTGATGTCGAGGTTGATCTTCTTGAGTATGGCTGCACTGAGCTTGCTGCGCGTGGCATCCCACTCCCTGTATTCTGTGCCGTGCTCTCGCTTGACCCGCTCGCCGTAAACGCTCATTCCCGGGATTGCGTTTTTTGTGTAGATCCGTCCTTTATCGAAAAAGACGCCTTTCATGGTGTGGTGGGGATTCATGGGAATTTTTCCTCGAGCTGCTTCCTGAGCTGGTCGCCAATGAATTGTCCCTTGAAGTAGTCGACACGTGCGGCGATGGCGATCTTGTCAGCCAATGCTCTTCCCGCCCTGCCTTTCTGCTTTGCACGTGCGACGATGGGATGTTGGAGGATAAAGCCGTGCTTGGGCGGCTTGCTGTTCTTGTTGCGCATATGTCTAAACAGTGCTTTTTCTGCCCCTAAAAGTTGGATGGTGGAGCTGTGCACTTCTGCAAGTTTTTTGAGGCTGCCGACGGCGTCGATGAGCTTTGCACCAACTAATGCGCCGGTGACGGCAAGAAGATTAGGGCAATAGGCGTGCATGACTTTTTCCAGGTACTGCGTGAGCTTCTCTCTCAGAAGATATGCTTGCTTTGCCTGCTGGGCAAGGGCGAGCAGTGCGTCGTTGTCTGCTGTGCTGAGTTCTTTGCCCATGCTGTTCTTTGGCCTGAGCTCTTTCCAGTCTTTTGTAAGTATGGCGGTGATGAGCGCCTCGTGGTCAGAAAAAGCGTGCTCTGCTTCTGGCAGGGTGAGTGCAAGCCAGTGCCTGAATCGTTTGCTGAGGGCATTGCAGACTTTGTTGAGTTCTTCGATGGACTGTATGGTCTGCATGACGAGATTGTCATTGCTGATGCTGGCAGCGATGTCTTTCCTTACGTTGACAAGGAATTCCTGCCGTACCGTGCCAAAGTCCATGCTGCGATGAACTGGCTTTCTTTTATAAACGTTTAGGAATTTTTAGAATTCTTCAGCGGATCGTCTGCTGAGCTCTCGTCGTTGCCGCTCCAGCCACTTGTAGACGGAAGCGTGCGTGGAACCTTCGAGCAAGGAGAGCACTGCGCGCTTGGCTATGCTCATCTGGTCCACTTGCCCGATGAGCGCTATGGTTTTGCCGTACACGCAGATGAAGCAGCCCGTCAGTTCTTCAATGGTCCGTCGTGACTTGCCATCAGCACCTATTACTCTGCCTTTCAGCCTGAGCAAGTGATTTTTTTGCTTGCTGTATTCTGCCAAGGAAACAATCTCGAGTAGGTAATCCTGCTTGAGCAGGAGTTTTGCCGTTTCTGGATTGAAGCCTCTGGCTATGGCCTTGATGACTTCACGCAGTTGATAGAGCTGCAAGGGATCCTTTCCCACGAGGGTGATGTCCCCTTCTTTTGAGTCAACGCTCATTTTAGAGAGCGTTGCTTCCTCGAGTTCTTTCTTCGTAGAGCCTTCGACGCCGATGAGCACGGCTACCCTGTCTTTAGGGATTTTGAGCTCGTACGCGAATTCCTCAGGACCGTCCATGCGGCACGAAAACAGCCAATGCTTTTTAAACGTTGTGCTTGAGCACGTACGTAGAAATTTCTCGCAGGTCGAGCCATTGCTTTTGCAGATCAGCCGGCAGTTGCCCGAACACTCTTGGGTCGGTCATGCCTACATGATAGCTGAGCTGTTCCCCTTTCTTGATATCGCGCAGTGCGAAGAAGTACGGCCTGAGATCGAGGTCAGTGTTGATGAAGAGGTTCGGTGCATCCGCTGTTCTCAAGTACCTTCCCGAGTACGCCCTCTCCAGCGAGGGGAGGAAATGCTGGTTTTCACCGACGAGTATGCTGTCCGTTCCTGGTGTTTTTGCAAGGCTGCCATTGAGCGTGAGCACTCTCGTCCCTTGCGCGAGGTCTTTTGCGGCAAGAAGCGCATAGTCTTTCTCCAACACCGTGCGCAAGTTAGCCAATTGCCGTTTCACATCCGAATCCAGCCACAGCTGGCCGTCCTGCGTCGGCCAGAGGGAGTAGATTGCTTGGACGATGGCGCACGCGACCTCTCCTTTGTTCTGTATGCCGATGATACTCTGTCCGTGCTTGTCGAGACGTTTTGGCGTGGTGGTGCACATCCTGTCGAGATCGGCAGTGATGCTCTCTTCCATGGTACGTTTTCCTTCTTCTTCGCTGGAGAAGATGCCGTGTTCTTCCACAAGATAGCCGCTGTTGTCGGAGGATGATTGTCGCCAGCCGAGTCCTGCGAACGCCCACTGTCCTGGTTCGTGCGCGTATTCGTCGACGAAGACGGATTCCGCTTTTGCCCCCCAATAGATGTTGCTCAAAAAGATGGTTTCTTTAGCTATTGGAGCGTGCTTTGGGAGTTCGGGCAGGACAGAGGAGTAGTTGACGATGTTGAAGTTGTGCGTGCCTGCAGCGTAGAGTGCGAGGTGCAGTGCGGACTTCACGCCGGGGCCTTGCCCTGCACCTTTGACGACGATGACGTTCTTGAGTGGGTTGTTCATGCAAGAGAGAAATGCTGTTCTATTCAAAAATCTTTACTTTTTTATGCTACTTCAGGGTGACGATTGCATTGATGTCTTTGAGCAGCTGCTCGAACACGTCATCAGGCATGCCGTGACCCTTGCAGCCTTCTTCCAACGTCTCAAACGGAGAGAGGTGGCAGCCGATACAGTGCAGCCCGTATTCGAAAAGCACAGGGACGACAGAAGGGAATTTTTTTGCAATATCCGCGAGGAGCATGTCTTTCGTTATACTGTTGGATTTTTGGCTTGGTTCAGGGCTCATGGTTGAGCGTAGTCGCACGAATTTTAAATAGTTAATGGTGCATAGTCTGTACTGCCAAGGACGCACGTCAAAAAAAAAGAAGAAATAAAAGAAGTTTAGAGCAGCGGCGTCTGGCCGCCGTACAAGGCGTGGAATTTGCCGTTCTTGAACTCCAATGAGTAGACGTCGTGGTTGCATTCTGTCGCTCGCATCTTCACGATGCTGACTTCCCGCACCACATTCCTCCTGAATCGGGTGAGGCTGAGGTGGATGATGCCATCCGAAAGGAAGTCCTCAACACCATATTCGGAATACTGCAATACCCCTATCTCTTTCTCCCGCATCTCCGAGATGAGGAAGGTCGTGACGTTCTCGTCCCTGAAGAAGTCGAAGATGAAGAACAATTCATCCCGTACTTTGCTCTCGTCGAACTTGTTGAGCACGTACAGGGCAGAGAGGCTGTCCAGGACAAAGAGGTCGCAGCCGAGTATTTCCTTGACGCGTTTGATGATGTTCTTGATGACGTTCAGCCAGCCGCTGCCTTGCGAGGGTGTAGCCACATCACGGATCTGCTTCCTGATTGTGCCGACATCAACGATGATGACCGTTCCCGATTTTTTGTCAGCGACTTTTGAAAGGTCGGTTTTGAGCTTGGCGAGGTCATTGATGATGATGATATCAACGCTCTTAAGGTCCATGCCCATGGTCAGGATGTGTCGCATCAGACTTTCCGAGCTCTGCTCAAGGCTCACGTACAGGCCGACTTTCTTGAAGTTCAGTGCCTCGTTGAAGAGGACGTTGAAGCAGATGCTGCTCTTCATCGTGCCTGCCGATCCCGAGATGAGGATGACATGCCCTATGGGAATGCCGCCCATCATGTTGCTGTCCAGTTCAGGAATATACGTTTTTACTCGTTCGTCTGCCATGTGCATCACCTACTATGAATGATATTCTTGACTATGCCTTTGTCGGTTATGACGATAATCTGGTTGGCGTCATCTATCAGACCGCAGCCGACGATGATGCCTTCCGTCTGGTATTGCCAGAGCTTCTTGCCATACATCTCTCCAGGGTTTGCCGTCATGACTTCGTTGTAATGCCCCGTCTGAGCGGTAACTCCTGAAATGCCAGGGACGTAGTCGAGGATGTAGCTTCCTTTGCTGTCCAAAACGTAGAGACTACGGTCGTAGCTGCCGAGGATGATTTCGGGAAGGCCATCCCTATCTATGTCTCCGATGAGCAAGGGTGCAACAACCCAGAAGTCAGTCTCGAAGCTCCAGAGTTTTTTTCCCTGATAGTTGAGCACGTATGCGCGATTATCACAGCTGCCGAAGACAATCTCGGGTTTGCCGTCCTTGTTGATGTCTGCAACAGTCGATTTGCTGACGATGGCGCCTTCTGCAGTGAACCGCCAGAGCTCCTTGCCTGATTCGTCAACCGCATAGAGTGTGTTGTCGTGCGCCCCGACAAGAATTGCCGTGGTGTCCAGCTCTGCGAAGATGGGTTGGGCAGTGATTTGGTCCTGGACTTTGAAGCTCCAGTTCACGATGCCTTTCTCGGAGAGGGAGATGAGCCTGCCGTCCTTTGTGCCGAAGAGGACGTGCGTTTTCTTGAAGGAGGCCACTGCAGGGATGCTGGTGATTTCGCTGCCCGCATCGAATGCCCAGATCATCCTCCCTGTACTGTCGAGGACGTACAGCTTCTTGTCGTAGCTGCCAAAGATGATGTGCTTTGTTCCTCCCTTGGTGAATTCGTGCACGCACGGCGTTCCCTTGATGGGGCCTCCTGTCTTGAACTTCCAGAGCAATTTCCCGTCAGGGGTGAGTACGTGCAGGTTGCCCTGTTCCGTGCCGAAGATGATGTTCTTTCTTCCCGTGTCGTTCAGGTCCGCTACTGCGGGTGGTGAGCTGATGCTGTTGCCCGACTCGGCATCAACGAAGAAGGTGTCGACCTCGCCGAGTTTTTCTGTTGCATCGTACTTCCAGAGCATCTTTCCCTCGCTGTCCAGGACGAGAAGCTGCCCTGACTTCGTACCGAGAATGATTTGTTTTTTGCCGCTGCCTAAGAGGTCTGCGATGACGGGGCTGCTGATGATGCTGTCTTTCGTGTCATATTCCCACGCAACCAGGAGCCGTCCTGTTTTTTGGCCGCTGATTTTCCTGAATAAGTCCGCCACACCCATACGTGATGCCTTACCCCCTGCCTTTTTTAAAGGTTATGGAAAAACCTTCTCGAGAGAACACCACTTGAGAATTACATCTGAAAAAAAAGAATGTGAAAAAAAGCACATCAGAAACAAAAATTAAAACGAAAGTATTATAAACTTAATAGTAGTTACGGTAATCATGTATTATTTGTTGAAGGATGTCACTGAACAAGAGTACGAACAGCTTAAGGAGAGTGCGTTGCCTATACTCGATGCTGCTGACGAGCAGTTCGAGGATTACGACGTGCAGATAAAGTACAATCCTGCAAGGAGCATGGTGTCCATTGTTCTGCAGCACAACAAAAAAGGTCCGCTCTACGTTCTGGATAGGTCTTCTCTCTTGGGATTCAGCGACTCCTCAAAAAGAACAATAGAACTGTTGCACAGTGGGCTAGAACGCAGGCTTCTCGAGATGCGCTTGCCGAACGAACACTGGATCTGAATGTTCTACCGTGCTGAAAAAGTCCGCACAGCGCAGTCTTCAAAGATAATAACTATTGCGATTGCCCTTGAGACGGGCAGAAATCTTATTTTTCTGTACGGAGCGCGGACTGAATCATTTCAATGCATGTTCGTAAAGCATTTAAATGCACGCGTGAGCAAGGCTGCATGCCCCGGCTCATCAGCTACAACATCCAGTATTGCATAGGCCTAGAGGGAAAGACGCGGGACTATTTCAAGGTGTGGCGCCTTTTGCGTGAGAAGAAGAACACACGGGAGAACATCATCGAGTTTCTCAAACAACACAAGCCTGATCTCGTGGCGTTAGTGGAAGTCGATTTTGGATCAGTGCGGACGAAGCGCCAAAACCAGGCGCAGATCGTCGCCAAAGCCCTCAATCTGCCCTTCATTTTGAGCAAGGTTCGGTATCAGAAGAAACTCATCGGCAGAGTCTTTAACCACGCACCCATTCTTGCACGGCAGGGAACGGCAGTCCTGTCGAAGCATGAAATTCATGGGCGGATTCACTGGTTCAAGAGAGGGATTAAGCGCTTGGTCTTAGAGGCGAACATCTATATTCCGAAGAAGGTGAGCATTTTCGTCGTGCACCTGTCGCTCACAAAGAAAGTGCGTGCCAAGCAACTGCATGAGCTTGCGCATATCGTCGCCGAAAAGAAAACGCCATCTCTCGTCGTCGGTGATTTCAACACCGCTGCGTCGTACGAGCTCAGGCACTTTTTGAGGAAGACAGGGTTTATCATGCATCCTGCCGAGCCGAGCTTCCCCGCGTTCCGGCCGAAACGGGCGTTGGATTATGCGCTCTCATCACCTAACATTCTCATCAAGAAGCACGTGCTCTTGCCGTTCAATGGCTCTGACCACTTGCCGTTATTGGTGGATTTCGAAATGAAGAAGTAGTTCTTGCATGCATTAAAAAAAAAAGCCTGCACGGGGCAGAATCATTTTCGTGGGGTGAAGGAGGTGTGGGTGAAAGTGCTTTGCCCCGTGCCGTGCTTACTCACCAGTAAGATTAGTACTTACTAGTAATAACAATATAGTATAACTTATATTTAAATGTTTCGTTTTTGTAATCACTTAACAGTAACAAAAATAACCACGTTTATAAAGGGGAAGGCATTATCATCAGCCATGCGAATACGAAAGACGCTAGAGAGCATCGTGAAGCGATCAGAACGATACCTCCCCATAGCGGGAATCACCGCCTTGCAGACACCACTCCATGAAGGACTGCACGCAGGTCTAGCAGAGATCCTGCCTCACACGCACTGCGCAGGCATCATCATGCAGGACACGTGGTATACTGGCATTCTTGAAAAAATCACTGCAGGCTACATCCATACGGGAACACTGCCCGCATACACGGCAGCACAAACCCTCATCACTGCAGAGCAGGACACGATAGGGTATCTTAGCTCTGCCGTCGTCGCTGCAGGTCCTGAGACGCTCACCATGAGCTTAAGCTTGTACTGGGCCATGACGGCGGTAACCAACATCAGGAAGAGCGGCAGCCGGATGTATGCTGTCGCCTGCGCGTACGGTTCCATGGGTCTTGCGCAAGTGTCAAAACTCTACATCGATGCCAGCATCGCCTACCACCAGCCAGGCATGGACCACTACAATTTTACGAGCAGCATGCTGCAGGCCGCGCACCTACCGGAAAGCCTTGCCGCGTACGTCACCGTCCTCGGAGCAGGTATCATGATCGGGAGCGCTGCATACATTGCCGGATTGTTCAAGAAAACGAAGCACAAGAAGGCAACCCCAGTCACTTGAACTGCATCTGACCTTGCTGGAATTTCTTCATCATCTTCTGCATGCCCTTCTCAGAACCACCCATCATCTTGATGAGCTTCTTGCTCTGCTTGTACTGCTTGATCAAAGAACGAACGTCCATGATGTCGATGCCTGCGCCTTTCGCGATGCGCTCGGCACGCTTCCCATCGATGATTTCAGGATCCTCGAGCTCTTCTTTCGTCATGCTGCTCATGGCATACTTCCACTTCTCGAGCTTTCCTTCCTGCACTTCAAGGGCTTCTTTTGGCAACTTCAGTGACCCCATGCCAGGAATGAGCTCCATGACTTTTCCTAAGGGACCCATCTTCTGCATGGCCTGCATCTGCTGATAAAGATCGATAAGGTTGTAGTCGCCTTGCAGGACGCGCTTGCCCAGGTCCTCCTCGTTGATGTTCTCTTCTGCTGCCGCTTCTTTCACCTTCTCGAGCAGCAAGGTTAGGTCTCCCATGCCGAGCAGCCTGCCGACGAAGGATTGCGGCTTGAATTCCTCGAGTGCATCTATTTTTTCTCCGACGCCGATGAAGACGACAGGGGCCTGCGTCACTGCACATGCAGTCAGCGCCCCGCCGCCCTTTGCCGTGCCGTCGAGCTTGCTGATGATGACGCCAGTAACCCCGCAATGTTCGTGGAATGCTTTTGCTTGCTTTTCTGCTGCCTGGCCGACATCAGCAGCCATGACCAAGAGCGTGCTGTCCGCGTGCGCGCTTTCTCTGATGCGGTTGAGCTCGTCGATGAGCTCCTCGTTGAGAGCGTCCCTTCCCGCAGTATCTATAATGATGATATCGAATGCGCTGAGTTCCTTCTCGAAGGCATGCAGGATGTCCTCTGGCCGCTTTGCTTTCGGGTTGCCGAAGACGGGGACGTTGATCTGCCTGCCGAGCTGCACGAGCTGATCATAGGCGGCAGGCCGCCAGGTGTCCGTTGAGAGCAGTGCCACTTTGTGGCCTCTTTTTTGGTAGTATTTTGCGAGCTTGCCTGCCGTCGTGGTCTTGCCATTGCCGAAAAGACCGACGAGCATGAGCCGGAAGGGTTTCTTGCTGATGAGGATGCCGCTGCCTTCCCCGCCCAAAAATGCGGCGAGCTCTTCATAGACAATCGTGACGAGCTGTTCCTTCTTAGAAAGCATCTTGGCATCCTTCGTCTCAAGAGCGCGCTTCTTGATCTTCTGCGTTAAGTCCAGGACGAGCCTGACGTTCACGTCCGCCTGGAGCAGAGAACGCTGGATGTCTTTGACTAATTCGTTGATGAGTTTCTCATCTACAAAGAGACTCTTGGTTATTTTTTCTATGGTGGCTTTGAGCGACGCCCCCAGATTGTCCAAAACCATTGAGAGACGGAGAATTCGTGCATTTATAAATATTCGCACAAAGTGAATTATTCACCAAACAAGACTGTAATGCATCCTATCAAAAAGTTTTTAATGCGTACTGCTTCGTCATGAGCATGAAAATAGGCATTGTTTCAGACATACACGAGGATGTAAACAGCCTTAAAAAAGCATTCAAAGTACTGCATAAAGAGAAATGCAGTCATCTCGTCTGTCTTGGCGACTTCACCGGATATTGCGTACCGTACTATGGTTTCCTGCGGTCCAGAAACGCTCACAAAGTCATTTCGTTGCTGAGAAAGACGAACGCAGTCACTCTTGTTGGCAATCACGATTTATTCTCCATCAGGAAACTACCCGTGCATAAGGCGGGCTTTCCGTATCCAAAAAGTTGGTACTCGCTCGACTATAGAACAAGAAAAAAACAGTCCAAAGGAAAAATCTTTCTTTACGAGAACAACGAACTGTCTGCACTGCTCACCAAAGACGATAAAAAGTTCATTCGGCAACTTCCCGAGTACATTGTCAAAAAATACGGCGATCTAAAACTTCTTTTTTCACATTATGCTTTTCCCGATGTGACAGGCTCGACCACACGTGAGCCAAAAAAGCCAAAAGATGTGCAAAAGCACTTTTCCTTCATGAAAAAACAAGGCTGCACCATAGGCATATCTGGTCATGATCACAAGGAGGGTATGCTGGTTTTTTCAGAGAAAACAGTGCGTAAAATTCCGTTCAATAAAACCATCAGATTGACCAACAACCTGACGTGGCTTCACGGTCCGAGCGTTGCTAATGGCAGTTTTGCAAACGGCGTTCTCGTCCTGGATACGGACAAGGAGGAGATACTTGCCATTCCACTGAAGTCAAAAAAACACGTTCCTCCCGCGTGGAGAAAGCTCTAGCGCCGGCCTACTTTTTGAGGATGATGGTCTGCGTCGGGAATGCCATGCTGATCTTTTCTTTCTCGAACGCTTTTTTGATGGAGAAGTTGATGTGCTCGCGAGCATCCATGTACGTGACATAGTCTGGCGTCTGCACAAAATACACGAGCTCGTACTGTAAACTAAAATCTCCAAAGTCCTTGAAGTGTACACGGTCGAGCGTGACGTCTTTCTGTTTCTTGAGTATGTCAGTTATGAGTTGCTTGCCGCGCATGAGCTTGCTGGTCGGTGTGTCGTACTCCACACCCAAATTCACAACAACGCGCCGCTTGTCCATCTTCTTGTAATTGTGGATTTTTGAGTCGGTTAAGAGTTTGTTGGGGACGACGAGTTCCTCTCCTTGCAAGTCCTGCAGTCTCGTGCTTTTCAGTCCTATGTGCTTCACCGTGCCCATCTCCGGGCCTATGTCAATAAAATCTCCTTCGACGAACGGCTTGTCGAAATAGATGCTGAAAGAACTGAACAAGTCAGAGAGCACGTTCTGCAGCGCAAACGCTATCGCAATTCCTCCGATGCCCAGCCCTGCAATGACGGGCGTGAGTTTTACGCCGAGGTTGGTGAGAATGATGAGCCCTGCAATGACCCACATGATGAAGATGATGATGCCACGCAGCACGATGACCATGGACGTACTCGCTCCTTTATACACGGTTTTTCGCTTCTCAATCTCCTTATTTGCCACAAAGTTAACCATGCCCTGGAAGAACCGCACTGCATAATAGACACCGATGAACAGGAATGCGTATTTGAAAATGTTGTCAATCAAGACGGGCAGCACGAGTGACGTCTCCCCCAGATAGAATGACAGGAAGAGGAAGAAAGGCCAACGAAGCCTATCTATTCCTGCAAGAAGGATGTCATCGATGTCATTCTTTGTCTTCTCAGCAAGTTTTTTGAGCCGGTGCATGACAAATCGCTTGAAGAGCATACAGAGGGCAAAGCACACGACGAATATGCCTGCCGCAGAAAGATACCCTTCTAGCGTGTTCTTGGCTATGGCATGCACTGTCTCCTCGAACAGGGTGGCAAACCACAATATGGCTGTTGGAGCGCTCATGCAAAAGAGAAATTTGCTTGATTTTATAAGCGTTACTGCTTTTTCTTGAACTGTTTCATCCACGTCTTGATGTCGCTCATGCCCACCACGACGGGCACGTTCTGCAATCCCGTGTATTCTTCCAGGAGAATGATGAGCAAGGCCAGGATTATAGGACCAAGGATCATACCGATGATGCCAAAAGCGCTGATGCCCCCGAACACGCCAAGGACGACGATGATAGGATGGAGCCGCGATCGCGAACTGATGAGATAGGGCTTGATGAGATTGTCGACGTTTGTCGTGAAGATGAGGTTGTAGAGCAGGAAGAGTATGCCTATGGTGGTGTTGCCGTTGAGCAGTTCGAGTATGCCTGCGGGAAGCCACACAAGCGGCGTCCCCAGGAAGGGAATGAAGCTGAAGACGGCCATGGCCAATCCCCAAAAAAAAGGATTAGGGAGGCCGAAGATGAGAAATCCGAGCAGTCCTACGGCTCCTTGTGCGAGGGCTGCGACGCCTTGGCCGAAGACGACGGCGTTCGTCACCGTCTCTATCTCTGAGAAGATGCGCCGCTTTCGCCGATCATCCAGGGGAATGAGCTTGCCGAGTCGAAACCAGGGCCCGTGTATGCTCTTGAATCCGTAGAAGAGGATGAAGAACATGATGAACAAGCCAACAGCGATGTCCGTGACTGCCGTGACTGCCTTGAAGCTCTTCGACAGCAGATAGTCGTTCATGCCCTTCACGACATTGGAGAGTAGCGCGCTGACATCAACGTTCGTCCCCAGCAGTGCAGAAATTTTTTGGTTGATGCTTGCAAAGCTTTCCGGCACGACGATGCTGGAATAAATCCTACTCGTTTCCTGGAAGAGGTTCTTGATGAGGAACGCACCGGGAAGGACGATGATGATGAGGATGAGCAGGAGCATAATGATACTGACGAGTATCCTGTTGTTGATACGTTCGTGCAGCCAGATACTCACGGGCTTGAAGGCGACGAGCAGGAGAATGGCTGCAATGACGTACATGAGATAGGGTCTAAGGACAAAAAAGCCGAGGACGACAAAGGCGAGAAGCACTATCAGGAACGCCTGCCTGGAGTGGGATTTGTCTTCCATGCCTCTTTTCCTGAAACGAGGCGTATTTAAAGCTTGTCAAGAATCGCCGTTTACCAGCGATTATCTGATTGTGCAACCCACTTGGCAGTCGATTCTTGAGCATGCTCAGAATTAGCCAAGTACGCTGATTTATAAATGGGTAATTCTGACATGTCAAAAAGTTTTTAAACAACTACGCTCAGGTAGAAAAAAGGTGGTAGTAATGGCAAGCAATCAAAACATCGTCATAACGTGCAGAGGATGCAACGGCAAGGCGCCCGTCTCCGAGATGAGACTAGCACAGAACGGCAAGGATATGTTGTGCAGGTCCTGCCAGGAAAAACAGAACTTGCGATCAGGAATGTCAGGGAGCAAGGCGGCATTCTCGACAAAAAAGCCCATGGCGCAAAGCAAACCTATTAGCAAAGCAGCGCCGGAGAAGACAAAAGCGAGAATCACGGACATGGTGAGCTATCACTGCCTGAAGTGCAAGTACAAGTTCAGCAGAAAGGCAGACTTCACCCTGAAGAAATGCCCGTACTGCGGCTCGGACAGAATCGAGACGACAGACAAGTACTCCGCAGAAACGCTGGTGCGCCAGGCAGACCCTGATGACGATTTCTAGTTTTCTTCATTTATTTTAAAAAATTTTTTCCGAACATGAGCGGTTGCAGCACATCAGGAATACGTATGCTGCCGTCCTCGTTCTGATAATTCTCGAGAATGGCCACGAGAATGCGCGATGTCGCAAGTGCAGTATTATTCAAGGTATGCACGACTTGCTTCGTGCCGTCCTTTCTCGCAACACGCGTGTTCAAATCTCTTGCCTGATAGTCCGTGCAGTTCGAGAGGGACATGACCTCGCCATACTCTTTTGTCGTGGGACGCCAGACTTCAACGTCTGCCGAGCGTGCCTTCCAGATAGCAAGATCTCCCGTGCAAATGTCAATCACTCTATAGGGCAGCTTGAGCGCTTGGAGTATTTCTTCTGAATTCTGCAGGAGCTCATCGTAGTACTTCCACGAGTCTTCCGGCAGACAGAACACAAACTGCTCCACTTTGTTGAACTGATGGGTTCTCCATAATCCTTTTTCGTTGATGCCATGGCTGCCTATTTCCTGCCGAAAGCACATACTGTAGGAGAAGAGTTTCTTGGGCAGTTCTTCTTCATTAAAGGTTATTCCTGCAAACCTGCCGAGCATGGAATGCTCTGACGTGCCGATCATGCATAGGCCGTCATCTCCTTTGACTTCGTAGATAGAATTCTGAATGGCGTTGACGTCCATTGCTGCCTCGAGCACGAATCGCTTGATGAGCAAGGGTGTTTCCACGTACGTGTAGCCTTTCTTCTGCATGAACTCTATCGCGAACCGAATCAACGCCTGATTGAGCAAGGCCAAGTCCCCTTGCAAAAAATAAAAGCCATTGCCAGAGATACGCGCTGATGCATCAAAGTCGGCAAGGCCGAGCTGTTCTGCAAGCTCCACATGGTTCTTGACGGGAAAAGAAAATGTTTTTTGCTCGCCCCATGTCTTGATGACGGGATTGTCTCCTGCGTCCTTGCCATACACAACCGCTTCGTGCATGATGTTCGGCATGATGCTGAGCTTCTTCTGAATTTCCTGCTCGACGTGGGCGAGCGCTTCCTCACCCTTCTTTATCAGTTCAGGAAGTTCTTTCACTTCGGCGATGAGCTGCTTGGCGTCTTTGCCCTCTTTCTTTGCCTTGTTGATGCCTTCGCTGAGCGTGTTTCGCTTGTTGCGTAATTCATCTAGTTTCTTGCCGAGCTCCCGCCAGCTCTTGTCGAGCTCGATGAGCTCATCTACCACGAGCAATTTTTCCGTGTCCTTGCGCCGGTTCAGCGTATCACGCATTTGCTCAGGGTGTTCCCTGAAGAGTCGTATGTCCAGCATGCAGGTGCAGTCGTCTGGAACTTTATAAAGTTTGTGACCAAAACCAGGAGGGCATTCTCGCAAGTTTTTTAAACAGGCACAGCTCAGGACGAACATGCAACTTTCTCCCTTGAAAGCGGCGCTCAAGCCCTTGCTCAAGTACGCTGAGATAGAGGGCATCTACATCTACGGCAGCTCCATAACGCAGGACAACCCGAACGACATCGACATCCTCATCGTCGTGAATGACCTCGCACCCATACTTCATCATGACCGCATCAAGCAGACATGTGACACCATACTCAAGAGCAGCAAGCTCAAATTGCACTTCCAACCCATCAAGGAATTGAGCAAGTGGTGGTTCTTGCTCATGGAAGGGGAGCCCTGGCTCGTGAGTAGCCTCAAGGACATCCTCATCATCCATGACAGGCAGGGGCTCATCAAGAAAGTCGCTTCCTTCGTCAAAGAGGAAAAATTGTTCAGGAAGGAACAGAAGGCAGAACGCCTCATGGAGCGGAGCGATGCCAGCGCCGCATGGAACCGGCAGTTGCTGCTCGACGGCATGAACGCCCTTGCGAATGCAGGGACGGAGGCGGCACAGGTGCTGCTGCTTTTTGACAACAAGCTCATGCTCAACAAAAGAGAGATAGCGGAGGCACTCGCCTCCTACACAAAAGTCTTGGGTGAGGAGATCATAGGCAATTATCAGGAAATCATTGACTTGCAGGAGAAAATCCAACAGGGAACGCTCAGCCAGGTCAGCGCGGAGAACATCGATTATTATTTGGAGAAGATCCGCAAGTTTATAGTAACGGTTGAGGAGAAGCTCGCACAATGATCGGCACGTGGACATTCCAGGAGACGATGTATTGCATCGGCGGACAGCCCACTCCTGCTCTGCAAAAAAAGCACAAGTGCAAACACGTCAAGACGTACACGGAAGAAGCGTTCTTCACGGCAGTCATGGACTATGAGCGGCAAGTGTTCCTGAGCATCAGGGATGGTGATATCGTGCAGGACAATCTCAACCTGCTCAAGCTACTGCGTAAGAACATCAAGAACGGCGTTGTCCTGGGGACGAAGGAGATGCTGTTCCGCAAGCTCATGAACATCCGGGAGAGCATGCGGGAAGTGGAACGCATCAAGAAAGAATTCTTTGATAACATCTACACGAGCTGCCTCGAGGCCGCACAGGCGGCGCTGCTGCTGAAAGGCAAGACAATTCTCGTGCCGAGAAAAGTCCCTGACCTGCTCGAGAAGGAATACGCCAATCAAGGCCTGGAAAGGACGAGCATTGTGAACTGCAGGACTATTATCGAGACGTTCAAGAAGGTCGAGCACGGCAAAACAACCTTGCCCAAGGGAAAGGAGCTTGACGAGCTCGCGAAGAAGTGCGCACTATTCAGAGAGGCGGTGAGGAAGGTGAAAACATGACAGAACGTACTAGTAAGAATGTAGAAAATAATGTGTATGAACAAAATAAAAGAAAAACTCCCGTAACATATACACAAACGAACCTTCCTGAAAAGGATCCGTTTGAGGCCAACGTTGATTATTTGAAACGACATCTTGGTGCCATTGCACAAACGTTAGGTACTGAACAAAAGGCAATACGAGAACAGATAAAATTCCTGAAAGTCATTGAACGAAAAACGAAGGAGGAATCTCCACAATACAGGGCCTTACACGCCGTCTGGGGAGACTTCTGTCTTGCCCATCCTGAACTGTTCAAGGATGCAGAGGAGCACTATACTCAGTCAAAGGACCTGGCTCGCCTGAACAACCTCGCATTTCTCTACGTTGCTCACGGGAATGCCGATCTTGCGCAGCCCATCTATGACAAGCTCGTGCAGCGCAACTTCATTCCCGAAGCGGCGAACACACTTGACGTGGTACGCATGAACACCCTTGCGTCTCAATATGAGCAGAAAGGACAGCCCGAAACGGCAAAAAAAATCAGAACGAACGCAGCACAATACAGCAGCGCACCGAAGAAAAGCTAATGGAAAATGGTGAAAGCATGACGAAAGACCAATATCACAAAGAAATCGATGCAGTCCAGGAGATTCTTGCTCAGATCGAGAAACCATTGAAAGAAAAGCATGCGAGCGATGATGACGTGTACAATGCACTGACACAAAAGCTCACGGAGTTGAATCGCGAGAAGCTGACTCCTGAAAAACGGCGGGCGGTGCATGCTGTCATGGGCGATGTTGAGCTGTCGCGCTTTCACTTCACGAATGCAGAGAGCCAGTATCGTCTCGCAAAGGATCCTGTGCGACTAGGGGGCGTGGCGCTCTTCTACGAGCGCTCAAGCAAGCCCGAACTTGCAGACAGTCTGTATGCGGAAATCATGCGCATGAATCCTCCTGTGATAATACACGAGTCAAGGGATGCGACGTTCTTTAGTGCACTGGCCAATAGGTACGAACAGAAAGGAAATACGAAAAAGGCGGCAGAGATAAACAAAAAACTGCAAACATACCGCGCTTCTCCGACGAAAGGATGAGCATGCAAAAGCCAAGAACGTTCGAGGACAAGAGGAAATTCTTCAAGTACGAGATACAGGCCATGACGTCCGACAGAGCGCTAGAATACATTACAAAGCAGCTGAAGACGGCAAAGGATGCTGACACCAAACGAGCGTTGTGTTCCGTTCGTGCGGACACGTACTTGGGCATGGGGGGCAAGTACTTGAGCAGGGCAGTGGCAACATACAAACAGCAGGATGACGTGCGTGGCCTGGTGCTGGCTGCAGACAAGTATGCCGATATGAAAAAGAAAAAAAATGCGCAGGAACTGTACGACCTTGCCAGGTCTCTCGGCAGAGGACCAGTAACGTACGACAACAGGGCTGCATACGAATCATTGGTGAGGCATTGCAGGGAGAGCAGGCAGTTCTCCGATTCTGCAAGGATAAACAGATTGCTTGCCAATTTTGAGAGAAAAAAATAGGCAAAGAATATATACTAGCGTTGTTTCCTAAGAAGCAAAGGGTTGTGGTATGGACAGCAGCGTATTTTTAAGCAAGTGTTTTCTGAGCAAATACTATGCCTTGCGCCAGGAGGACATCGATGCATTGTCTGATGACCTTCCTGAAGGGACGCCTAATTACGCGTCTTAATAGTGAGCGTACCTTTCTCCACGGCAGCCTGCACGAGCCTTCCTTCTTTCGTGCGTTTTTTGAAAGAAAAGCTTCCGTCTTCTGCAGTCGTCCTTGCCAACAAGTCATTTCCCGAGAACAGTTCGACCGTTGCGGCCGTGGCGTCTGTTGAGAAATGCACGTCCTGGTCATCGCTGCGCACTGTAAACGGAAGTGTACGTGCGGATGCGGTGATGATGGCGTCCTTGTCGAGCACGTGCAGGACGGTCGTGTCTTTGCCGTCGCTGATCGTGATGGTTGTGCCCTGCATGCGCAATGCAGAGACGCTCTTGACCTGCCCTGCGGCAATGTGTATGATGTGCGTGATGAGCGAGGGGAGCAGGCTTGGCTCTATTTTGCCGATGAATCGCTGCACTGCCTGCGCGGGATGTTCTGCATGCATGACTACGGCAACAGAAATGCCCGAAAGGCGCAGATCGCAGAAGAGCCTGATGTCGGAGAGGGTGCGTGCCTCATCGAAGATGACATTGTCTGGCCTGGAGAGTAGCATGATGTCGTGCAAGTCTTGGGGTGTCGCGTGGTGCAGGGAGAATTTTGTGATGGCCGCGTTTACAACGAGGTCTCGCGGGCTTTCGATAGTTTTTACTATGCGCTGCTGCTGCACGTAGTGGTTGGCGAGCGCTTGCGCGAAGGTTGTTTTTCCCTCGCCTGGTCCGCCGATGATGAGCAGTCCTTTGCTTGCGAGCACATGTTTTTCGCCTTGAAAGGAATAGTCTGTAAGCTGCAATTGCTTGAGATGTGTTGATGCAGTGATCTCATACCCGTCAGTGAGTGGTGGTTTGGTGATGAGCACTCTGTACTTGCCTGCTTGGGCGAGGGTTGTCCCTTTCTGTTCCCATTCGAGGAAGCCGTCCTTTCGTGATGCCGTGTCTTCGACGATTTGCGTCGAGAGCTTGCGCATGGCATCCCTATCGAGGCGTTCATCTCCTAAGGGGATGAGTGTCCACGATCCAGGCTTTCCCTTTTTTGCTTGCGGGGTGCATCCTTCTCTAATGATGACTGCTGCCGTGTTTTCGTCAAAGTATTTTTCGAGCACGAACGGAGTCTCGGTGATGGTGAATTCTACCAGGATGACGGGTATGCCTTTGCTCTCGGCAACGCTGGCTTGCACCTTGTCTGCGGTGATGAGCGTTGCGTGCTGCTCGAATGCGTACTGCCTGATTAGAGAATCGATGCCGCCTTTTGCGGCGTTCTTGATGTCGAATTCGCTGGGGCGCTCGCCCGCATACTGCAGGGTTATCGTTCGTTCCTTGCAGATCTGCCTGAGCTTTTTTATCTCTTCAAGGCCGAGTTGTCCTGTCTCCTTGTTCCTGTTCGCTTGCGCCTCGAGCTCGTTGATGACTGCTTCGTGGATGAGTAGAGTGGTGCAGGTGAGGCTGCCTTCGAGGATGCGCTTGCTCAGAATTCCCTCGATGATGACGGAGGTGTCGGGAACGAGTTTGTCCACGTGCATGCCCTTGAGCAGTGCAGGGCAGGTTTAAGTAGTTATCGGCGCTTGAAGGCGTTGCGCACTGATTGGGAGAATGATGCCAGCCACAACTCGACTTGTTCGCCAAAGCTTAGATCCGTGAGTTTGATGACGATGCTGTGCTGTGCAACATATATTTTTTGCCGGGCATCAAGGTAGGAGACGGTGATGGTGAAGGGTGTGGCTTTCTTGCTCAAGTGCCTTCCCGTGAATGCCACGGATATGGTTTCCTTGCCGATGCTCGAATAATTCCATTGCTCGTCGATGAAGCCGCCTTGCAGTTTGATGGTGATGTTTTCTGGAGGGCTTGCAGGATCTGGCTCGAGCGTGAACCTGATGATTTCCTTGTCATCATAGTGCATGCTGACGGGATAGGTGACGTCAGTGATGCTGATGGTAGGTGGGGGGATGACTCTGATGGGCAGGAATGCACTGCCTTGCTCAGTTGTGAGCAGTAGCGTTGTGGGTCCTATGGTTGTTGGCGTGTACGTGAGGGTAGTGTTCGTGCACGTGTTTTCTAGGCAGAAGGGAACAGGGCAGGAAATGATTGCGGTTTCTTGCGGGTAGAGCACGTCATGGTCTGCTTCGCACACGACGGGCTGCTTGTCCGGAGGCTGCATGACGTACTGGTCTGCTATGGCTTCTGTCATGAACTGCCCTCGTTGGCTTGCCGTGAAGCTCGCCTGCGCAGAGCCGTTCAGGCCGTCATACACGACGATGGGAAACGTGTACGTGTACTTGTCTTCTAGAGCGCTGCTCACGTGCACTTTCGCATAGAGCTTCTTTTCCTTGCCCGGCCCGAGCACGACGAACCAGCTTTGCTGGGAGAACGTGAGTTCTTCCGTGTTCGCGAGGAAGATGCGTTCCATGACGTAGTATGGCTGCGGATTCTTGAGGTTGATGATGATGACGTTCCACGAATTCTTTATTACTTCTCCCAGCCAGGGCGTCACTCTCTTTTCGAGAAGGGGTTGCTGCTGCCCGTTCTGGTCGAGCACGTCTATCTTGTTGGTTATGGGCCCGGTGCTGAGCTTGAGGTCCCTGCTCTGATACTCGAAATTGACTGCTGACGTTATGGCATCGTTGCTCTGCTCGAGGATGATGTGCGTCGCATCAACATAGCCTAATTCCGAGTAGGCGATGTCGAAGGGTATCCAGCCCTGGTCGGGGAGGTAGACTTCCGCCCATGCATGATTCACCCAGGGTTCGCTGAAAAGATCATAATTGGTGTAGGCGATGCCTGACATGTACCTGGCAGGGATGCCAACGCTTCTGAGCATGCTGATGAACAGGCTCGTTATCTCATCGCAAACGCCGTATTTGTTCTTGAAGACCCAGCTGCTCGGCTGGGCGACGTCCGCAGTTAGCGTGCTCAGATTGTACTTGACGTTCTCGTGGATCCAGGCGGCGATGCTGCCGATGACTTCGTACGCGTCGTTGCTCTGCGAGAGGGTAACTGCCTGCTTTCTCATCTCTGGGCTGACGTCCAAGTGTTCTGTCGTGAGCAGGTACTGCGTGAGTTCCGGATCGAGGCTTTGCAGGGGGAAGGGTATTCGTTCTTTCACTTGCGGCCTGTACGTGTTCGTGCTGAGCAGTGCCTGCACTTGGTACGTGAACGGCTCTGGCTTTTCGAAGGTGAATGCCAGCGTGTCCGTGCCCTGCGCTGGCGGAATGGGGATTAGTGAGATGACGTTTTGCCCGCTGATGCTTTTGGGGAAGTGGTGGAGCTTGACGTTGAGATACTCGAGCTCGGGATGTTGGCCTGTGGTGACGAAGCTTCCCGTGCCTGTAGACGTGAAATTCATGCTGAGCGTGTTTGCATGCAGCACGCTGTCATCGAGCGCCAGAGCAAGGGGGATGAGTAGGAGCAGGAGCAGTATTGCCTTCATGAACCCGTTTCGGGACGAGGTAGTATTAAAAGCTAACGGGATAATTATCTACTTTGTACGGGCGTTTGGTGCATTTTCGCTACCATAGTATATTATACTTGCCCTCTACTAGTGTTGATTGAGGCAAGTAAGGGTAAATAGAGGGAGCTGGGGCGTTAACCCTTCAGATGACTGTTTAACCAAAACTGCCTTCGAGGTGGGACAAAATGAAAAAGAGTGTGGGCAAGCTGAGTCACGCAGTGGCTTCTCTTACTGAGCATGCCAAGGAAAAGATCTGCGATCAATTC
Source organism: archaeon (assembly GCA_043806035.1). Classification (GTDB taxonomy): domain Archaea; phylum Nanobdellota; class Nanobdellia; order Woesearchaeales; family UBA9642; genus JAZDHK01. The sequence continues at coordinate 27,229 of JAZDHK010000009.1, forward strand.
TGGTCGAACATGCGAAACAGGAATTAAGACAGCGTTTCTCCATAGGTTGGATTTTTGACATCGAAGGCAGTCCTGTTCATGGAAGAGCATCCTCTTCAGCAAGGGGAGGCAAAAAACGTCATAGCTGCGGCGTTATCAACGGGCAGAGACTGATTCTGTTCACGCGAGCTGCTCGTTCTGAAAAAAATATGCTCAAAAACCACATTTTTTTATAGTTGCCCGTACTTCCTTCAGGCGTGATAGACTCAATCATTAACTGTGATAACATTTCAGCAGCGGATGTTGTCTTGCTCGCCGCAAATTATGACAGGACCTCTTCTTTCGGGAAAGGCGCGGACAAAGGCCCTCAAGCAATAAAGCGGTGCTTGGATGGGCAGCTGGAATTGTATGATCCGTATACGGGAACCACTCCAACACAGCTGTACAAGATAGCATATCATGATCTTGGCGACCTTAACTACTTGCGGCCGGAAGAGATGGTCAGAAAAGTTGCGGAAGAATTCAAAAAACTGTATTGTGCAGGCAAATTTGTGGTAAGCTTGGGTGGCGAGCACTCAATATCCATAGCGCCATTCCGTGTTCTTGCAGAAAAGAATCCGCAAGAAGTTACTGTTTTGCAGATTGATGCGCATGCTGACTTGCGGGATGATGATTCTGATTATGCGGACGAACCTCATGGCAAGTATGCGCATTGCTGCGTGATGCGACGCGCTCACGAGCTGGGCTTGAAGACTGTCCAGGTGGGCATACGGGCGTATTCTGGAGAGGAGCAAGCATTCATGAAGGGCATGACTGTATTCAAATGGAACCAGGAAAGACTGCCCGCTGTTGAAGAAATAATTGAGGCCATTACGACAGAGAACGTGTATCTTACACTCGATGTTGATGGTATCGATCCTGCGCACATGCCTGCGACGGGCACGCCCGTTCAGGGAGGGCTGAGCTGGCAGTACACGCTTAATTTGTTATACCGGCTGGCATGCCAGAAGAACGTTCTTGCCGCCGACATTGTTGAGGTGGCTCCCCGCAGCACTGATGCATTGACAGAATACGGCGCTGCCCAACTCTGCTACAACCTCATCGCGTGGAACATGCCCCACATTCTTCCTGACGCACGCCAGGAATGCAAACACTCCTACGCAAGATGAGCGAACTAAAACTGGAGAAGGCTGTGCGATCATTATAAACGGGTCGAAGATTCGCTAATCTGGCTTTAGCATCTCTTCGTAGGCGGGCATCCATGCTTCGTGAATCATGATGAGATGCTCATAATTCCTGATGACGTGGGGGAATCGCTTCCTAAGGTCGTTGACTATAGTGTTAAATTCCTTGTAGTTCTCGACCACAAATTCTGGCTCCATTTCCCACGGTGCGAGGCTTCGTATGTAGTAGAGAGCTTTTGGATGTGTTCTCATCCATTCGGCAAGGGCTGCCTCGTCTTTTTTCGATACTGTCCTGAAATAGATGAATAACTTGAAGAATTCCAGACCAAGTTTTGTAAAATCGACAGCCAATCTGTAGCTCAATATTATTTTTTTCTCCTCTAATTTCTTGATTCGAGCCCGAACGATATCGATTGTTGAATGCGCTTTTCTCGCCAATTGCATAAGGGGAATTCTTGCATCATTGGCCAAGATAGTGAGCAATTTGTAATCCAAGTCGTCGATTTCGTTGTTGACGACATCTCCGCCGAAGACGACGAATGAGCCGTTCGTATCATTGGTGAAGAATTTCTTGTTGTATTGTTTTGTATCGACCATCGTCCCCAGGATCTTGCTGACGATAAGGCGTTCCCATTTGGAAAGCAGTGCGTTAATTTGCCGGTAGTATTCGGTGATGCTTTTTGACAGGATGGCAAAGACACAGTCGAATGCGCCATCGGAAATGCCCATCCAGTAGATGTCTTTATTGTGCTTTAGTTCTTCAAAGAATTTCTCTCGTTCCTCAGGGATATTTTCAAGCTTCAAGTACACCTTGAACATATAGTAACCCAGTTTGTTCGGATTTATCGACGTGATGAACTTCTCTATTATCCCTCTGTTCTGGAGTTGCTGGATTCTATATTTTACTGCCTCTCGTGATTTGTTGACTTTCTTGGCGAGTATTGAATTGGGGATTCTGCAATTCTTGTCCAATTCTGCAAGTATCTTCCTATCAGTCAAATCAAGCTTAAATTTCTCCATTAGTTTTTACATATGTTGTGATAATATATAAGTTTTACCATAAGACGGTCAAAAATCAATAGAAAGTTTATTATTTCTATTAAGTTACTATTGATGAGTAATTAACAAAATGAGGTGACAAAATGACTAATTTGAATTTCGAATACAACACGAAAATAGATGACCAGCTCTATTTCATAGGAACAAGCGGCACAACGTTCACGGACAAAATCTACGGGGATGTGTACGTGCTCAAAGAGTTGTCCCGTGAATCTACGCACTGGAAAAGAGTCGCAGGTGAAAATATCTGGGATCATCAAGACGGAGAGTTCACATCCCATGAAACTATCAAGGCCAAACGGATAATTGACTTGCAGCGAATTGTCCTGACTCCACCAGGTGCTGAAAGAATAAATCTCGAATCAGAACTAGAAAAGAAACTCGGTCTAGATACTGCCGGAGCAGCTGCTTTTATTGAACCGTTATATGACCATTATGCTAAACTTGCTAAAGAGAGAGCGTAAGATCACTCTATTGGCTCGCCCTCGAGAACATGCGTGCTGCTGAAAGAATCATGCTAAAATAGTTTTAAAGAAATCGTCGATGATCTTTTTCGCTTCTGCAATGGTCTGGTAGTCATCATTAATGATGTAATCTGATCCGTTTATCATGGGAGAGACTCTTTTTCCCGGTGCTGGCCGGAATAAGCACAGCACGGGCTTTTTGTTCTCGACAGCCCTGCCGATTTCATACCCGACACCCA
>JAZDHK010000010.1:0-5555 GCA_043806035.1 archaeon
CTCTCAAGAACTGCACAGCATACCGACCGCCAACACAGCAGAATCGGGGTGAACAAATATGATTTTTTGAGGGAACTCCCTCAAAAAGTTACCCAACAGGAAAAAGCTGACGAGAACAACTCACTCAATCGGAGATACTGGAGCTGCTTCAAAAGATACTCTCTTTTTAACATATTTTAACTACCTTTCAGTGGTGAAAAACGAAACATTTATAAAAGAGCTTCACCTATGTAGAGCATAGAGTCATCAATTCGCAAAAATAGAGGTGCTTTTCATGGATGCTGAAAAAAAAGAGAACGAGGTCATCACCTTGTACGACGAAAGTCCCGCGCAGTCATATCAGCGGATGGCTGAAGAAGAAGCCCAGCTGGGTAACATCAAAAAGACAAAAAAATATCTCAAAATCCTTCGCAACCGAGGCATCACTGGACTCGAACACATTCTCGACGAAGCGTATGAACGAGCGATAAGCAATTACGCCCGAGGTAATGGCACTGGCTTGTTTGAGAGGAAAACTGCAGGAAAGAAACTGCTACACAGAGCGGCAAGGGCTGCAGAACATGGCAGGCTCGCCATAATGGAAAGCACGCTCAAAGCATTGGAAGGCAAGAAGGAATATGACGCTTCACTCGTCGACAAGATCACGAACAGAGGCTGGAAAGCAGCTATCGAAAAATATGTAGGCAATGACGAGCAGTCAGGTCTTCTAGGCAGAGTAGTCAAGCTAGGCGACCTCAGGATTGCAAACCTTGCAGAACACGCTGCCATCGTCGACGTGCATATCGATCCTAGAGATGCCACAGGACAAAAGCCGATCGTCTCCTATGATGAAGGCTTATTCGTCGATGAGGAAGGGGTTGTCTTTAGCAATCTCATCAAGCGATGGGAACCCATCTACATGATAAGAGCGCAGCACAGGCGCCTTTCCGAATACACGACTCCCGTGTGGACTTCCACGCATTTCACTCATCAGAACAGCGAGGACGGCAGGGTCGTGATGAAGACAGACGACGGCAGGGTTATTGCAGAGATAACTCCTGATACGGTCATAACTCCTCGTCACGTATTGCAAGACGGCTACTGCATTGGCGAGACGGTAGAGATGACGAAAGAAGGTGCGAGACGATCAAGAAAAGTGTATGCTTATACTCCCGTTGAGACGGAATTGCGACCAACAGAAACAGGTTACGACATCATCCTCACTCCAAAACAAGAAATAACGTCGCGAAAAGGAAACCACGTGTGCTGGTCCTATCCTCAGGAATTGCAGCAGAAGATAGGAGAGATGCGCATGACCCTCACGCGAGGAGATACGCCCATCATCGATTACAACTATGCGCTGAACAAAGAGTACATACTCATTGATACTCCTCTGGGCAAGGCAATCATTCCCAATAAGCCGCTCTCAGGAGTGAGTTTGGAAAAGGATGCCGCTCAGGAGAACGCCAGCAAGATCATGTACAAGGGAGAGATTATTGGAAAGATTATCGCCGACGTTCCTCACCTGGTCTCCAGCGCACATGTCAATGAAGGATTCGTGGTTGAAAACGGCGAAAACGGCATGACTGTTTTTGAAAGAAAAAACATGTGCAAGTTCGGCGAAAGAAATCTTGTCGTTGACAAAGAAGGAACACTGTATGGCCTGGGAAAGCATCCCCAGCTCGGCTATTTCGCAGAGAAGCTCGGTGATCCCTTCCCTGACGGCTTGATAAATGAAGCCGAAGAGGAAAAAGCCATGCTCATCGCACGGAGAGGCTATGATCCCGCTACTGTAGATAAGGCAAAAGCGCTCATCGCCGCATCTCCTTTCGCCGACACCGTAAAAAGGCAGTACGAATCACAGCTGGAAGAGTTCATCTTCGCATTGCAAGACAAGAAAATAATCCAGCCAAAAAGCAACATCCAGCTGCCTCCAGGTGTGCAATACGAGTTGAAAAAGTGAAGCCGTACGACGCAGAGTATAAAAGAGAGAACAGGAAGGTATTCTGGCAGACGGTAGGCTATGGCTTCGTTGGTGGGCTGTTCACTGCCTGGCTGCAAAAGGAAGGCATCATTCCCGACGGTTTCCTTCCGCAAGTAATTGGCGTCTATGCGAGCATAGCGGGAATGGAAAAATATTTTTTCAAGCCAAGACAGGCATGGAACAATGTCCTTCGCGCGCAAGACGCGTTAGATGCAAATGACCTGGACGGCGTTGCAAAATATGTCAACTTGGCAGCAAGACAGGCAAGCGCAAAAACAGAGCTTGGCAGAAGAACAAGAGCTACCGTGACAGAGATTGGCACAAAGGCGCTTCAACGATTTGAATAAACCAATTCTACAAAATAGTCTTCAAGCATGCTTCCTGCGCGTTCATCGCTTCTTCATGCATTCTTCACGAATCCTGTGTTCCAAGCGACATCTTTAAAAATCCCTTCCCGCTCTCTACCCACAGAGGGGGAATTGTGAGGGATGAGCATGTCTAAGGATATCCAGCCTATATTCATCTTGCCGGAAAGCACGCAACGAACGACGGGGAAGAACGCGCAAAGGAACAACATTCTTGCTGCAAAACTGATTGGAGAAACTGTCCGCACTACGCTTGGCCCGAAGGGCATGGACAAGATGCTCGTCGACAACATGGGAGAGGTAACCATAACGAACGATGGCGTGACCATACTGAAAGAGATGCAGGTCGAGCATCCTGCCGCCAAGATGATCGTGGAAATTGCCAAGACCCAAGAAAGCGAAGTTGGCGATGGGACGACCACTGCCGTCGTCATTGCGGGAGAGCTGCTCAAGAACGCAGAATCTCTGCTCGATCAGAACGTTCATCCTACCGTCATTGCAAAGGGCTATTTGCTGGCGAACGAGAAAGCGCAGCAGCTCTTGCAGAGGCTTGCCGAGCCGCTCTCTCTCCAGAACAAGGACATTCTCGAGATGATTGCCATGACGGCGATGACGGGAAAAGGCGCTGAATCTGCCAAGGAGCATCTTGCACAACTAACCGTACAGGCAGTGCAGCTCATCCTCGAAAAAGGAACGCTCAAGGAGCTGGAAAGGAGCGACATCAGTATCGAGAAGAAAGATGGTGCTGCTGCTGAGAAGACAGAACTCATCAAGGGCATCATACTGGACAAGGAACGCGTGCACACCGCCATGCCAAAAACAGTTAGTGATGCAAAGATCGCCATCGTCGACTCGCCCATCGAGATCAAGAACACGGAGATCGATGCAAAAATCCAGATTACCGAGCCTGAGAAGATGCAGGCATTCCTGAACATGGAAGAGCACATGATCAAAGCGATGGTGGAGAAGATACGGCGTTCTGGAGCAACGGTGCTGTTCTGCCAGAAAGGCATTGACGACCTCGCACAATACTTCCTCGCAAAGCAGGGCATCTACGCCTGCAGGCGGGTCAAGAGAACAGATGTTGAACGGCTGGCACGGGCGACGGGTGCAAGGATCGTCACGAACCTTGATGATCTCAAAGAGACCGATCTGGGAAGTGCAGGCATTGTCGAAGAAGTCAAGGTTGGCGAGGACTTCATGACATACATCAAGGAATGCAAGCTTACGAAGACCGTGACACTGCTCGTCAGAGGAAGCACGGAACACATCACTGCTGAGCTCAAGAGAGCTATGGAAGACGCAGTGGGAGACGTCATTGCCGCGGTAAAGGACGCAAAAGTGGTCGCGGGTGCTGGTTCTGTGGAGATTGAGCTTGCCAGGCAGCTCAGGCAGTATGCCGACTCATTGTCGGGCAGGGAACAACTTGCTGTCAAGGCGTTCGCCGAGTCCATCGAGGTCATTCCCAAAACACTTGCGGAGAATGCCGGGCTTGATCCTATCGACGTGCTTGCCGAACTCAAGGCAAGCCACGACAAAGGCATGAAGTGGGCGGGCATCAATGTCTTTACCGGCAAGGTGATGGATGCCTGGAAGGAAAAGGTCATCGAGCCGCTCAAGATAAAGACGCACGCCATCAGTTCAGCCTCTGAAGTGGCCATGATGATTCTGCGGATTGATGATGTCATCGCTGCAGGGCAGAGCAAGCCAGTGCCAATGCAGCAGCAGGACATGGTTGAATAACCAAACAGCCACGATATTTCTGGCACACCAATACTTTTTTAAATTGACATCTTATATTCTTCACTATGCTCAAGGCAGTCATCTTCGATTTTGATGGAACGCTCATCCAGAACCTTCCTCTGCTCGTCGAAGTGCTCAACGACTACGGCAAAGAACACGGCATTCACATCGATGATGTCGAGCAGCACCGGAACAAAACGCTCCAGGAGCTCATCAAGGAGATGGGCCTACCCTTTCATAGAATAGCACTGCTCGCCAGGCGCATGAAAAAGGAAGTGCGGGCGAAGACCAGCACAACACCATTCGTGCCGGGCATGAAATCTGCAATGGAAGCCTTGGCCAAGGAGTTCAAGATAGGCATCGTCACCGCCAACACGGAGGAGAATGTCAAGATCATCCTGGAGAGGGAGCAGCTGCACGCTGATTTCATCTACGCCAACAGCACCATTCTCGGAAAGAACCGTCTCCTGAACAAGCTGCTGCGAGAACAACAACTCACTCCTGCTGATGTCATCTACGTCGGCGATGAAGTGCGTGATGTGGAGGCGTGCAAGAGAGCAAAGCTGCACATTATCGCCGTCACCTGGGGGTACAATGCACGGGAAATTCTCGAATCGTACCAGGCAGATTACGTTGTCGATTCGCCCGATGACTTGTTACGAATTATTCGCGACCTGCGATAACGCAGGAGAAAGTACAGCAGACCGAGCACGACAAGTGCAAGCATGACGATGTCGATCACTTTCGTGTACGCGGCAATCCGCGTCCAATGCGTGCCCAGAAGAAAACCCATGTACAGCAGGAATGCATTCCATACCGTTCCACCAACAAGCGTGTAGAGAAAAAAATTTTTCTTGTTCATGCCGGCCATGCCTGCAGGGATACTGATGAGATGCCGCACTACAGGAATGAGCCGCGAGACAAAAATGGTTATTTCACCCCGTTTTTTGAACCATCGCTCGGTGAGATCGAGATGGTGCTTGTTGATGAGGAAGTACTTGCCGTGCTTCTCCAAGAACGGCCTGCCGAGCCTGAACCCGACCCAGTAGCTTATTCCCGAGCCACAGAGTGTGCCGAGCGTCGCCACGAGCAGGACAGGCAAGGCTTGCATGTCGCCAAGAGCAACAGCATAGCCGGCAAAAGGCATGACGAGTTCTGAGGGAACAGGAAAGATCATGCTTTCCAGCGTCATAAGCACGAACACGCCGCCATAGCCGAGTGTGGTGATGATATTCGTGAAGAGCGGTACGAGGATGTCGATGACCACACCGCACAGTACATGCGGGCCATTAATAAAGGTTTAGATTGCAGAATAAGGACGTGCAGATTGCGAGGAACGGCTTCATCCTGAGAGTCTCGGGCAGCCCCGAGCGAAGCAATCCAAAAATGAGGCTAGTGCGTGAAAGCTCGTATGCGTGCACCTGCTTACACTGCTGTGCGGAGCGGGATGCGAAAGAAATTCAGGATGAAGCAACAGGGAACGG
>JAZDHK010000011.1:0-3782 GCA_043806035.1 archaeon
GCTTATTTCTTCTGACACTACCCCTCATAGCTCAACGGTAGAGCACTCGGCTGTAGACGGTGCACGACAGTCTCTGAGAGATCGGATGAATTGCACTCAGCCGTTACCGAGGTGTTCCCGGTTCAAATCCGGGTGGGGGGATGTAATCTTTTGGATATAATGTTGTAAATACGTTCAGAAAATATGTTGCTTTTTGGGAAAAACTTTTGTCTAGTACGGGCGAGTAGTGTTGTATATCTTCTTCGGAAATGCCTGCTGCTCTGAATGCAGTGATATCTGTTATTGTTTTATCCTCAAGAATCCTGCCCAGTCTTTGGAATGCCCCCGACACGTCCTGCTGGGCTTCGTAGAGTGATAATGCCAGCTTTACTCCGACGACGTGTCCCGTTGCTGCGTAGTCAATTAGTTGATAGAAAATCCTTTCTTTTCGTGAGGGTGAGAATAGGAAACTTTCTCTTTTTTCTGTGGCTTTGAATGCTGTCTCTCCCTGTGTGATTAGTGTTTCATACTTATCTTGTATTTCTTTAAGCTCAATCCTGCGCTCTCGTATCACATTAGCACGCGCATCTTTCGTGTACCTTCCCACTGTTCTGAGATCCCATTCTAGTTCATGAAGTGTAGATAGTACGTCTGCTGCCTCCTGCAGTCCCAGAGTAATGTGTGGATATGCTTGATCACAAAAAATATGTGCGAGTTCAGCGCCAAACCCATGTATGTTTTGATGTTTTTTTGCTTCAGTTCTTGTAAGAACATTACTGAGACGAAGGATGTGCGTTTTGTCCACGTCCTCTAGCGGGACAAATGCTTTGTCATCGTATAAAAAGGCAGAGTTCTCAAGAATATCTCTTTTTAAGAAAAGACACTTGACTTTTTTTGGGTCGAATTTTGAAAGAAAAACCCGCTCTGCCTCTTTTTTTTCGAAGATGAGTTGTTCTGGACTGATCTGTACCCGTCCTTCATACTGGAACAAGTTCCCTAATGAATTTAGATACTTCTGTGCGAGCTCAGTGAGTGTTTCTTTATTTTGCTGTTTTTCTCTCTTGACGAGCATGGCAATAGGTGAGTGCAGACCGTTTATAAACCTTTCTATCTTAACTACTATCGAGTAACAATCATTTCTGTTTTTTCGGGAAGAACGGCTTAAATGTCGTTCCCTTGCTCAGATGGGTTGATGTCGATAATACATTGCGTATGAAGAATCGCTTGAACAGGCGCTGTCTTCTTCACGTGGGACTGTTCTCTTGGGTGAAGTACGTCACTTCTTCATTCGGTAGTAATTGATGGTTACCAGTCCGTGTGCGTGCTGGCCTTGACCTGTCGTACCTACCGTCGTATTTTGCAGAAAATAAAAATCCGCATTTGTCTTGTAGCACATTTCTGCAGCGTGCGCATCGACTTCGTTGGATCTGAGCGTGTTCTCGTCTGATGAAGAGCACACGTAATCAAATCTGCCTGGATTCGTGATGAAGAGCGATTCTACCAGCTGGAGTTCGAGCAGGCCAAGAGGATAGTTTCCTTTTTCGGTGTGCATCATGAAATCTTTTCCGAGCGTGAGTTTTTGTGCCATGACTCATGTGAATACGTGAGCGTATATAAATATTGCTATTGATTAACACTCGTGAGTGGTAACTTAATTCAGGGATTGTCCTTGTGAAGGAGGTGTGCTTTCTTTCTTCTTGAGCTTTCTCGCTAAGAACGCGATGACGGCGATGAGAATGACGATGACGATGATGAGAGGCAGGACCCCTGCGGGTTTTGTCTTGGCCACCGCTTCTGCATGGATGGCGCCGAATTCCTTGACGTTAAAACTGTTGATGCCGATGACCGTCTCGAAAAATCGTTCGATTGATTTGCCGCCATAATTGAGGATGACTGCTATCGTGTACGTGCCTACCTGTACTCCTTTGGTCTCCCAGTAGCCGTGCAGCACGTTCTTTGTTTGTGGGTTCATGCTGATCGCCGATGTGGTGAAATTTGCCTGCAGCAGTCCTTCTCCATCCAGGATCTTGACGTTTGCGAAGACGTTCTCTGCTTTTGTGTTCCATTCATTCTCGACGGTGATGTCCATCCTTGCTATCTCGCCGACGTTCAGATTGTCGACGCTGATGTCCTGGATGCTCACTTGGTTCTTGCCAATGGTAAATTCTTTCGTGAAGGTTATCCGCTTGTCCGCATAGAAGAGCGTGGCTTCTGCTCTGTACACTCCTTTCCTGGTTGCGTTCGTCCAGACGAGAGCTATGCTTGTCTGGTCTGCAGATGCTATGTGTTGGGCGGTGCTCTGGAGTTCACCTATTTCCGTATTTTCATTGAATACTCGGACCGCTGCGTGCGCAGTGATGTCTTCCTTGCCTCTGTTGAACACACCCAGGGTGAACGTTACCGGCTCGTTCGCATCGCCCGACGAGATGAAGAAGTTGGCTTCCGCATACGTTCCCGGATAGGGGACGTCGATAATCAATTGGTGCACGAGGGTTGTCGTTAGGGCAACCGATGTTTTTCCTCTGTTCTCCAAAGGCAACTCTCGCACAGCTATCTCAAGCGTCTGCTTTCCTGGCATCATGTTCTCAGGCAGGTCGATGCTGTAGTCGAAAGTTTTTTCCGCATCCTGCTTACCCATGACTATCGTCGGTGTGGAAATGATGACATATTTTGCCAATGCTCCGCGTGCTTCAATGCTGAACACGAGGTCCTGCCCGTCTTCATTGATGATGCTGACCTGTAGGGTATGTTCTCCGGGACTGAATGGCAGCACATCTTGCGCAGGAGCAATGCCGTAGCCAAAGACGCTAGCGCTGCACAAGAACAGCACGATAAGCAGCATGCATCGTCTCATGGTGTCGCCTCCCAACTGAATTCGAACCATGCTTGTTTGGTGCCCGCGGGTTCATCAGGTGGTGATTTGATCCTGACGTCAATCTCTGCGCTGTCCTTCGTATCGGAATAATTGAGTGCGGTGATGATGCTTTGGTTGGAGGAACTGACATTCACCCATGTCGTTTGCGATGCTGACCAGTTGAATGATCCCTCTTCACCAGAGACATTGTCAACTTTCACTTGTAGATTGTCCGTTCCCAATGGAGCATTCGCCCAGAGACTTGCGTTCGCGCTGATGTTGACTAAATCGGATTGGACATTGCCATCATTGACGATGACGAAGGGCGGAGGACTATCTGTTGTGGTATCTTTTTGTTGGTTGAGTTCGACAGTTCCGAATTCGATAGTGTGTGTGGTGAGATTGATGCTTACCCATGGCTGGATGGTGAAGTTAAACAGTGCAGAGTAGCTGCCGCATTCATAGGGGTCGCATGCCTCGACAGTCCATAGATAGTATCTGTTTGTTGCAAGTTCTTCCGTTTTGGTGCACAGCTCGTATGTCGGCGTGTAATTAGTCGATGTCGTGTTCGTGACTATCGGAACGTTTCCGCAACCGTCCGTTCCCGTGATGTTGATGGTGTAGTTGATATCGTCCCCGTCGGCATCTGTTGCTGTTGTCCAATTGAATATTGGCTTTCGATCATGCACGGTGGTGTTGTCGTTTGTGGGGTTGAGGAGGGTGATGGTCGTGGGGGGTGTGTTGATGGTTACTGAGGCGTTCTTGTGTGCGCTGTATGTTTGGGAGTCGTATGCGCGGACGTCGCAGATCCAGGTTTCTCCTGCGGTTGTGTTCTGTCCGTCCATGGTGGTGATGAGGGTGTTGGTGTTGTTGCTGACGCCTGTTGTGATGCCGGTGCTGTACTGTACTGAGTTGTTGTACCATGTCCATTCTATGGAGAGGGTGCTGT
>JAZDHK010000012.1:0-18551 GCA_043806035.1 archaeon
ACAGCACCCTCTCCATAGAATGGACATGGTACAACAACTCAGTACAGTACAGCACCGGCATCACAACAGGCGTCAGCAACAACACCAACACCCTCATCACCACCATGGACGGACAGAACACAACCGCAGGAGAAACCTGGACCTGCGACGTCCGCGCATACGACTCCCAAACATACAGCGCACACAAGAACGCCTCAGTAACCATCAACACACCCCCCACGACCATCACCCTCCTCAACCCCACAAACGACAACACCACCGTCCGAGATCTCCAACCCGTCTTCAACTGGACGGCAGCAACGGACGATGATGGGGATGACATCAATTACACGATCAATGTCACGTACAGTTACGGCTGTGACAACCTGCCCATCCTCACTAATAGCACCGTCAACAACTACACGTCCGCTTTTGAGTTTTGTACGTATTCGGGAGGAACGGCGAGCGAAAGATACTACAACTGGACCGTGCAGGCCTGCGACTATCTCGAATGCGGCGCATGGGCGACTGCCTTTAACTTCAGCATCCAGCCCTGGGTGAGCATCAACATCACCACGAACAGCATTGATTTCGGCGTCATGGCACCCAATCAGGAAAAGGACACCACTGCCGATAATCCGCAACCCTTCGTTCTCGTCAATGACGGCAACGTGCAAGCAGACTTAGTGAACATCAGCGGCAATGTCAGCCTGTTCCTCATGAGCGGTCTAGGCAATGATTCCGTTCAGATCAAAGCGGACAACACCACAGAACTAGACAGTTTCAACTGGACGAGCAGCACCACAGACTGGACAAATCTCACGGCAAGCAACCAGAGCATCATCAAAGAGCTTGATTACAACAACAGCAAGGACAGTGCAGAGATAGATGTCAAAGTCAAAGTGCCCGGCGACGAGCCTGAAGGCCCAAAACAAACCTGGTTCATCTTCACCTGGCAGGAAACGTGGGAGGGAGCACCATGAAAGGCTGGCTCTTCTTCCTGATAGGCCTGCTTCTCATAGGACAGGCATTTGCCCTCGGCATCGCCCCCTCGCGAGACGTCATGGACTACACATCAAATGAGCAAGTACGACAATTAACTATCATCAACACCAACCACAAGGACATGAAGCTCGTGCTCTACGCGCAGGGAGAATCCCCTGAAGCAATCACCCTCCCCCAACAGACCGTCTCATTCACTGCTGACGAGAGCGAAAAAACGATAGCATACAAGGTGAAACTCCCGAACAACTTCACGCCGGGCAAGCACGAAATCGACATCGTCGTGCTCGAGCTGCCGCAAACGTTCATTGACTCTGACCAGAATACCATCGTCACTGATGAGCAGGCGATCGTCTTCAAAAACAAGGAAACGGGTGGCATGATTGGTGCATCAACTGCGCTCATCCAGCAGCTCATCATCAACGTCCCCTACCCAGGCATGTACGCGGAAGGCAACCTCTTCATCACCGCCAATGATGTCGACCAGCCCGTGACGTTCACCGTTGGCATTAGCAACAAAGGAAGCCAAGACCTCACCATCACAGGAAGAGTGAAAATATTGGGGCCGACAAACGAAGAAGTCGGCGTCGTCAGCGCAGACCCTGCACACGTGACTGCAGGAGAAGAGACAAAGCTCACCATGACCTGGCAGGCAGCCGTGAATCCTGGCGTGTACGCCGCAGAAGCCAACGTGCAATACGGTGAGAAGTACTTCATCATCCGTCGGACGTTCGTCATCGGCAAGAATCAAGTGAGCATTCGAGACATGAATGTGGAAAAATTCACCCTCGGCCAAATAGCAAAGCTTGATGTAACTGTTGAGAATGAGTGGAACCAGAAGGCAGAGAACGTCTACGCCCTCGTCAAAATTTTAGATAGTGGGGGCAGCATGCTCACGTCTTTCTCGACAAGCACCATCAGCATGAATCCGCAAAGCACAGCAATCCTCAACGGCTACTGGGAGACGCAAGGCATGAGCGTGGGCACGTACACCATCGCTGTCGTCCTCAACTTCGGGGGCAAGCAAGTGGAACGGTTTTTCGAGACCGTCGTGGGCATTGACAGCCTCAACATCAAGGACTTTAGCAAGATAGGCGGACAGGTCGTCGTAGGGGAGAGCAAGCAAAACAGCAATACACTCCTGGTTATAGCGATCATCGTCCTGATTGTCGTGAATATCGGCTGGTTCGTCTATCTGCGGAGAAAAAAACAATGAAAATAGAAAACTATAAAAACCACGATGTCGGGAATACTCACTGGGTAGGTAGTATGGAGAGAAGCAAAAAGAAATGGATGGTCTTTCTGGTCATCCTGGTTGTCGTGCTGAGCGTTCTCGGCACGTGGACATTCTTGAGCACCACACACAAAGTGAAAGTAAACAACGAACCCATAGCGGGAGCGGAAATCAAACTCACCATACTTGATTCTAAGGAATCGCCATCAGGATTGGCGACAGCAGAGGTGGATGAATAATGGACGTTTCGAACAAGACACTGGCAATATTTCTGGTTGCGGCAATCGTAGTCAGCATCGCAGGCACATTCGTCAGCCTGAACAGGCTCGGCAAGATGGGTGGGATGACAGGATATGCATTAGACGATACTGGACTCGCCAACCTCAGCATCAGCACATCAGCATCAATCAGATTCGAGGACGGCTTCAACACCACTGATTTCGGCACAGGATCCATCCCGAACGCTTCATCCGTGTGCTTCCTCTCCACCACTGCTGGACCGACAGCGGAGTGCTCTGGCTTCGCACAAGGAGGTCCGCTCATCATTGAGAACGACGGCAACGTCAACCTCACCAATGTATCGTTGAACTCGACAAATAGTGCAGCCGCTTTCATCGGCTCTTGCGGCTCGTTCACGCCAGAATTCCTCTGGAACTTCACACAGAACGAAAGCACCAGTTGCAACGCGGGCTACTGGGCTGCTGGTGATTACATGGCCGTCAACACAACGCTGATGAGTATCTGTGAGGGAGCTAACGCATATAATTATGTAGAAGACCATGACAGTATCCGCATTGACTTCCTGCTGAACATCAGTAGTGATTGCACACCAGGCGCAAAAACTAACATCATCAATCTCGTGGGGACGCAATAATGGATCAACAAGAAGTGCAAGAGAGCGACTTTTCCAAACGGACCATCATGGTCCTAGTTGTGCTGACGGTCATCATCAGCCTTGCTGGCACGGCGCTCGTGTCGTACGAGGTTGTGCATGTCAAGGTTGCCGAACGGCCAGCAATGGATCAGGCAAAGGTGACCCTCACCATCAACCCACTGCCGCCAAAAGCTACAGGAGAAGTGACTTTAGAGATATTGGCACCATGAGAGGTTATTTTTTTCTTATTATTGTTTTATTGTCCACTTCAGGAGTCTCTGCCATTTCCATCTCGCACAATTATTCGAACATGGATACACGCACACTCTTCTTCAAACCAGGCATAGATCTCTCCTACAAATTTTACATCCATGGCAGCAATGCCATGGAGTCGTACATCGAAACGAACCTCCCCCACTATGTCAAGTTAGAAGATCCGCAGCAAGGCACAGGAGAGCGATTCATAACGATGACTATTCACACACCTCCTGACGCGCCAGAACTTACACCTGGCAATTACGGCATACTCGTCGGCACCAGAGAACTCCCTCCAAGCGAAGGAGGCACGATTGGGACGAGAGCAGCCATCCAGATATTCTTCTTGATTATCGCGCTCAGTGAAGAAAAAAACGTTCAGTTCAGCCTGTCGGCACCTAACGCCAACCAGAATGAGGTCGTCAACTTCAGCGTGAAGGCGAGCAGCCAGACCAAACAGGACATCGAGGATGTCTTCGCACGGCTAGCCGTCTTCGATCCCCAAGGCAAATATCTTGCCACCATAGATACGAACCACAAACGGCTTACTTCGACAGAAAAAACAACACTACAAGGAAGGTTCTCAACAACAGGGCTAACGCCAGGCATCTATACCATAAAAGGCAATGGCTCCTATGATGGAATGCTCTCATCGCTGCAGACAACAACGTTCAGGATTGGAGAACTAGACATCAAGCTCGTTGATTACACAAAAGAAGTTGGCATGGGGGGCATAACAAAAATAGAACTCACGGTTGAGAGCAACTGGAATGGCGTCATCGATGACGTGTACGGCACAGTGCATATTGGTGGCGTCGATAGTCAGCCTGAGCGAACGAGCAATGTCAAACTAGAACGGTTCGGTAGAGCAGTCCTGAAAAGCTATTGGGACACGACAAACATCCCTGCAGGAACATATGCGGGAACATTGAGCTTGCATTATGCCCAACAGGAGAAAAGCATCCCCTTGACCATTTCTGTCGTCACTGACCAGCAACCGACTGGCAAGGAAGAACAGCCGAAAAGCATCACGTTCTCGCCACTGCTCCTCTACGGCATCGTTGCTGCTCTCATCATCGCCATAGCGGTCATAACGCTCATCTTCGGGAGAAAACGTGAACAAACTTAGCATACTCATTTTTGCCTGTTGTGTGTTGACAATAGCCGCCACCGCAATAGTGTTCAGCACAATCAACGTCATGGACGTAAAGACAACAGGGCTGACGTTGCAAGTCAAGGAAAAATATGCCTGGAATCTCGATGCTGACGCAATCCATTTTGGCGGCGGGCCTCCCGGAACGGTCCAGGAGCGGAAGTTCAACCTGACCACCACCAATCCTACATACGTCAGCATTCACGTCAACGGAGATATCAGCAAGTACGTTACTGTTTTGGAAAACGATTTTTTGCTCATGCCTGGAGAACTCAAAAGAGTAAGCATTAAGGCGAAAGTGCCTGAAAAGCCGACGCAGGAATGGTACAACGGCACGCTCATCGTCTACTTTAAAAGGTGGAACATCTAGCGAAGAACATGCGCACATGGTTATTGCTTTGCAGCATCATCCTCATCTGCATAGGAGCGACACTGATGCTGTATTCTTTCTTTGTCATCGACCACGTGGAAAGACAGGAATTGAGCATTATTGCGGGTAATGAGGGCTCTGCCTTCTTCGGCAACGTCACTCCTCCAGGAATAGCGAGCAAGAATATCTCTATCGCAACGAGAGAAGACAGATATGTGAGCATCAAAGCAACAGGCAGCATCAGCGAATTCATACGCGTTTCCGAAAATGATTTCTTTTTGCCTGCAGGCCAGAGCAAGACCATCAGCCTCACGGTCGACCTACCGTATGATGCACGAGGCAGGTATGAGGGAACGCTGGTTATGTACTTCAAGCGGTTCAATCTTTGAAGCAACGCGCTCTCTCAATCCTTGTCTTTAGACAATGCCTATTTGAGAAAGATTTAAAAGGAGGTTCTTCCATAAAAACAGTGTGTAGCAAATAATAGCAAATGCTACACACATAGTATGGCCAAGACACGACAAGTCAACCTCAGACTCTCTGAAGACCTCATCAAAGAGCTAGACTGGATAGCAGACGATTTGCACATAAGCAAAGCGGACTGGATCAAAGTAAAACTTGCAGAAGCAGTAAAGAAAGAGGGCAAACGATGAAAAAAACACTCCTCACCCTGCTGCTCATCCTGCTCGTCATCAATCTGACACAGACCATGCTCATCACACTCCTCACGCCAGAACCAGCACCAACAGCAAGGCTGGCAACGAGCCTGGTCAAGCTTTGCATCAATCACCCTCCTGAAATCAACAACACCTGCAATGCCACCATGGAGGAGCACGAACTGTACACGTGCACCGTCCTTGCCATCGATGACGAGCCTGTGACGTTCTCCTCTGTCTGGATGACAAACATCAGCCAGTTCTTCAACCTCACCTCTACGGGACTCATCAACACCACGCCAGGAATAACGGATGCAGGCAATCACACCATCCGCATCTACGCAATGGACAATCTGAGCTGCACGAACAGCGTCACATTCGAGGACTTCACGTTCGAGGTTGTTAGTATCAACGATCCACCATACCTACTCAGACCGTTACCGAACGTCAGCCTCAATGTCAACACGAGCATTGTCGCCTTCCTGCTCAATGACTACTTCGCAGATCCTGAAGATGATGCGCTCACGTACACATACACAGGAGGGTCTGGATTCAGCATCAGCATCGACGACGAGAGTGGTGTTCTTATTAGCACGAACGCATGCGATGCAGGCAGCGTTATCTTCACTGCAATAGAAGTGAACACCTCAGACAGCTACACGGCAAACAGCAACAGTGTTACGCTCAGCGTCAACTGCCCTGCATCGTCCTCATCCGCAGCAGGAGCGGGCACGGGCGGAGGAACGGGAGGAGGTGGCGCATCAGAGTCCTGCACGCCAGATTGGAAGTGCAGGCCGTGGAGTGCGTGCTTCGAGAACAGTACGCATTACAAGGAATGCTATGATGCCAACGCGTGCGATGAAAACCACTATGAGCACACGGTCTGGGCGAACTGCACCTACATTGCAGGCTACACGTGCCTGGAGAACTGGACATGCACACCCTGGACGAACTGCACACCCAACAACATACACACTCGGGCGTGCACAGACAACAATACGTGTGGCACAGACCTCCTCAGACCTAATGAGACAGAACCGTGCACGTACATACCCACCTGTTTCGATGGCATCCAAAATCAAGGAGAACTCGGAAAGGATTGCGGCGGACCGTGCAGCCGTGTCTGCCCAAAAGATGAACTGCCCACGTTCATCAAGGAAAAGAGCCCATTGACACTCGTGCTCTCGCTATTCATCTTCATCATCATCGCTCTGTTGCTCGTCTTCAAATTCTTCAGGAAACAAATCTATGATGCAGGAACGTTACTGGTGTGGGCTGCCACCGAGAAAGTGCTCCTGCCGCCGAAGCTGCCAAGAGAACTGGCAGTATCCTGGCTGGCAGAACTCGACACCATCGAGCAACAGCTGGGCAAGAAAGACATTCCCTTGCGTATCCCCAACGTATTCAGACGTGTTCTCGTAAAATTAGTAGGAATCACGCCTGAAGCAACCGTGCAGGACCTGCAACTGCTGCTTAAAAAACAGAAACTGCCCGAGCTTTTTGCAGACTATCTCAAGACCACGTTCATCAGCATCACCGCACTTGAGTTCGCAAAAGAGAAACCGACGACAGAAACGCTCGTCCTTGCCATCGAGGAGGCACGGCAATGCATAACCTTCCTCAGCGATGTACCCCGCCAAGCCGTTCCTGAGGAGCGCCAGCACACGTTCGTGGGCAATCTTACGTATGCATTCGCCCTGCTCCGCATCAAGAACGTGGCAGGTGCGAAAGAGCGCTATCGACGCCTGCTCCAACAGTATGATCTTCTGCCCTTAAGCCGAAAAGAAGCGCTCTATCCAGAACTAAACAGGCTTTTCCTTGCCGTGAGTCTTGCAATCAAAGGCGTGCGAAAACAATAACGTATTTAAATAAGTGAACGTAGATAAGTTATGTTACTAAGTGTACGTATTTCCCATGGCGAACATCAACATCAGTATTCCGGACGATGTGCACAAACGGCTCAAATACGCCGCGCTCTTGCAGGATAAGCACATCAAGGAACTCATCATAGACCTTCTGGAGAGGAAAATCAATGGGAAACATTAACATCATCATACCCGATGAACTCCACAAAGAGCTCAAGCTCCAGGCATTCAAAGAAAACAAAAGCCTCAAAGAGCTCATCATCGAACAGCTCGACAAGGAAACTCGGAAGGTGCGGCTATGAGAAAACTCATTCTGCTCGGCATCATCTTCCTCATGACAATCGTGCTCATGCACGGCCTCACCCTGACCGGTCCAAGCTGGACTCCCTCTGCTGCAAGAACCAACGACACACTCAACTGTTCCTGGACGTACAGCATAGACACGATTGCCCAGAACATAACCCTGCTAAACGACAGTATCGTCTACACGAGCGTCTACGAGAATGCGAGCGAAATGACATTGAACACGTGGACCAGCATTGCTGCAGGAACGGCAAAGAAAGGAGAACAGTGGACGTGCCAAATAACACTATTCAACGAAACGAACAATCTCACCCAGCAAACAAACATCACCATCCTCAACAGTGTGCCATCCATCAGCGAAGCGCCTGCAGGCATTTTCTGGAATGGGTCTGACATCGGCTACACGTTCACCGTTCTCGAGGACACGAACTACAGCATTGATGTAAACGCAACGGACCTGGATGGGGACACGCTCACGTATCTCAGCACTGATCCTTTCTGCTACCGCATCAGCAGCACGCTCGGTACATACTGGTGCTTGCCGACCAACGACTATCTTGACACACCCACCCTCTCGACCAAGGTCAACATCAGTTTCACTGTTCACGATGGCAGTGATGGTGTCGTACGTATCGTCTCCTTTAATATCACCCCTATCAACGACTATCCCTCATTCAGCCTGAGCGATCAAAGCATGTACCAGAACGAGACGTTGAACGTCACCGTTATCGTTGTTGATGAGGAATCCGACAATTTCACGTTCAACGTCATGGCAAACAGCTCACTGAACTACAGCACGGAGCGGCTTGACGGCTCAAGCTTCATTATCACGTTCACTCCCACCATTTTCCAGACAGGAAATTTCATCATCACCGTCAACGTCACTGACCTGCCGAACTGGACGAGCACGAACAGGACAACAGTCGACAGCTTCAACCTCGTCGTGCTCAGCGTCAATCACGCACCGAACATCACCAACATCAGCAACACGGCAGGAACGCAGAACCAGGCATACACGGTCGTCGTGAATGCCACCGACCTCGACAATCAGACGTTGCTCTTTTCCATTGCCGCCCCGAATTGCCCCTACGCCAATCTCTGGAACATTACCAGCAGCTCAGCGTACAACGAAACGACACATCTTACCTCAGGGAATGGGACGATCAGTGCCGTGCTGAACAACAGCCACGTGGTTTGCAGGAACGTCACCATCCAGGTGAATGACGGCTTTGACGGGGAGGATGAGGAAGTCGTGCTTCTGAACATTACTAATGTCAACGATGCTCCACAGCTCTTCAACTACAGCAACCGCTCGGACAACACCTACCCCACAGTTAATGTCTATACTGCAAACCTTACCGCATACGCGTATGCACCATTCATCTATCACTTGAACTATACGGACATCGACAATCTCACGTACGAGGGAGAGATATTAAGCTTCAGCGACAACACCAGCCTCTTTACTATTACCTCTCAGGGCGTCATCAATTTCACGCCCAACCAGGACAATGTGAGCGCAACCCCGTACTCAATCACTATCAACGTCACTGATGATGGAGGGCTCTCTGATGGTCACATCGCATATCTCACCATCGTCGGCAACAGCCCTCCTTATTTCGATGCCGAATTCCAAAACCACACCTGTTATGAGTATGACAGCCAAAACTATCCCTATACCTGCCTCGTGAACGTCAGCAATTTCACGCACGACACCGACCTGAACGATTACGTTGCCTCATTTGCGAGCAATGATTCCACCTTCTCGCTCAATGCAACAACAGGCATGCTCAACGTCAGCATAACGCAGAGCATGATCGGCAACCACTCCCTCAACATTTCCGTTGAAGATACGTATGGTGCCGAGAACTGGACACTGTTCAGGTTGGAGATTCTGAACACGAACAACCCCCCTAATCTACAAAGCTTCACCCTTCCGCGATTGGTGGAAGAGCACACCATAACGCAATTAGTCGTCGCCACAGACAGTGACCTGGACATAGCTGCAGACGAGCTCACGTTCAGCATTGATACCAATGCCAGCTTTGCCGCACTTGCACAGTTGAGCAATACCAGCGCACGCTGGACTATAGCCCCGCTCGAAGGCAGTGCAGGCACGTACTATGCCAACATCACCGTGACGGACCAGTCAGGCAACACCTCGCTGCTCAACTTCACGCTACTCGTCTACAATCAGACCCTCCCCCCGTCCATCAACAACATTACGCCGTACGGTACACCGCTCGCGGCGAGCACGACTTTTTCTTGGGTTGAGAACAACCTGACGAATTTCCCCTATCGACGCACGGGCATTAATTTGACAGAGAACATAACCATAACCCTCAACCATTCCACGACGCTCGATAATCCGCTCGCGAACAATGCGACCTACACCTGGTATAGGAATGCATCAGTCCTGAGCACGGGCCTGCGAGAGAGCAACCACACGCTGAACGTCAGCCTTGACTTCTTCAGTGCAGGCAGTTACAACTACACCCTTTTTATCGTGGATGACTACTACCAGAACAGCAGTTTCTCCTGGATTGCCACCGTTGAAAATGTCAACAGGCCACCCATTCTCAACAGTTCCTTGAGTAACAAGACCGTGAATGGCACCACCACTTTCAGCAGCTACCTGTCGAGCACCAACACTACGCCGCAACGCGGTTTTTTCGACCCTGATGATGATCTGAACAGCAACTCGTACATTGAGGGAAACGAGAGCAATCATTTATCCTACACGGCAAGCGTGTGCAGCATTGCAACACTCACCATGTCGGGAAACGACCTCACCGTCATCCCGAATGAGACAGGTGTGTGTACCGTCATTTTCACCGCAGACGATGGCAGTGCTACGGTCAACAGCAATCTCGTCACTATCAACATCACCGGCCTGCTGAACACCACAACGACGACAACGACGACAAGCTCAGGAGGGGGGACATCCACGCGGACCATTTCCATCCCTCTGCCTGAAGAAGTGGACCGTCCGGTACCGCTCAAGATTGTCACGCCGCGACTCGTCGTCATCTTCAAGAACCAGACCTTGCAAATTCCTCTTGACGTGCACAGCACCTGGAACGACACACTCTACGACATCAACCTAAGTGTCGACGTGAACGTGAGCAACATCACTGCAACGTTCGACCAGAGCCACATTCCTTCCTTGTCAAAGAATGAGACGAAAGCAATCATGCTCACGCTGAGCAACTACCGCTCCAACGGCACGTACGAGCTACAAGTGGTCGCAAAAGTCGCCTCTCCCGAATATGAGGATCGGGCAACGATCTTCGTCAACAGTCTCGAGAAGAGCAGCAGCGGCGATGAAGTGAACACCAAAGTGACGTTCGCTCGAGACTTGCTGGGTTCGAATCCTGAATGCCAGGAACTGAACGAGCTGCTCACGCGCGCAGAAGATGCCATCCTTGCAGGGAATACAACCCAGGGCGTAGAACTCATCAATGCGGTCATTGAAGGCTGCAAGTATCTCGTGAATAAGGTCAGGCTCAACCAGGAGCAGCCGCAACGTCAAGATCCCTTGCGCAACATCAGGGATATCGTGGAGAACAATAAGACGCTCCTGCTCTTCGGTGTAGGACTGCTGGCATTGCTTGTGGGCATACTCATTACGGGAAGGGCGCTCAAGAAATCGTGAGTTGCTTATAGATCTGCTCGATGGACAGATAGCATTGGCTTTGCTCTTCAGGACTCAAGGCATCATATACGTTAAGTAGCCGCACATAGTTCTTTTTCGCGTCCCGTTTTCTCTTCTTGTTCAGCAAAGCGTATGTCTTCTCAAGCAATATCCTGACACGCTCTACGCCGCCAGTTTCCTCTAAGGCAAGGGGCACGTTCAGTGTTATCTGCTCATTCTGCTCACTTTCTGACGCCATTTGTTCCTTCTGTCCTCGCTCCAGGGAAATGATCTTGTCTGCCAGTGCAGCAATGAACGCAGCATCTATTTTTGTCTGTGCTTTCGGCACTTTGCGTTTTTGGCCATACATTTCAGGCACGAGCAAATCGAGGATGCTGCCAAACCTGTGGAGGAATTGACGCAGCTGGCCTTCCGTCAGCTTCTGTTCATCGCTGAACCGCACAAACGTGAACTCTTCCAAAAATAACGATATCTCCTGTTTCGCCATCTGGGTAAGGTAGAGCTTGTCCAATTCCTTCTTGAGCTCATGATGCGTGAAGGCATACTTCAAGCCCAGATAGTCCCTGAAGAAGTCCTGAAAGAGCTGATTCGTCTCTTCCTCAACCACCAATCTTCTCGCAAGCAAATAATCCAATTTCTTCTGGTATGCCTGGCAGAGCTGTGCCTGTTTTTCCTCAGGAGAAGATTGCTTCTGCATACCCCTTGTTTGGCGAGGGAGACTATTTAAAAGTTGTTCACTCTACCAAAGTGAAATAAGTATTTATAATAGAAGTTCTGGCAAAGCACTGATGACAAAAGCGGGAAATTTCCGTTGGGACCAGTTCGTGGAACAGCCCAAGGAAAAGAAGAATGTCGAGGCAATCACGAAAGTAGAGGTGCACGAAGACAAAAAAGAATTCGAGAAGCTCGTACAGAACTACCAGACTGACGTGCAGAGCATCAAGGACGAAATGCAGAAAGTGGTCGTCGGCCAGGAAAAACTGGTCGAGGGACTCATCGAAGCATTGCTCTGCAACGGCCACGTCCTCGTCGAGGGCATTCCGGGCATTGCAAAAACACTCACCATCCGCGCAGTGAGCGTCATCACCGGAGGCGTCTTCTCAAGAATACAGTTCACGCCAGACCTCCTCCCCACAGATATTGTCGGCATAACGACCTATGAGGAAGGCAAGGGATTCTATACCGTTAAGGGACCAATCTTTGCCAATTTTGTGCTCGCAGATGAAATCAACAGAAGCCCTCCTAAAGTGCAGTCTGCACTCCTGGAAGCTATGCAAGAACGACAGGTGACGATAGGCAAGGAGAGCTTCACCCTTCCCAGTCCTTTCTTCGTGATGGCCACCCAGAATCCCGTCGAGAACCTGGGAACGTACAAGCTGCCCGAGGCGCAGATAGACCGGTTCATCTTCAAGCTGCTCGTCACCTATCCCAGCATGGACCATGAACTGCAGATCCTGCAAAAGAACATCACCCTGCACAATTTTGAAGAATTCAACCTCAAGCCCATACTGACTCCTACAAAGATACTCTCCGCACAGGCAGAAGTCAAAAAAGTATACATCGACGAACGCATCTCCAAATACGTCGTCACCATCGTCGAGGCGACACGGCACCCGGACAAGTACAAGATCGAGCACGGCAAGTACATAGAATTCGGGGGCAGCCCCCGTGCAAGCATCGCCCTCTTCATCGCCGCAAAAGCACACGCCTTCATCAACGGGAGGACATATGTCACACCCCAAGACATCAAAGACGTCTGCCATCAAGTGCTACGACACAGAATCCTCCTCAACTATGAAGGACAAGCCGAGGAGATAAACACGGACGCGATCATTACCGAAATTCTGAACACCATCCCCGTGCCCTGAACCATGGCCATCAACGAACTCAAAGTGGAAAACATTCCGGGCCTCAAGAAATTGGAGGTGCACACACGGCAGAACGTGCTGAACAAGGCCCTCGAGGGAAACTGGATGGCGTCCTTCAAAGGAAGAGGCATGGAATTCGCAGGCTACAGAAAATACACGTTCGGCGATGATGCGAGCGCTATTGACTGGAAGGCAAGCCTCAAGAGCAAGCAAACGCTCGTCAAAGAATATGAAGAGGAAAGGACGCTGAACGTGCTCCTTCTGGTCGATGTGAGCAACAGCATGCTGTTCAGCAGCACGGGCAAGCTCAAGGCAGAATACGCGGCGGAGCTCGTCGCCAGCTTAAGCTTTGCCATCCTTTCCTGCGGCGACGCCGTCGGCATGAGCATGTTCACGGACAGGCTCGTGACGAAAAGCCAGCCAAACATAGGCAAGACGGTATATTACATGCTCATTAGGGACATCCTGAACACGAAAAATTATGGAGGCATGTTCTCCTTCAAAGTCCCCGTTAGCCATCTTCTTGCCATCCTGGACAGGAAGAGCATCATCATCATCATCTCCGACTTCATCGGCATGGAGAAGAACTGGGCGCACATCCTCGCCACGGCGGCAGGCCAGCACGAAATTATCGCCATCATGATCCGCGACCCGAGAGACAGGGAACTGCCCAAGGACATCGCCCAGTACATCGTCGAAGACCCCTACACAGGAGAGAAGCTCTACATCGACACAAAAAAATTCGGCAAGAAGTACGCAGAATACGCACGCAAGGACGAAGAAGCCATCGAGCACGAATTCAAAAAAAGAAAGTGCGACTTCCTCAAACTCTACACCGACCAGGATTATTTCAACCCCATCATCGCCTTCTTCCGCAAGAGGTCAGTATCACAATGAACCTGAGCTTCGGCAATCCCGCCTATTTGTGGTACTTGCTAAGTGTTCCTTTGCTCATCATCACGCACTTTGTGCTGCTCAAACACACGAAAAGCAAGGCGATGAAATTCGCAAATTTTGAAGCGTTGCGCAGGGTCAGCAGCGAAGGCATCCTCACCAAGAATTACACGCTGCTCATCACCAGGGTTCTCATGCTGACACTGCTCATCTTCGCCATTGCGGACGCCACGCTCTGGTATGAGGGCAAGGCAAGCCTCAACACGTACATCATCGCCATCGACGTCAGTGCCAGCATGGCAGCGCAAGACCTCCAGCCCACGCGTTTAGAAACGGCAAAGGAATATGCGCGCATGTTCGTTACCGATTCAAAAGCGCAGGCTACCTTCGGCGTGATAAGCTTCTCTGGCATTCCGTTCATCGCACAAACGCCGACGACAGACAAGCAACCCGTCCTAAACGCCATCAACCAGTTAGAAGTCGTGAATGCCGGCGGCACGGATCTTGCAGGAGCGATCATCACGGCAACGAACCTCCTGGCGACAAGCAGCGGAGGCAAGGCAATCATCCTTTTAACTGATGGGAGCACCACTGCAGGCTATCTCGATGACGATCCCGTCCTCGTCAGCACGCGGTATGCCGTGCAGAATAACGTGCGCGTCCACACTATCGGCGTAGGAGAATTAGGAGGTCCCATCGGTTACCTGCCTGAGTTCTACAACATCACCTCTGCGTACCAGGAAGACGATCTCAAATACATCGCAAACAAGACTGGTGGCATGTACTATCACGCAAAGACTGCCGAAGACATCAGGCACGCCTATGAGGAACTAGACACGGAATCGAAACTCACTATGCTGAATGTTAAGTTAGGACCCCTCCTCCTGCTCGCAGGACTCCTCCTGCTCTTCCTCGAATGGGGACTCGTAAATACGAGATTCAAGAGGGTGCCGTGATGGACATCATCGACAAAGAAATAGTACTTGATCTGAAAGAAGAGTTCACCTCAGTCAAGACAACAATCCAGAACCTCATTACCGAGCACAAGATCAACGATGCAAACATCGTCTGTTGGGTTTCGCATGAAGTAGGAACGCTCGTCCAGCTAGGTTGGGAAGATGGACTCATAGATGATGCAAAGCAATTCCTCACAGATATCGCTCCTGAAGGGAAATATCTCCATCATGATGAACCGGGAACGCCATTCAGATACAATTTCCATCAGCACATCAGGACAAAACTCATAGGACATCCGAACATGACGCTCATAGTCAAGAATGGCGAACTCTTCATCGGACAGTATCAAGACATCTACTTCTATAGCCCCGTCTATCGGGAAAAACCAAATCAGAGGATATTCTGCAGGATCGTGCAATTCACGTGAGACGCAGCCAACGTTTGATTGAAGAAAGCATATTGCGTATGAAGAATTTCCTGATGCTGTTAACGAGACAGCAAAAAAAGAATAAAAGAAAATAATTTATAATTTATCCGCAGTCAGCACTTGCATGCCGCCGGTCGGTTGCTCGACGGTGTCCATGGCGCAAAGATAGGATACGCCTGCGCGCTCTGCTGCTTGCATGAGCTCCTTGTCGATGATGCCGTCGAAGATGACTGCGAAGATGCCTGACTTCAGGCTCTTGATCGTGCCACCAAGTTCAGTGACGGGAACCTTGCCAAGAATGGTCAGGCTGTTGTCGAGGATGTACGCTCCTCTCGTCCCTATCAAGGATTCGAGCAGTTCAGAGAAGCTTGCCCGTTCTTCATCAGTGAGTTTGCGTGGTTCTTTGCGGGGCATCTGCCTATCCTGGCGTTCAGGACGGTCTTGCCTTTCTGACCTGGAGTCCTGTCGGGATTCTCTCTCCTGGCGAGGGTCTGGCCGTTGCTGGCGCTGCTCTCGCTTGCGTTCTTCCTGCTGCGTCATGATGCTGTTGTGGTACTGGGAGCCTTCCTTGCCCGTAATCTCCAGTTTCACCTGCTCGGCTGCAATCCTGCTGCGCAAGGCCTTGTGGATTTCCTTCTTTGCGAGCTCTTCCACTTCCTTGCCGTCAGGTGCCTTGGTGATGTAGTCAATATCAGTCACGTCGAGCAACTCCTGGATGATGAGGTTGCCGCCTCTGTCGCCATCGACAAAGACCGTGACCACCTTCTTCCTGCACAAGTCGATGACCGTCTCAGGAACTGAGGAACCGTTGATGGCTATGCAGTTCTTGAAGCCGTGCTTGAGCATATTAAGGACGTCTGCCCTGCCTTCTACGACGATGATTTCTTCAGACTCGTCGATCATGGGGCCTGCAGGGACGCGATCCTTGCCGTACTCCTTGATTTCAGAGACTCTGACGGAGCTGGACACTTCATCAGCAAGATCTCTTGAGTCGGGCATCATGTCTTCTGTCAGCGTCTTGAGGAGTTCCTTTGCACGTTCGATGACGAACTGCCTCTTCGAGATTCTGACGTCTTCTATCTTATCGACCAGGATTTTTGCGTTGCACGGACCTATTCGTTGAATAATCTCCAATGCTGCCGCGACGATTGCCGTCTCTGACTTGTCCAGAGAACTGGGCAGGATGATCTCTCCCTTTGTCTTTCCGTTCCTAATTTCGAGGTTGACCTCTATTCGTCCTATCTTTCCTGAGCGCTGTAATTCTCTCAATTCAAGGTCTGCTCCAAGAAGTCCTTCTGTCTGGCCAAAAACTGCTCCTATGACGTCTGGCCTGTCCACGACACCATCTATCTGGATGGCACTGTGTACTATGTATTTTGCCGCTACCGGGCTTATCTTTCCCATAATTTCACCTGTGGTGAGAAAAAGCTCTGCTTAAGACGATGCTATTTGCACAATGTGTCTTCGTGAATTGATGAGCATGCTTTTCCTCTTGAGAACTGCACTTATCCCTAGACGCTGTTGCGCGTGAGTGAATGTGAAGTTCATGTGTCAGAAATCGCCTGCGATTTCTGATCACGATCAAGAACCACGCGTCACATACGTTACTGGTGGTTCTTGACGATCGCCATAACCCAAAAAAGGGTTGTTGCCCGCAACACTAACTCTCAAGGTCATCACCAGACTCAGTCTTGAGTTCCCCCGAGTAACTCTCGTGGCGGGCTGTAATGTGCAAGAGTGTCTCCAAGTCCCAGCTCAGCCTTAGGCAGAGCTCCTAAGAGGACCCATTTGCACACAATGGCTATAAAAAGGAAAGCAAATAGGCTATTTAAACTTTGTGGTTTGCATAAGATTTATATATTCTTCAAGGAATACTACCCGCCATGAAAACTGCTACTGACCAAAATCAATCA
Source organism: archaeon (assembly GCA_043806035.1). Classification (GTDB taxonomy): domain Archaea; phylum Nanobdellota; class Nanobdellia; order Woesearchaeales; family UBA9642; genus JAZDHK01. The sequence goes on from JAZDHK010000012.1 coordinate 17,406, forward strand.
AAGAGTTCTTCAATCGACAAAAAAATCCCGGAAAAAATTGAGTTTGGGTATACTGCGCCGATGAATGAGTTAGAAGAGGAAAATAGGTTATTAAAAGAGACAATTAATCAATTACGGGAAGAAATTGCCAGATTTCGGGCTCCTGCTCTCATGGTTGCCGAAATTTCGGAAGTGCAGGGAGAAAATGCCATCATCCGCATCCCTAACGGCAATAAGTTCTTCGTCAACGTCTCCAAGCACATCAAGAACCTCCAGGCAGGAGAAACCGTGCTCGTAGAGCAAAAAAACCTCACCGTCATAGACAAGACGAGCACAACAAAGAATTTTGACGTAGACAAGTATATCATCATCGAAAAACCCACCATAACCTGGAAGGAAGTTGGCGGATTAGGCAGACAGGCAGAGGACGTCAGAGAAGTCATAGAACTGCCCTTGCAGCATCCCGAGCTCTTCGAGCAAGTGGGCATAACCCCCCCGAAAGGCATCCTGCTCCACGGCCCTCCGGGCACGGGCAAGACACTCCTTGCGAAAGCAGTGGCGAATGCGACAAATGCCACGTTCATTGAGATTGTGGCGTCTGAACTAGTGCAGAAGTTCATCGGTGAGGGCGCAAAGCTCGTCAAGGAGATCTTCGAGCTTGCCAAGGAAAGAGCGCCAAGCATCATCTTTATCGACGAGCTCGATGCGCTTGCCGCCAAGCGTATAGACTTGGGAACGTCAGGAGAACGGGAAGTGCAGAGGACATTCATGCAATTGCTTGCGGAAATCGATGGTTTCAAACCTCTATCTAATGTCAAGGTCATCGGATGCACGAACCGCAAGGACATCCTCGATCCCGCAATCCTCAGACCGGGTAGGCTGGACAGGCTCATCGAAGTGCCCACTCCTGATGCTGCAGGCATGCGGGAAATCTTCAAGATCCACACGAGAAGGATGCATCTTGAGAAGGTGAACATCGACAAGCTTGTAGGAAAGATGAAAGACTTCTCCGGAGCGGAAATAAAGGCAGTCTGCACCGAAGCGGGCTACTTTGCCATTAGAAACAAGCGCAGGATTGTGACCCAGAAAGACCTCCTCGACGCCATCATTAAAGTGAAGAACATGGAAGAGCTCGAGGGTGATGAGTACTTGGGCATGTTCGGCTAA
>JAZDHK010000013.1:0-61062 GCA_043806035.1 archaeon
CATAGTCTCAAAGGCGCCGCTTTGCGGCGGCGCGCCGACTATGGTCTCTTCTTGATAATTCGAGAATTTAACAGCTGCGGCCTTTCAACTGCGGGTTTCGCTGCTACTCAACCCGCGAGTATTCCCGGCCGCACGATAAAATCATGAAAACAAAAGACTTGGTCGAGGACCGCTTCGCCCAAACGCACCGAACCAGAGCTGCGGCGGACTTCGGGAAACAGCGAGAGCTTTATCGACGGTTGGAGTCTGGTTTATACTGCCACCTATAATGTTTTACCCCGATAAGCTTGCCTAAACTAAAATCAAAACGATTGCCTGCATCAGCATCACAGCAACCTTGCACGCCGCCTGCTCTCATGAGTACCAGAGTAGGCATACCATAAAAAGATCCGAAGTGAATAGGCATGCTCCTGTTACTCCCCGGGGAAATCGGATGTCGCTCATTCGTTTCCTTAAATACCGCCGTCGCATACTTCTTTAAGAGTTCAGGATCGCGAGCCAAAGCATTCCAGAGAGGATTATCCAAAACCTCTTCGAGACTATGAAATTCGTGATTGCATCTTAGGAATTCGTTGTCGAACTCAACACCCGTCGTCTGTTCGTATGCGAATTCTGGAAGAACTATCTGTCCTTCAAACACTTCACTTTTTGCATTGAGTTCACGAATCAGATACGCATCTCTCACCAGCTTTATTTTGTAATCTGGATGATATAGCATAGCATCACCCGTATAGATATCAGGTCTCCACCAAGAATCTCGAATCTCTTTCGGTGCCGAAAGCGCTTCAAGACGCACCCGCATCAATTCCGCGAACGAGATGGGATCGCAACTATCCTCTTTTAGCAGCGGCATCTGCGAAATTATTTTATCCGAATATGCCGTGTACGTTGCTCCCTTATGATTCAATCGAATATTGTTTGTCATCGTAATCACCTCATCACTCAACAGTGGTGATAATTAACTATTAATATTTTTGCTGTAAATTATTTACGACAAAAGAAACATTTTTATAGGGTTACACATCAATACAAGTCAATGGATATCGTCAATGCATTAAAGAAGTTCGGCCTTGCCGAGAAGGAGGCGAAAGTATATCTTGCTTCTCTCGGACTTGGCGATGCGATGGCGAACGATATAGCCCTCAAGAGCGACCTGCCAAGAACGCTCGTCTATGACATTCTCGAACGGCTCATCGATTTTGGCCTCATCTCATATTGCATCACGCAGAACAAAAAGCATTTCACGGCAGCGAATCCACAAGAACTACTTCGCATACTCAAGGATAAAGAAACTGCCGTCAGATCCGCACTCCCTCAACTCGATACGCTGTACAGCACAAAAGGCGTCAAACGCCCTAAGGTGCAGATTTACGAAGGAAATGAAGGCATGAAAAATGTCATGGACGATATCCTCAGGTCTGGCGTGAAAATATTTCTTGCCTATGGGAGCTCACGGTCTTCTTTCGAGGTTATACCCGCATTCATGGAGGAATGGCATAACGAGCGCATAAAAAAGAAAGTGATCATGCGCATTCTCTACAACAACACGAGAGAGGCAAGAGAGAAACTAAAAAGTAGGACAACATCTCTTGCGTATACCCAACATAAATTCATGCCCATTCAGCTTGAATCACCGACGGCAACACTCATTTACAGCAACAAGGTGGTACTGCAGTCTTGGACAAAAGAACCCTTTGCTGTAATGATAGAGAGTGAGGATATGGCTCGAAATCAGAAAGAATATTTTGAGGAGTTATGGAAGATTGCGAAGTGAAGAGCATCATTTAAATAATCCGTTGCATCGTCGCTGAGCATCAACACTTACCCTCTACAATAATTTTACGCAATGTAGAGGGTAAACTTTATAAATAAGTGCCACGTCTAAGCAGGCATGGTCTACATTTACCGCAAAACCATAGGAAATAAGGACTATTACTACCTTCGCGCCAGCGTGCGAAAGGGAAATAGAGTCATAGCTAAAGATATCAAGTTCATGGGTAGTGAAATATCTGCAATAAAAGATAACCTTAACTCAATCCCTAAGAAGTACAGTGAGGAGATCAAGAAGACGTACAGAACGATAAACCGCTTCCTGGAAGTAAACCTCTTCTTGGAGAAGGTCAAGCACTTGAAGCTGAGATTAGATGACTATCTGAGCAAGGAAGCTCTCCAGAATATCGAGGCGTGCAAGCTGCACTGGCATGAGAAATTCCTCAATCTCAACCCTCTAACGCAAGAGGAAGCGCTCAAGCAGTTCGTGATAGAATTCGCCTTCAACACGACAGGAATCGAGGGCAATACGATAACGCTAAAGCAAGCCCAGAATCTACTGTTGGAACAACTGACGCCCAAGAACAAATCCCTGCGGGAAATCTATGATTTGCAGAATACCGAGAGAGTATTCAACAGACTTTACCAGGAGAAGAATAAGGAACTCACCCACGACTTCATAACAGGCATTCACGACAGTCTTCTGGAAAACATCGACTCACGGAAAGGATACAGGACAGAAGACGTACGAGTATTCAAAGCAAGCTTCAAAGCCTCACCACCACCTTACGTCAAGACGGACATGGACCTCCTGCTCAAGTGGTACTCAGAAAATAAGGAGACACTCCATCCGTTCGTCCTCGCCGTCATTTTCCACCACAAATTCGAGAAAATCCATCCGTTTATGGACGGCAACGGCAGAACAGGAAGAATGATAATGAACCATCTCCTTCTCAAGCACGACTATCCCCCTTTGATTATTCGGAAGAAAAACAGAACGGAGTACCTCGATAAGCTGCACAAAGCGGACGAATGCGCTCTCACAAAAAACAGCCCAGAACACTACAATGCGTTACTAACCCTTACAGCTGATGAAATGACAAATACATATTGGATGGTTTTTTTGTAAAAGAGCATCATTTAAATACTCAAAAACACCGTCGATAAAACTATGAAAACAAAAGAGTTGGTTGAGGACCGCTTCGCTCAAACGCACCGATGCAGAGCTGCGGCGTTAGAACTTGATTTCGGTTTATCGGCTTAGGGTGTTCGATTTTTGCGCATGTACCTCTTCGGCGATCTTATTTTTATTCTGTGTTTCTCAACATCGTGAACGCGCTCCAGGGTCTGGTGTTCCATATTTGTTCAATATTTCCTGGCCTTGATTCTATACAATCAAATCCTGTTGTTTTTGCTTCCTCTGCTTTTTCAGCCATCCTTTCTTCTGTAGATGCCGGATGTCTTTCAGCAGTTTCTCTTGTGTTTGGCAAGTAAATCGCAAGTCGTATTGCAAAATAGTTCGGGTCGAAAATTTTCCTGATTTTTTTCAAATCAATCTCGTTGTCTTCCATCAGAACAAACGAGAGATTTACTTTTCTTCTTACCAGAGCAGGCATTGCACTCACCCATTCTTCGCCAAATTGGGATATTTCGATGAAGCTCATTAAAGCAGGATAATCGTGCATCATTCTTTTTCTTTTTCCTTCATCTGATGTATGCATTGACACATTAATCTGGAAAGAGTCATCGTACGTTGCAAGATACTGTTTCATCTTTTCTATTAGTCTTCGGGAGATTTCCGTATTTGGCATGACTGATGCCAATTGAAAACTAGGATGATATGCTTCAGCAATACTTTCTAATCCGTCAAGAGTGTGCTCGTTCAGGAATGGTTCTCCTGCTCTTGTGAAACACACTTTGACTTCCTTTTTTTGATCGAACCATTCAACATTGTTCTCAATTGCTAATGCGCCGTCTACTTGTCGCAGGTATTCTTCAGGGGTGATGTTGCGAACGAATCTGCTTTCTCCTCCCTTGCAGAAATCACATCTAACGGGGCATCCTATTTGGCTACTTACGGAAATCATGGTCTTGTGGTACGCTGGACCACCAAATACTGCTGTTTCAACTAGTTGCCCATCTTGTGTTCTATAGACATTTATATGAACTCCATCAGGATAAAACTTCATCTGTGATTCTAATTTCATATTGAATTCACGCGCTCAGTGTTACTGTTCATGAGTGATCATTAATAAATATTCCTATTAGACGAGAAATAGACTGGCACCCGTGCAAAGAATTAAAAAATACACGAAAGATCAGATAACTTATTTTATTTACCTGCTCAGCTAAAGTTCATGACGATAACAGCAACATTTAAAAATGGTCTAGCAGTCCTTTCACGCAAGGGCTCTTAGCTCAGTTGGTAGAGCGGTCGGCTCTTACTGAACTAAATGTTCATGAAGTAACCGACAGGTCAAGGGTTCAAATCCCTTAGGGCCCGCATCGCTCCGTTAGTGTAGCGGCCAATCATCCCGCCCTCTCAAAACTGACCTCAGTTTGCACGGAAGCGGGCTTGCAGCCCACTGAGTTTTATAGAAAGGCGGTGACCCGGGTTCGAATCCCGGACGGAGCATGCACGGAGATGACGTCTTTCTCCAGGAATAATCTGTGAAAAATACAGGAGCACTATATGAAAAACTTCAACAAAAAACCAAAGTTCGGAACACGTGGCGGCTCAAGATTCAAGAGCAGTGGATTTCAACGGGATCGATTCGACAATCGCCTGCAGATGCATGAAGTGACGTGCGATGCGTGCAAGAGGCCATGCAAAGTCCCCTTTAAACCGAGAAACAACAAGCCCGTGTACTGCAATGACTGTTTTGGCAAGCAGGATAGGCAGTCGAAGAACGAGCAGCCCGATAGTAATCTGGCGGATCAGCTTGAAGAATTGCGTGAACAAGTAGAGGAGCTTAACGAGAAAATCGATAAGATCATGCGTTCGCTCAGCATCGATTAGGCTATTTTCTCTTTTTTATTATTGCGTGCTTGATGATGGGAACTTGTGAAGGATGCGGGATGAAGGTAGTGACTTCATCGGCAACATCCTCTGCAGTCCCCACCACTTCCTTTATTTTGTTCTCAGCAACATCGAGCACGTACAAGGTCTGGTCGAGCGTGTACTCGACGGGATGCATCACGGCAAGCTCGAGAAAGAGCTTGCTTTCGCGGATACGCTTGTTGATGCGGAGCTCCTTGACGATGGGCATGAGCAGGTACACGGAGAGGAAGCGCAGCATGAACGAGATGAACATGACCAGCAGGATGACTTTCACGTTAAGGAAGGGAGTGAGGTGGCTGACAAGATAACTCCCGAGCAGCCCACCAAGCAGGACACCGACGCCCAGAATAACATTAAAATATGCAGAAAAAACTGCCGTGTTCGTCTTGCCCGTGCTCTCCAGCACGTAATTGAACGTCGTAAGTTCCATGCCCGCCCAGCCAAAGCCCGAGATGAGTTCAGTAAACACGATGAATACGAAGACGTAATTCGTGTGTGAAAAGAATTGGCCGGCGATGAACCAGCCGAACGGAACGAGGCTGATGAGGAATCCTGACACGAGCATGATGTTCCTCGTGCCGAATTTCACGCTGTTCCTCCCCCAATACGGCATGGACAACGACCTGAAGACGAGTGGGAGAATGACTATGAGCATGTACTGCACGTACGAGAAGTGCAGATCTCTGAGCATGAACACGGCAAAGAAAGGTCCTGCAACAGTAACGCTGAATGAGAACAGGCTCCTGAAGATCACGAATCTTCCGAATTTGTTTTTAGCGATCGTGCCCAAGAATTCTCTGAACGGGGTCACGGGCGCCTTGACCATCTCCGGCTCATCATGCTTCAGCAGATAAAACCAAGATACCAATCTGCCGAGCAGCGCAATACCAAAAAGAATGCCAAAGCCCACCCATATGTTCATGCTGTCGAACGTGTTCAGGATGACGCCTGCCACGAAAATGGAAAGCACCATCGCGATAATGGCGTACTTTCCTCTTTTGCTGAAATAGACTGCTCGTTCATGCGCACTGACGACCTGGCCCATCCACGACGTCCATGCCGGAAGGGTCATGTTGCTGAACACAAGATACACTGCAAAAAGCAGGGTGAGCAAAAGCATGTTCTTCGTGAGCAGCGGGAGGAAAAAGAGGGGCAAGAGCATACCTGCTTGCAAAAATACGAAGAGCGTGACGAGCTTCTTGCGTGTCCACTGTTGGGAAAGGCGCGCACCCAATAATTGGAAACAGCTGCCGATACAAGAGGGAACAGAACCGAGCAGGGCAATCTCTGAAGGGAGTGCTCCCAGTCTGAGCGCAAAAGGAGTTATGTACTGTTCCCCAAATCCGTAAAGCACGTTATTTGCGCAGCCATCGACGATACTGTACTTTTTTGTGCGTTCCTGCTGCGCTTTGGTCAAGGACATGCTGCCTAAGAAAATTTCATGTTTTATTAACGTTATGTTTTTAAAGAGAAGATAATTCTGTGCACCGCTGCCGCGGTCGCATAATCTGGTATTGCGCAGAGCTCGAACCTCTGTGCCTGAAAGGGCTTCTCGGTTCAAATCCGAGCCGCGGCGTAGTAAGAGAGAATACACATAGTTCGGTTTAATAAAAACTCACACATTTATAAACATGAACTTCTCGTATCAATTGTGGAACATTTCCCTTTAGTCGATCGGCTACATACGGATGTGCTTGAAGAAAAATACGGGCCAATCCATGCTGTTGTTCTGGTGCATAATGAAAAAATGCGACTGGCGCACCTTGCTGATGTGAAGGACGTATCAAGAACCTTTGCTATAACGTTCTTCTCTGCCAGTTGGACATCCGATGTTCGTCGCATCGACAAAGACATACGCAAAGGAACACCTATTGGAAAAGCATTCCGGAAAAAAGAGTACGCCATCAGAAAGAATGTCCTTGAAGTCTATACCCTGCAAATACCTCCCTGGTTGAAAACAGCATTTGACACGCGAGCAATGCGAGCAAAAGCACGATTGTCAGAATTCTATGCAAAGAAGAGAGGCCAGCCTCCCGTCATGTATGGTGTTGTCATTGAAATATACTCTCCTGATTTCAGAACAGCAACCATTAACAAGGTGGATCGAGCTCAGGAGAGTGCACTGACTCAGGAATTAGAAAAACAAGGATTTACCAAAGAAGAAATCTGGAGAAGAATAGGCAGAGAAAATGACTATGAAGACCAAAAAAAAGCATTTGCCGTAGCAAAAAAGGAATCAATCACTGCGAAAGCGAAGTTTAAACGAAAGATTGCTGCTCTGCTGAAACGTCAAAACGAAGCACACCCATGAACACCCATCTTAACGAACCCAAACTGCGCAAGTTGCTTTCGGCACAACACCTGCTTACGCCGCTCGTCGAAAAGGCATTGCAGCAGGCAAAGAGAAGCCACGAGCACCACAAACGAGATAGTGGCGCATCCTATCTCGAAGAGCACATCTATCCTGTTACGAGCAGCGTCCTTGAGCACTATACGGGAGAACACAAAGACAAAGTCGTCGCCACTGCATTACTGCACGATGTTCTCGAGGACGATCCGCATTTGGACAGGGAACAATTTGCGAAAGACTTCGCACCAGTCATATCTTGGGTGGAAGCGCTGACCAAACCAGCATGGAAGGATGCGCAAGGGACGACGATGGAAGAGAAGAAGCACGTCGCATTCAGTGCATATCTTAAGCAGCTCAACGCTGCACCGCAGGAAGTGAAGCTCATCAAATGCCTTGACCTCCTGAATAACATCACGCACATGACCCTGGCAACACCTGCACGACGGGCATCGCTGCTCAGGAAATTCGACGTTGCCTATCTGGAGTTCATCAAGACATCCTGCCCGTTTCTGTATGAACGCATCAAAGAGAAGCACACTATCGCAAAAACACTAAAAATTGAATAATATTCAAAAATAAAGGTTATTTCTTAATAGAATTCAAATAAACTTCAATAACATATAAGAAGTCACGCGTCCTCCTCCCCATTGCAGCACAGACTGCGGAGGAAGAACATGGACTCGTGTGATGGACTTTATCGGTAAAATAGGTGCGTTCAACGTACGAATGCTTCTCCCCAAAGACATCCCTGCAGCACAGCAGGAGCACATCGTACGGCAGTTGAATGACATCAGCACGGACGCCTTCAACAAGTACACACCTCTAGACGAGACCCGGGAACGGACGATGGGTGTAGACAGGATATATCTCATCGAAAAAGGCACTGACGTTCTCGGCTACGCGACAAACCACCGCATGAAGCTTGCAGGAGAGAACGTGAATTATTTCAGCAGCGCACTTTTCACGAGAGCATTGCAGGGCAAGCGCATCTACAAACAGCTCAACAAGCTGAGGCTACAGCACCTGCCAAGCGACATCATCATGACCCGAACACAAAATCCAATCGTGGTGCATGCCTTCAGGAAATTATGCGAAGAAACGGGCAGGGACTGTTTCCCAAACGGCAAGCTCGACCAGCATGCCCTGCACATCGCTCACGCATACGCTGACTGCAGCGACGAGATGATCTGCAAGGGCGTCTATGGCCGGCAGCTCATGGACAATACACCCGCGCCCGGCCGTGAAGAAAGAGCACTCTTCTCCACGCTCGACATTGAGCAAGGTGATGCCGTCATCCTCATTGGAAAATAACCTTTTTTTCATAATTTTTATAAACAACCCAACCGAGCACAAGTGCGTGGACGAACTCACGAGACTGACGGCAAAACTCATCACGTTCAAAACCGTGAAAGAACATCCGGAAGAGCTGCAGCGCTGCACGGAATTCATAGCCAGATACTTCAAGAACAAGCACGTCAGGAAATTCATGCATAACGGCAAGCCGAGCCTGTTCATAACGAACAGAAAGACAAAAAGGCCAAAAATCCTGCTCAACGGTCACATCGACGTGGTGGAAGGCGAACCTGAACAATTCCTGCCAAGAATAAAAGCAGGCAGGCTCTATGGCAGAGGCGCCGTAGACATGAAAGCGGGCGTCGCTGCCTGCATGCTCGCCATGCAGCACAGCACAGGAGATGTGGGATTGATGATCGTTGCCGATGAAGAAATAGGTGGCATGGACGGCACGGGCTTTCTCATCAAGAAAGGATACGGAGGAAGGTTCGTGATCGGCGCCGAGCCCAATCAGGCAAAGCAGCCAGGACAGCTTGACATCACGATTGCTCACAAAGGCGTCCTCTGGATAAAGGTCATTGCGCACGGCAAGGCCTGCCACGGCAGCAGGCCCTGGCTCGGCAAGAATGCTGCAGAGAAACTCATTGCTGCATACGCTGCCATAAAAAAAGCGTTCCCCGAAACCACTCCTCAGGACAGGTGGAAGAACACCCTCAATCTGGGATCCATCCATGCAGGAAACTCACCAAACAGAGTTCCCGACCGTGCAGAGATGACGCTCGACATTCGATTCACCGAGAACAATACGCCGCAGAAGCTCCTCTCTCGCCTACGTAAACTGACGGATTGCAAGATAGAGACCATCGAGGCAAGCCCTCTCCTCAAGAACAAGAATAATCGGATGATAAAAAAATTGCAGAAGACCATCATGGCAACAACAAAAAAACCTTGCCTTCTCCTGAAAGAGCACGGCTCGTCAGACCTCAGATACACCTCAGAAAAAGGCATGACCTCCGTCATCTTCGGCCCGAGAGGGGCGAACTATCACGGCAAGGACGAATATGTTGAAGTACGCAGCCTCGCCACATACTACGCTGCGCTCATGCGATTCCTCAACGAAGAATCGTGAATTCTTTGTTCTACAAGTATTGACGTGCTGCGAACAATGTAGAGACGAGATCGGCAAGGCCCACACCCACCATGATCTCTCCGATGATGAAAGAATCGGACTGCTGTCCTGTATACATGAGCAATCCCCCGCCAACAATGGCAGCAGTGTCTAGTGCATAATGCATGCAACGATAATGGTCGTACACCCAGTCACGCATGTTGTTTCGAATACCTTGATAGTTCATGATATCACTTATTCAACATCCATTTTACGTACGCATAGAGAAGCAATGCCCATTCGATCATGCGCATATTTCCCTCATACGCACGACGGATGCCTTGCTGTATGCTCAGCACGTCATTGGTTATCTTCTCAACAGGTTGCAATTCATGAACGGGAATCCTTCCCTTAATAATGTTGAACGTCTGCTTGCTCAAGTGTTCCTGCAATGTCACGTGAAAGAGGAATCCTGTGCTGAGCGATTCGTGCAAGTCCCCTATCCTGTTGAGTGGCCCCTCGTGGATGATGTCCTGGTAGTTGAAACTGAACTCCTCGTGTCGCAGGAGTTTTTGGAAGATACCATTCAGGCGAAGGTCGAGCTCTTTCTTTTCTCCCTCCGTCCTTGCCGCAGGAATGCCGTTCAGTATGGTTGCAGCCTCTTTGTTGAATCCGTCCTGCCACTGCGCTATCTCTTCTGCAAAGACGAGATTGTTCGTGAGCGGCCGTGGAAGCTCATCCAGCATGGCAAGCGCTCGCTGCAAGTTTATGGCCTCATATGTCGGGCTGTTCAAGGCGATGAGCGTGCGTACGTCCTGCATGACGGGGCCGAGCATTTTCAGAGCATTCGCCATCATCTCCCTATCTGAAGCGCTTACAAAATACGGTGCGAACTGCCGCCAGAGCTGCTCTTCACTGAAGGGAGGGGGCGTCTTTTGCTTCAACTCCCTGATGAGCGGCGTCGCCTCGATGTCTGCAGAACGGACGTTGAAATCTTTGAGCGTATGAATGTAGAGCATACCTGTGTTACGGACATTCCCAGTATAAATACTTTTCTCATTGGCGAGTGGCACGGATTCGCGCACAAGGCAAAAGCTGCAAGAGATCAATGGCTCTTCGAGGGTTTCCCCTTCCTATGGGAAAATAGCAAGGGATTATTTTTGTTGCGTGACCCGCGATGGTTACGGAAAACTGCTGCAACGATGCTGTGCGCAGTGCAGCAACGTGATACTCAGCAAGTTTTATCTTTTGCTTTGCTAACCATTCGAAAGGAATGAGGCCGAATGTCACGATGTGCACAGGCTTGACAATGCTAATTTCTTTTTCAAGTATGGGCAGAAACATCTTTATTTTTTGCGCGTCGGGAAGCGCAGCATCATGCCCTGTCCATTTCACGATGTTGGTGAAGTAGAACCCTTTTCTTCTGAGAAAGGCAAGCACGTCCTCTGCAAGACCAACGGACCAGTACGTACTCTGCTCAATTCGTGCAAGGAGCCGTTCATCAAAAAGTCCCGCCCTGCTGAAGATTCTCCATATGTGTTTCGTGCCGAGGAACGGATATCGGGGGCCTTGCCAATTCTTGTCCGAACTGATATTTCTTACTGTTGGGTTGATGAAGACGAACATGCATTTCGGCTTGTGCGTTTGTCCGTTGCCGATGATAGGGACGAGTTCGTGATCAGGATAGTTGCTCGCATGCACTCTTTCCAGCTCTTTCCAGAGCGCATCAAGTTGTTCCATCAGACCCTCGCATGTTGCTGCTGTAGTTCATTTCCGTAATCTCTTCTGCTCAATACAGGAGTAGACGGGGTAGAAGATGATGTAGAAGAGCGCGGCAAAGAATGCCGGGCTGAGCAGCAGCAAAGGAACGTCCTGTGCAGTAAATGATGAAGACGCGCACGTGCAATCAGAGCCCTTACACAAACAGGGACTTTGTGAGACGAGAAGCAGCTCGATCAGGAAAAGCACGACAAAAATAGCAGCTGCTAGGCTGAGTCCCCAGGTGAGTTTTTTCTTGTTCGGCTTAAGACAGGACAGCATAGTATCATCCTCCAAATGTCTTTTGCAGCAGCACTGCATCTCCCTCTATGTTGGGGCTTTCGCAGATGACGCACCCTCGCACATTGAATGACTTCAACGTGAGAAGCAGGTCTGTGTAGTTGAAGTCTGACTCTTTGAGCAGGAGATGGTTCTTCTCTCCTTTCTCGCCGTAATTGATTCCTGATATGTGGATGTGCATGTTCTGCAATCCTTCCTTGCCCAGCGTCTTTTCCACTTGTCCGAGCAGCGCTGAGAATTCCTGTTTCGTGTTGTTCCTGCCGTTGTATCGTGCGTGCAGGTGCGAGAAGTCGATGCAGGGCATGACGTGTTCCACATCCCGAGACAAGTTCAGGATTTCCTGCAAGTCTCCCCATTGCGTTTCTTTACCTGTCGTCTCCGGCCTGACCCACACGTTGTTTCCTTCATCGTGCAATGTCTTCGTGATGAGCTGCATGTTTTTCTTGATGGTGTCATACACGACAGGTTTGTCCATACCAAGATAGAATCCTGCATGAAATGTTAAGGAATAGCCACCGCATAAGTGCAGGATACGCGCTGCATTCAGGACGCGTTGGATGGACGCATGCATTTTCTCCTTTTCCTGCGCATTCAAGTTGATATAGTACTGGCCGTGTGCAGTCAAGATTATGTCGTTGTCCTGCGCTGTTTTCTTGACAGCGGGAGCGAGTTCTTTTGAGACGTTCACGGAATGGACGAATTCAAGCTCCATGCAGTCCAGCCCGAGCTCGCGAACTCGCGCTATGCCCGTCAGAGTTGATGGCTTTTGTGTCGAGAGCGGAATGCCCGCTGTGCCGAAGCGCAGGATGTCCATGTTCCTTCCAATAATGCAAAGTATAAGTATTTTGCGAAAAAACTGCTCAGCGTTGCACATGAGCAAGAATTCAGTCATCGATCATTTCAATCTCAATATTGAGCCCTTCAGGGATGTGCACCTTCATGACCAATCGCAAGGCGCGTTCGTCCGTCGCGATATCGATGAGGCGTTTGTGCACCCGCATCTCGTAGCGCTCCCAGGTCGCCGTGCCATTGCCGCACGGGCTCTTTCTCGTAGTAACGCGTAATTTCTTTGTAGGAAGAGGTATGGGGCCGCGCATGACCACACCGGTCTTTTCTGCGATGTCCTTGATGTACGAACACGTCGCATTCAGCTTGTCGATATCGGTGCTTGCTAACTTTATGCGTGCTTTCTGCATCGTGCGTGCCTCATGAATAACTATCCATTAATCATGACGTGAATCATGAAAAAAAATATTACAATAATTACATAGGTTTCTTGACGACGTCAATGCACATGCCTGCTGCCACGGTCGCGCCAGAATCTCTGACGGCAAACCTTGCCAGCTGCGGGATGGTCTTTTGCGTCTCGATAACCAGAGGCTGTACAGGCTTGAGCTTCACGATGGCAGCGTCGCCATTCTTGATGAAGTCAGGGTTCTCCTGCAGCACTTCACCCGTTGCCGGGTTGAGTTTCTTCTGGATTTCGGTAATTTGACAGGCCACCTGTGCCGTGTGCACGTGGAAGACCGGCGTGTAACCGACCGTTATGACGCTAGGGTGGTTGAGTACGACAATCTGTGCAGTGAATTCTGTTGCCACTGTTGGGACGTTGTCACTAGGCCCGATGACATCGCCTCTTGCCACGTCCTTCTTGCCGAAGCCTCTGATGGATATGCCCACATTGTCGCCAGGTCCTGCCTGCTGCATGGACTCGTGGTGCATCTCGATGCTCTTGCACTCGCCAGGGACGCCCTTGCCCTCTCTGCCGGGAACGGCCATGACCTTGTCGTTGACCTTGAGTATTCCCGTCTCGATCCTGCCTACAGGGACAACGCCTATGCCGGTGATGTTGTACACATCCTGGATAGGCAAGCGAAGAGGTAGCTGCGTTGGCTTGTCGGGAATCTTGAGCTGGTTCATTGCTTCGAGCAGTGTCGGGCCTTTGTACCAGGGCATGTTCTCTGTCTTCTTGGCGACGTTGTCACCAGGGAAGCTTGCGATTGCCACGAAAGGAATCTGGTCAGGCTTGTATCCTACTGTTTTGAGCAGTGCAGATACTTGTTCCTTGACTTCGTTAAATCTCTGCTCAGCATACTTTGCCATGTCCATCTTATTAACCGCTATGATGACCTGCTGCACGCCCAACGTCCGGGCAAGGAACACGTGTTCTTTTGTCTGTGCTTGCACGCCATCGCCAGGGTTTGCGGAAACGACAAGGACTGCGGCATCCGCCTGCGATGCTCCCGTGATCATGTTCTTGATGAAGTCTCTGTGTCCTGGCGCGTCGATGATGGTAAAGTAGTACTTCTCTGACTCGAAGCGCTTGTGGGCAAGGTCGATAGTGACGCCTCGTTCCTGCTCTTCCTTGAGGTTGTCCATGACGAAGGCGAATTCGAAGCCGGCCTTGCCTAGCTCCTTTGCCTTGTCCTTGAGCTTCTTCATGTCTTGTTCAGAGACCGTCCCTGTGTCGAAGAGCAGCCTGCCGACGGTTGTTGACTTGCCGTGATCGACGTGACCGATGAATACCAAGTTGATGTGTTCTTTTGCCTGTGCCATACTTTACCTCCATATCCCCCTTTTCTCATTTCGCATAAGGAAAATATGCGTGAGAAACTGCGGGGTATTTATAAAGTTATCTTTTCTGGACAGGGAGTGAAAAAAAAGAAAAAAACCAATAAAACCAATAAATAGGCAGTTATTCTGCCGTCTCTTCCTCGACGTCCTTCATGCCCTTGCGCTGCCTGATTGCCGCAATCGTCTTGAACTGCAGTTCTTCAGGGAGCCTGTCGAATGTCTGGTCGACGACAGAGAACGTACCTCGTCCTTCCGTTGCCGAACGCAATTCCGATGACAGCCCGAACATCTCACCGACGGGCAGCTTTGCTTTAACACTAATGTGGACGCCTTCTTGGTTCATCTCGAGCAGCTGCCCTCGCTTCGAGGAGACGAGCTTTGATATTTCTCCCATGAACTCGACGGGGGCTTCCATGAGCAACGTCTGGATTGGTTCGAAGAGCATGGCGCCTGCTGATCGCATGGCCAGCCTGATACTGTCACGCACGGCAGGATAGACCTGTGCTGGACCTCTATGGATTGCATCTTCGTGTAGCTTCACGTCATCCAACGTTATCTTGATGCCGATGCACGGATCGTTGGCGAGCGGTCCTTTGCGCATGACCTCCTCGAACATGTCGAGGATGAGCTCGATGACTTCCTGCATGTGCACTTCTCCTCTCGTTCCATCGACGAAGATGTTGCCGTTGTACACGTCACGGACTTTCCTGCTTTCCTTGGAGTCCATGCCTGCTGCCTCGAGCACTTCCCACATCTCCTTGACGTCCTTCTTCTTGACTCTGCCTTCAGGGATCTTGCCTTCCTTGATAGCTTGCTTCAACTCTGGCGTGAGCGGCTCCGCGATGAAGTAGAACCGGTTGTGCTTGTTCGGAGACTTTCCTTCAGCAGCGATAGGTGTCTTCCTGTTCACCGTCTCTCTATAGACGACGATGGGAGGGCTGGTCTGGATGTCGACGCCTTTCTCTGTTTTTATCCTGTTCTCGATGATCTCAAGATGCAGCTCTCCCATGCCGTGCATGAGGTGCTCTCCTGTCTCCTGGTTAATCTCGATCTGCACGGAAGGGTCTTCCTTGCCCACCTGGATGAGCACTTCGATGAGTTTAGGCAAGTCAGAAGGCCGTTTCGCCTCGATGGCCTTCGTGATGACGGGTTCGAAGATGTGTCTGATAGGATCGAATGCTTCCTGCTCGCCTATGGTCACGGTTTCTCCAGGATACGCTCCTCGCAATCCGCCAACGCCGATGATATTCCCGCAAGGGACGTCATCGACAATCTCTCGCTTCGCACCGTTGTAGATGTAGATCTGCTGGACGCGCACATCAGCCTTCGCAATGTTCAGGCGGACCGCGTCTCCCTTATGCAACGTGCCTGAGAACAGCCTTCCTGCGGCGATCTCTCCTGCCTGCGGATCAATAACAACCTTCACGATGACGAATGCAGGGACGCCTGCCGGATTGCAGCTTTTCAGATCCTTGCCGAATTGGCTCTCCACATCGCCGTGCCAGATCTTCGGGATGCGATACTGTTGCGCTTTCAAGGGAGACGGGTGGTGTTTGATGACACTCGTGAGGATGACCTCGTGCAAAGGGGCGAGCTTCTTGAGCTCCTTCCACGTATCATTCTGGTAGGCATCGATGATCTGCTTGAACGTTATGTTTTTCTTCTTCATGTAGTCGATGGACAATGCCCAGTTGTGAAATGCCGAGCCGAAGCAGACAGAACCGTCCTGCACGTTCACTTGCCACTTCTCACCAAGACCAGGTTCTGCGATGTCCATGATGAGCTTGTTGACGTGCGTGATGATCTTGATGAACTGCTGCTGCATCGCTTCAGGAGTCAGCTGGACTTCCTTGATGAGCCTATCCACTTTGTTGATGAACAATATGGGTTTCACCCGCTCGCGCAATGCCTGCTTGAGCACGGTTTCCGTCTGCGGCATGATGCCTTCGACGGCACAGCACAAAACGATCGCTCCGTCGACTGCGCGCATGGCCCTTGTCACGTCTCCTCCGAAGTCGACGTGCCCTGGCGTGTCTATCAGGTTGATGAGATATTCCTGGCCTTCATGCTCTTGGACCATACTCACGGATGATGCATCGATGGTTATGCCTCGTGCCTGTTCGTCGTCGTGAAAGTCGAGCTGCAGCGCCTTTCCTGCCAGCTCCTCAGACATCATGCCGGCTCCTGACAAGAGGTTGTCAGAGAACGTCGTCTTGCCGTGATCGATGTGCGCACAGGTCGCAATGTTCCGAATGCTCTCTGGTTTGCCCATGATGCGGACAACCTTCTCAACCATTTTTTCTCCCATACTTTCACCAATTACTCTTAATCATGTATATTCATCTGACGTGCAAGTCGTGCACGGTCTTGTAGTCGTGCAGTTCTTTTGCCGTGAACCACAAGGGGATCTCGTATTCTGCATCCTTGCTGTTCCCTGATGCATGGATCAGGTTGCTCACGCGCTTGTTCTGTGCGTTCGCATAGTCTTTGCTGATGTGCCCGAAGTCACCCCTAATCGTTCCTGGCGGCGCTTCATTGGGATAGGTGCTGCCGACGATCTTGCGAACGACCTCGACGGCATTGATCCCTTCAAGACAAATAGCAACAATGGGTCCTGACATCAGATACTCGACCATGCTTTTCAGGACGCGCTCGCCATGCCGCTCGCCTAGATCGAAATAATGTTTCTTGCCGAACTCCTGATCGACCCAGATCATCTTCATGCCAATAGTCTTGAGTCCCGCATCCTCGAAACGTTGGATAATCCTGCCCATGAGCATTCTCTCGACAGCATCAGGCTTCAGAAGAACGAGCGTTTTCTGAATCATGCTTTCTCCTCGGTCTTTTCTGTTGCCTTTTCTGCCTTAGGCGCCTTCTTCCTCAGGGTCTGCTTCACTTTCCTTCCCTGTCTGACCGCATCCTTGTCCTCGTGATATTGCTTTGTCCATTTGATATTATAGGATTTCCTTCCCAGCTTGAACATGTTCTTCTCACATTTGTTGCTGCACAAGTAGATGATGCTGCCGTCTTTCTTGACAAACATCTTTCCCGTCCCGGGATCGAGGTCGTGCGAGCAGAAACTGCATTTCATGATCTCACCTTACGTGTTCGACCTGCCCATCTTGTTGAGCGGCCGTGCTTCAATTTCCGTTTCTCGCAGCATGAGGATGTCGCCAGGCTGTACAGGACCCCTGACATTTCTGCGCATGATCTTGTTCTTGTCCCTACCATCGAGGATCTTGCAGGCCACTTGCGTCGCCTCTCCTCTCGTGCCCGTCCTGCCGATGACTTCTTCTACTCGTGCGGGAACGGCGAAGGAAAACGTTACGGTTCCCTTCGTCTCGGCTTTGTCTTGCGGTCTTCGGGTGTCTGGCCGCCTGCCTTCCTGCTTCCCTTCTGACCTGCCTTCGGGCTTGCCTTCCGATTTCGCATTTGGTTTCTTGTCGTCAGCCATCCTGCTCATCCTCGAAATTCAGCGATAAGTTCTTTCGCATCGCCCTCCTGGACGATAGCAACCGCTACGGTTGGCACGGAAAGACCTGCTGCCGCGCCGAGCTCTTCTCTGCTGGGGACTTCCGTGCAGGGAATGTTCTTGTCCTTGCAGAGCAGCGGAAGGTGCATGATTATTTCTGGAGGCGTTACGTCCTTTGCGTATACGACCAGTTTTGCAGTCCCTCGCTCGATTGCCTTCGTGACTTCATTAGCTCCCTTCTTGATCTTGCCGGATTTCCTTGCAAGCTCTATAGCCTCGTATGCATTTGCCATGGTAAACCTCCGGTGCAGAAACACCTCGTTCGGCAACCCACTTACGTGAGCGCCTCATCACTCATTGGCTACGTTTCGGAAAAAAGCAGATGTTTATAAATGTTATGGCGGGGAAAAAACTGCACGCCATCCTCAGTCAAAATCACAGGAAAAGCCCGCTCTATGTTTACTTATTGAGTTTAGTCTCCCGCAGAGAGGAAGGAAGGAATAACAGGACGCGTCGCACGAGCAGTATCCAGAATGGGCTGCACAGCAGCGTCAAAGCAATGACGGAGACGATAAGCTGATAATCAAAGGAGGAGATGAATCCCGAAACAAGACCTATGCTTGCCAAAAGGAAGCTGAATTCTCCGATTTGCGCAAGGAGGCTTCCCGCATAGATGCTCTCACCAAGCGTATCGCCAAGGAAATACAATACGATTGCGTTGATAAATGTGTTCAGCACGAAGACGAAAAGCACCAGCAACAACACCGTTCCTAAGTTGATGAAGAAGAAGTGCACATCAATCAGCATACCCACATACATGAAGAAAAGAGCGACGAGGATGACCCTGAACGGATGCAACGCCGTGCGCACCCATCCCGTCTCCTTTGCCGTGCCGACGATGATTCCTGCAATGAATGCTCCGAACGCAGTACTTAGACCAAAGAACGCAGAAATGGCAGCTATACCCAAGCAAAGAATGATGCTCATGAACACCTGCAAATCATGATCGCCTCGTATGAATTTTGCGAACGGCACGTGCCAACCTTGTCTCCTGTGGATGAGGATGAGCAATCCAACGATGAGCGCGCTGCCGATAATGGGCAAGAGGACATCCTCCGGGTTCAGCACCCCTTTTCCGAGAAACGTCAAGAGCAAAAGCATAGGAACAAGCGCGATGTCCTGCACCAGCGCTATGCTCAGTACGTTCTGACCTATTCTCGTCTTGAGCTCGTTGCGTTCTTCCAGAATTTTCAGGATGACAGCAGTGCTGCTAATAGTTATGACAAAGCCGAAGAGCACACTACGCGCAACATCCCATCCGAGGAAATGCCCCAGTCCGAGCATAACCAGCACGCTTATCACAATCTGCGCTATCGTACCCAAAATACTGACACGCCATTTAGCAATGAGCTGTGGTAAAGAAACTTCCATACCGAGAAAGAACAAAAGAATGATGATGCCTATGTTTCCTGCTTCATTGAGCGACTGTACATCCGTCACCAGCTTGAGCACCGCGGGTCCAGCAACAATTCCTGCGAGGATGTACGCAATAATGTACGGCTGCTTGAAGAAGCGCAGCGTCATAGCTAGTCCGAGAACGACAATGACCATGCCAAGAATGATGGGAAGTAACGTGCTTTCTGCCACCAACAGACTGAGTGCGGCGAATGCTTAAAAAGTTTGTGCAAAGATTTATAATGCGCCAGGCATACACTGAACCGCATGCTTGAACTCATTTTGTTCATCATCGGCATAGGTTTGCTCGTCAAGGGAGCCAACTGGCTCATCGACGGATCATCCAGCCTGGCGAAACGGCTCGGCATGTCCAGCCTTGTCATCGGCCTCACCATCCTTGCGTTTGGAACAAGCCTGCCCGAGCTCATCGTCAGCCTTTTTGCTGCAGTGCAGGGCAATGGTGACATCGTCCTAGGTAACATCATCGGCAGCAACATTTCCAACATCCTACTGATCCTGGGCATCAGCGCCACGATTATGAGCATACGGGTGACACGCACCACGACCTGGAAAGAAATCCCCTTTGCATTCGTCGCCGTGCTCGTGCTGCTCGTCTTTTCCCTGGCACACCGACTGGATAATGTCAGCAGCACCATCTTCCGCTTCGAGGGCCTGCTCTTGCTGCTGTTCTTCAGCATTTTCGTCTATTACGTCATCGAATTGGCACTCACGACAAAGAAGCACGAAGACATTCCCGTCAAGCAATTGCCGTTGTGGAAGTGCATGCTGTTCATCATTCTCGGGCTTGCCATGCTCTTCCTGGGCGGGAAATGGGTTGTCGACGGAGCAGTGTTCCTCGCCCAGCTCCTCGGATTGAGCAAGTACATCATATCCGCCACCATCGTGGCAGTCGGCACGAGTCTTCCCGAATTGGTAACGAGCGTCATTGCCATGATGCGCAAAGAACACAATCTCGCAGTGGGCAATATCATAGGAAGCAACATCTTCAACATCTTCTTCATTCTAGGCATAACCACCCTGATCACACCCATCACCATCAGCGCGAGCGTTGTGCTTGACATCATCCTCCTGCTCGGCGCAACACTGCTGCTCTTCGTCTTTTTGCTCTATCCAAAGCCGCACCAGATTACCCGCTGGGAGGGGGCGTTATTTGTCCTGCTCTACATTGCTTACGTTACCTTCTTGCTATTGCGGTAGAAGCAGCGTCGGCCCTTGATCCCACTCTTTTGAGTAACCGACGTGCGCGAATCCATGATTCAATGCTACCGTATACACGGCCTGGCTGCTCTTTCGTGGCACGTCCCGTTCTCCTTGGCCTGTGCGTGAGCAGCTGCCGAAAGGCTCAGTGATGATTGCGCGTTGCATCCCATCGTGTGATTCTGTCGTCTGCATACGTGCGTATTCAAACCTGTGCCTGAACATGTACGTGTAATGGCCATTGCCCCTATATGCTGGCCTTATCCACGCACCACCTATGTACATGTTACGGTCGATGCACTCCTCTTTTCCGTAGTTCGGATTGTTCACGACACGCACACCGTTCTCGCCTTTCGTGTAGATGTGTTTGTTGTGCACAAAGGAGACAGGAACGTCCCTTTTGAGCAATCCCATGCCGAAGACGTCATTTCCGTCGAGATAGAGGAAGACCCACACATTTTGATGATCAACCAACTCCCTATAATTCTGCCTGTTGAATGAGAGCAATTCCTCTTCAGGAGGAATTTCGCTTACGAGCTGCTCGAGAAGATGCAGATCATCTGTTGTCGCGTGTCGTGCATGCATGTTCACACCTGGAGGAGGACTATGCCGACAGCAACGGCGGCCATGCCGAGCAGTCCTGATGCTTTGATGTGGTCTCCTAATGTCAGACCTGCTATGCTGACGAGCACGATGTTCAGCCCGAGATAAACGGTCGTTGCCACGCCAGCGGAGAGGGTGCGCATGCTCTGCGCATAACAGAGGATGCCTGCGATGTTGAGCAGCAAACCTATGACGAAAGCAAGAGGTTGCCCTTGTCTTGCCCAGATGACGAAAAGCACATCGCCTAATGCCACAAGGAGTCCTGCTGCGAGTATGGAGATGTTCATGCACAAATGGAACGGAAGAGACACTATTAACTTTATGTAAAATAATTCACAAAATTATTAGAGAATGTAAAGATATATAAAGCAGGTATGCGTACAGCAACAATGGCAACAATAGCGCAGATAGTGCATGACTGGTTAGACGAACATCCTTTCCTCGAAGAGACGCTCTCCCGAGGTCTCGTCAACAATGCAGCGCTAGCAGAGTACCTGCTGCCCCACATCGAGAAGACGCTCAAGAAAAAAATAAAATTCTCCGCAGCAAACATGGCAATACGCCGCCACACCGAGCGCATCAAGACAAGACCTTTGCTTCAACAAGCATTCCCCCCATCTGATCTGAGCATCCGCTCTGACCTCATCGAGATAACCATCTACAAGCATCCCGAAGTACAATTGCACATGCAGGCATTGTACGGCATCATCGATTTGAAAAAAGGGGATTTTCTCACCGTCACGCAAGGACAGCATGAGGTCATGATCATCACCAACGCACGGCACGAGAGGGCGATCCTCAAGCAATTCCCTGCACGGCTGATCAAGAAAGTCATCCGTTCTTTGAGCAGCATCTCGATTACCTTGCCTGAAGAGAGCACGACCATGCTCGGACTGTTCTATCTTGCCAGCAGGGCACTGAATTGGGACAATGTCACCATCATCGATGTCGTCTCCACTCTCACAGAAATGACGTTTCTCGTAAGAGAAGAGGACACGCCGCGCGCATACACTGCCTTGCACCAGCTCACACGTGGGAGCTGTGCGGTTTCTTCTCATGCACGCTCATGACGGTCTTGGCCAATTCCATGATGAACAGGCCAAACAACGCTATGCCTGTTATGACCAGCCAATCATTCAGGCTCAATCCTGTCGTGCCGAAGATGTGCTGCAAGAACGGAATGTACATCACCAGTACTTGCACGCAGAACGATGCCGTGATTCCTAAGAACAGCCACTTGTTCGTGAACGGATTCACTTTCGAGAACGGCTTCATGGACCTATTTCCTAGGACGGCGAATAGTTGGAACATGACCAGCATGGTGAACGCCATGGTGTGCGCATACCTTTCTCCGAGAGGCAGGGCTTTGACGAACACATACAATGTTCCTATGCTCATGACCATGCCAAAAAGAACAATCAAGCCAAGCAGCGCTCCCGAGATGGGCTGTTCTTTTGGATTGCGCGGAGTCCGCATCATGATGTCCTGTTCTGATTCTTCCCTGCTCAACCCTAATGCAGGGAATCCATCCGTGATGAGGTTCATGAGCAGTATCTGCAAAGGTATCATGGGCAGAGGGAATGCAAGCGCAAGCGCGAGCAGCACGCTCAGAATCTCTCCTGCATTGCAGGACAGCAAATACCGAACTGATTTGATGATCTTGTCATAGATGTTCCTGCCTTCAGCGATGCCGTTCACGATCGTCGCAAAATTATCATCGGTTATCGTCGCCTTCGCCGCTTCCTTCGCAACAGTGGTTCCTGAACCCATGGCGATGCCGATATCCGCACGCTTGAGCGCAGGCGCATCATTCACGCCATCACCCGTCATGGCAACGATTTCCCCTTTCTTCTGGAGCACGGTCACAATCCGCAATTTCTGCAAAGGCATGGCCCGTGCAACGATGCGAATGTCGTGGATTTTGTCCTCGAGCTCTTCCTCGCTCATGGCGTCAAGCTGCTCTCCCGTGATGGCAAGATCCCCTTCATCGAAGAGGCCTATCTGCTTGGCAACTGCCTTTGCCGTGACTACATGATCTCCCGTGATGACCATGACGCGTATGCTCGCCTGCTTGCACTGCTGTACGGCATCCTTGACTTCCTCGCGCGGCGGATCGATCATGCCGACAAGCCCTATACAAATGAGATCTTTCTCCACGAGGTCAACCTTGTACTTTCCTTTCTTCACGGGCTTGTACGCGAGTGCGAGGACACGCAACGCCTGTCCCGCAAAGTCCTCATTCTTCGCAAGCAACACCCTCTTGAGACGCGACGTGAGCGGGACAATCTTGCCATGCATCAGGACGTGCGTGCACTTGTTCAGGATGATGTCCGGAGCGCCCTTGACATACGCTTCTCGCTTCCCCGTTCGCTTGTCTTCGTAAATGACGCTCATCATCTTTCTCGTGCTGTTGAACGGGAATTCCTCTATTCTCGAGAGCGTCTCGGAAATAGCCACATTCACTTTTCGTGCGAGGACGAGCAAGCTCCCTTCCGTGGGATCGCCGATGAGTTCCCATTGGCTCTCTCCTCGAACAACGCGTGCATTATTGCAGCACGTGCCAGCAAGGGCGAGCTTGACAATTTTTTTTGCATCGACTTGTTTCCCGCCAATGGACAATTGGCCAGTGGGTTCGTAGCCTGAGCCGCTCACCGCTATAGTCTCACCCTGCACAAACAGTCTTGTTACCGTCATTTGATTCTTTGTCAGCGTCCCTGTCTTGTCCGTGCAGATGTACGTTATGCTCCCTAAGCTTTCGGCAGCAGGCAATTTCTTGATGATCATCTTCTTCTGGGCAAGCACCTTCGCCCCGAGAGAAAGACTCACGGTAACAATGGCAGGCAACGCAGAGGGCACGGCAGCGATGGCGAGGCTGAGCGCGACGAGCAACATTTGTGCAGTAGACATGCTGCCACGCAACATGCCAATGCCAAAAATGATGATGATGAGTATGACTGCCGTCATGCCGAGCTCTTTCGAGAGCTGCTCGAACTTCTTTTGCAGGGGCGTCTTGGTTTCCTTGCTTTCCTGCAGCGTCGTCGCTATTTTCCCAAATTCGGTCTGCATGCCCGTTGCAACAACTACTGCCTTGCCTTTGCCATACGTGAGGGTTGTCCCCTTGAACGCCATGTTTTCCTGGTCTGCGATGGGCGTGTTCAGGGGCAGCATGCCCGTCATCTTTTCAGAAGGCAAGCTCTCTCCGGTCAACGATGCCTCATCTATCTGCAAGTGCGTCTCCTCGATAAGACGGACGTCCGCAGGGACGATATCTCCCTCTTCCAGGAGGATGATGTCACCAGGCACGAGATCCTTGGCGGGAATGATGGTCGGCTTGCCATCCCGAAAGACCGTCGCTTTCGGAGAAGAAAGTTTTTCGAGCGCCTCGACTGCTTTTTCTGCACGGTATTCCTGGAAGAAGCCGAGGATTGCCGAGAAGAGCGCGATGCACAGCATTGCTGCAGTTTCTGCAATCTCTCCCAAGAAAAGACTGATGAGCGCTGCTGCAAGTAGGAGTAGGATGAGCACGTTCTTGAACTGCGCAAAAAAGATGCGCAGCATGCTCGTCTTCTGCATGCGCACGATCTCATTCAGGCCATACTGCGCCTGGCGTGCACTGGCTTCTGCGGATGACAGCCCTTGTTCGCTGGTCTTGCACAGCTGTAATGCTTCCCGCACGCCCACATCGTGAAATGGCATGGGTCTTTTTGCAGATGCACACTATATAAATATTCGTCATTACGCATGCGTGAAACGGTGAGAAACTTTATATAGGCACGATATTGGACAGGTACATGCCTACTGAGGAAGAATTAGAGCAGATGTCTCCTGAGGAACTCGCCGCATACCAGAAGGCGAACTGCCTGTTCTGCAAGATCATTGCCAAAGAAGTGCAGAGCAAAATCGTGTATGAGGATGAGAGCGTGCTGTGCATCCTCGACATCAATCCCGCAGCGCCAGGCCACGTCCTCGTCATCCCGAAAGAGCATTATGCACTTCTCCCGCAGATTCCCGAGGAGGTCATGGCAAAGCTCTTCCTTGTCGCGCAGCACGTGAGCAACGCCATGCTGCGGGCGCTCGACACGCAAGGCACGACGCTCTTTCTTGCGAACGGCGCAGTTGCAGGCCAGCGAAGCCCGCATTTCCTCTTCCATGTCATCCCTCGGTCTGAGAATGATAACATCCTGCCCGTGCCGGACAAGCAGCTCCCTGATGCGCAAGCACAGGAGTTCAAACGCGTCCTTCCTGCGCTGCTCGCACGCACGTTCGGCCAACCACCTCCAATAACCGAGAAAAAAATGCCGCCACCTCCGCCAAACACTCCTGCAGCACCTGCGCCAAAGCCAGCCGCGCAGCTCACCGATGACAGTCTTGATGACATTGCGGGGTTGTTCACATGACGTGCGAGCTATGCGAACGCATGAAGAATGACGCGCTCTTCGTCAGCGATGCATTTGCCGTCCTGCTTCCAAAAAAAGTATTCTTGCCAGGGCACCTCATCCTCGCTCCTCGAAAACATCATGTCATCCTGGAAGAGCTTTCTGCAGAAGAGCTCAGTGTGCTGTTCGGGGCGGCAAACAAGATCTCGAGCCTGCTCTTCGATAGTCTGCAGGCGCACGGCACCAACCTGCTCGTGAGGAACGGCATCCCTGCAGGGCAGGACGTGGGACATATCGTCATCGACATCATCCCACGATGGAAGACGGACAATCTCAACCTGCAATGGCCACCGCAGCAACTGCCTGCTGACGTGTTCGAGAAGAGCTTTTCTCGTCTGACCGCCGAGCTGGAAGGCAACATTCCGGGGCACAAGCCGAAAGAGGAGACGTACGTCATGGACGAGAGCGGAGGAATAACCACTGAAGAACAACCCTCCCCTGAACAGGACATACCGGATAGCCAATCTCTTCCCGAAGATACACCCACAGATAAGCAAGCAAAGAACACGCCGTGGAAACCTCCGCAGGACAATCGCCTAAGACACTTGCTGCGACTACCATAACACGAGCCAATTACCCAGAGCAAGGTAGGCGAGCAATGCTATGAGGAAGCTCGGCACGAAGGGAATGCCTATCTTGACGAGCACGGTCTTTCTTTTTTTCTTGAGCAGGGCAATCTGTTGTTTGGTTACTCCCGTCTTTCCTATGCGCTTTCCCTGCACCAGAATTTCTTCCGCAAGCCAGTCACCCTCGGTGAGCTTACGCACGGGAAGTGCAACTATCATGATTGTTCGTTCAATGAGTCGCGTGAAGATGAGCAGGATGTAGAGCACGTAGAGCACTGCTGTGCAGGCGATGAGGATGAGTCGTGCAGTGTCGTGCAAGAGCAGGAATGCGCAAGCGAGTAGGATAATGACGAGTATAAGAACGCTCACCCTGATTCGCAGCATGCGTGGCGTGCTCGTGTATGCGTGCAGCGCTGAAAAAAAGGTCTTCCTGTGCTTGATGGCAAGTCCTATGCTCCAGAAGATGCCATACACTGCGCCGCCAATGAGCAAGTTCACGAGAAACGTCAAGAAGTCAGGATGTTCAAACCAGAGACCGATCACGCTGCCAACACCCATGATGAGCATGCTGTCACCACCACCCCACTGTCCCGTGTAGTACATCAGTACGGCAACCAGCAGTCCAGCAGCAAGGCCGACAAGCATAATGAGAAAAGGCATCCACGACAACATGATGAGTGATTTGGCAATAGCATAAAAGATGCCGAAACACACGAGAGAAAAGCTCAAGAGGTCAGGCACTTCCCGCGTGCGAATGTCAATGATGGTGCTGATGAGCAATGCCACAAAAAGAACCACTGCAGGAATGATATCCATGCTGTGCCAGTCTGCCAAGGATTATAAAAAAGTATCGTTATGATCCGCAATTAACCTGCAATGCATACAATTTAAAAAATACATCGCACCTATCAATGCATGCACGATGCGTACATCAGAGCAATCATCACTGCATTGCTCGAGCGCAAGCCAAAAAAAGATGACGTCTCACGAATCAAGCAAGACCTGGCGAAGCAGTACGGTGCTGCTGCATTGCCGACAGACATAACCGTGCTCATGCATGCAACACAGGAAGAATATGCACTGCTCAAGAACGTGCTGACGACGAAGCCGACACGAACCATCTCCGGAGTAACGGTTGTTGCCATCATGTGCAGGCCGGACAATTGCCCGCACGGCAGATGTATCATGTGCCCGGGAGGGACTGGTTCTGCATTTGGTGATGTCCCGCAAAGCTACACGGGCAAAGAGCCCGCTACCCTGCGGGCAATTCGTAACAGGTATGATCCGTACTTGCAAATCATGAACCGTCTCGAGCAGTATATTGTCCTCGGTCAGAGTCCGCAGAAAGTCGAACTCATCATCATGGGCGGCACGTTCCCCGCATACGATAAAGACTATCGCGACAAGTTCATTATCATGTGCTACCAGGCCATGAATGACTTCTCCCAGCAATTTTTTGACATGCAGGGAAATTTGCTTCTCGAGAAGTTCAAGACATTCTTCGAGCTTCCCGGCAGCGTCGGGGATGGAGACAGGACGACACGTATCCACCAGAAGCTGCTACTG
Source organism: archaeon (assembly GCA_043806035.1). Taxonomy (GTDB): domain Archaea; phylum Nanobdellota; class Nanobdellia; order Woesearchaeales; family UBA9642; genus JAZDHK01. Next base: position 27,531 of record JAZDHK010000013.1, read on the forward strand.
CTCAAGGAGGCAAGGCAGGCTCTGCTCGAAGAAGAGCAGCACAGCAATGAACGCGCGTTCATCAAATGCATCGGCCTCACGATAGAGACAAGACCGGATTGGGGCAGATTGGCCGTAGGCAACGATCTCTTGCAGTACGGCTGCACCCGCGTGGAAGTCGGTATCCAAAGCATCTACAACAACGTACTACATGCTATCAACCGCGGCCATACTGACGAAGAATCACGACACTGTCTGCAGGAGCTCAAGGATCTTGGCTTCAAGATCAACGTGCACTACATGCCCGGACTTCCTGGACTAGCCGAGAATGGGCAGAAGGATATTGCCGGGATGAAGGCGCTTTTTGAGAATCCTGCATACCGGCCAGACATGCTGAAACTGTATCCGTGCATGGTCATGCCGGGAACTCCACTGTACGAGCAGTTCAAGAGAGGACAGTACACACCCATCGATGCACGAGAGGCGGCCTTGCGCATCGCAGAACTCAAGTGTATCGTGCCGAGATACTGCAGGATCATGCGCATCCAGCGAGATATTCCCACGTACAGGACGGTTGCTGGCGTCGAGAAAACAAATCTTCGGCAGGATGTTGATGCGCTCATGCGTGATCACGGATGGACTTGCCAGTGCATTCGCTGTCGAGAAATAAAAGGGAAAAAAATTTCTGGAGCGTGGCAGTTCGAGATCATCCCGTATGACGCCTCAGACGGCAAGGAGCTCTTCATCTCGATTAAGGACGAAAAGGATAGGCTGCTCGGCTTTGCCAGGATGCGCTATCCGTCTGCTGCATTGCGCCCAGAAATAACTGAGAAGAGCGCGCTCATCAGGGAACTGCACGTGTACGGCAGCGCCGTCACTCTCGGCACACAGGGAGGGGAGAAGGAAACGCAGCACAAAGGCTTCGGTAAGATGCTGATGGAAAAAGCAGAGGAGCTGGCATGCAGAGACGGCAAGGAAAAAATGATCATCATTTCTGGCGTCGGTGTTAGAGCATATTATCGCAAGTTAGGATATACGTTGGAAGGTCCGTACATGACAAAATTTATGAGCAGAGAGGATTTGTGAGGAACATGGAGTTAGAGCCAATTCCTCAACACGTCGACATTAAACCGCTCTTCGTTGAGCGCTACAAGGCATTGCTCGGCAAAGACTACGAGCTCTTTCTCAACTACTCGCTCTCCTACCAGCGCAAGGCCATCCGCGTCAATACGCTGAAAATCAGCATCAAGGAATTGCAGAAGAGGCTTGAGCCACGGTGGATTCTCAAACAGGTGCCGTGGTGCAAGGAAGGATTCTGGATAGAGGCAAAAGGAGATAAACGCTTCGACATCGGCAACCTGCTCGAGCACGTTTTGGGATACATCTACGTCCAAGATGCAAGCAGCATGATCCCGCCCCTCGTCCTCGACCAACGGCCAGGCGAGCTCATCCTTGACGTGTGCGCAGCACCGGGCAGCAAAAGCTCACAGATAGCGCAGTACATGCATAATGAAGGATTGCTCGTCTGCAACGACGTGCAGGGGAGCAGGCTCAAACCTCTGGGTGTGAATTTGCAGCGGTGCGGGCTGCACAATCACATCATCACTCTCATGCAGCCGGCGCAATTTCCAAAAGCAGGAGTGCAGTTCGACAGGATTCTCGTCGATGCGCCCTGCTCGGGGACGGGCACGATACGAAAAAGCCTCAAGACGTTGCAGATGTGGAGCCCGAACCTCGTGAGCAAGATGGCAAAAGTGCAACTGCACATTCTGAGGAATGCGTACAAGGTACTCAAGCCAGGAGGGACGCTCGTCTACTCGACGTGTACGCTCGAACCGGAAGAGAACGAGGCGGTCGTCAGCGCATTCCTTGCGGAGCATCACGACATGCGGCTGCAGCCCATCATCCTCGAAATAAAACGCAGCAAGCCCGTCCTGCAGTTCGACAAGCTCACCATCAGCCCTGCCGTGCAGGACTGCCTGCGCATCCACCCCCAGGATAATGACAGTGAAGGTTTCTTCGTGAGCAAGCTGCACAAAAGTATTTAAACCCCCTGTGCGGGAAAGAGGTCATGAAGTACAAGGCAAAAATCCTTCCGCTCTCCACTGGCAGGCAAGCCATCGTTGCCATGACGCTGCAAGATACTGTAGAGCACGACTGGCATCCGGGGACGAGGCTGAAAATCAGCGCGGGCAAGACCAGCATCATCGCGACGCTTGACAATGACACGAGACTGCTCGGCAGAGGCAGCATCGGCCTCTTCTCAGAGTCGGCGAAAAAGCTTGGCGTCAAAGACAAGGCCGTGTTGCATGTCGAGGAAGTGCAAAAGCCGGAAAGCGTGTGGCTCATCAAGAAGAAGCTTTCCGGAAAGAAACTGACGGGAGAGGAACTGTACAGCATCGTCAAGGACATCACCGACGACAAACTCACTGAAGTAGAATTGACGTATTTCGTCGCTGGCTGCTACGCCTGGGGGCTCAGCCTTGACGAGACCTACCATCTCACGCAGGCAATAGTCAAGACAGGATCGCAACTGCACCTCAACGAACCCATCATACTGGACAAGCACTGCATCGGCGGCGTCCCCGGAAATCGGACAACGCTCATCGTCGTACCCATCATCGCAGCGTTTGGCTTGCCCATCCCGAAGACGAGCAGCAGGAGCATCACCAGCCCCGCGGGAACGGCGGACACGATGGAAGTGCTCTGCAACGTCGAGCTCAGTCTGGAGCGCATTACGCAGGTCATCAAGAAGACGAACGGCTGCATGGTGTGGGGCGGCACGCTGAACCTCGCGCCTGCTGATGACAAGATCATTGTCGTTGAACATCCCTTGAGTATTGATGCGCGGGGCATGCTCTTGTCGAGCGTGCTCGCAAAAAAGAAATCCGTCGGCGCAACCCATCTGCTCATCGACATCCCGTACGGGGAAGGTGCAAAGATAGAAAGCAAGTCGGATGCGAAAGCGCTGCGCAGATACTTTCTCATCATGGGTCGGCGTTTGGGCATGCGCATGAACGTGCTCTTGACGGACGGCTCGCAGCCCATCGGCAACGGCATAGGTCCGTATCTCGAAGCCATGGACGTGCTCAAGGTGCTCAAGAACGATACCGACGCTCCGCGAGACCTGAAAGAGAAATGCATACTGCTCGCCGGCGAATTATTGAACTTAAGTGGCAAAACAACAAACGGATTCACAGTTGCAAGGAATCTTCTCGAGTCAGGCAAGGCATATCTGAAGTTCATGGAAATCGTCGCTGAACAAGGCAAGCGTACCCTGCCAAAACCTGCGAGCCATCACCACGACGTTCTCGCATGGACAACAGGCAAGGTAGTGCGCATTGACAACAAGGACATAGCGAAGATCGCATTACTTGCCGGAGCTCCTCAGACGAAACAGGCAGGATGCTACCTGCACAAGAAGAAGGGCGAGTTCGTACGTCAGGGAGAAAAACTCCTCACCATCTATGCGAACGCAAAAGCCCCGCTCGAGTACGCAAGCACACATTTCATCAAAAACAGAACGTATGCCATACGACCATGAGCCTCGCCACCACCATCAAGGACATTCTTCACGTGCGCATACAAGGAGCTCAAGCAGTGGAGCTGGCAGCGGTCAAGGCATTGTATGACTTGGCAAAAAGAAATCCTGCTGGAGTGGAGAAGGCATATGCGCAGCTCATCGCCACACGTCCTACCGAGCCGGGCATGCGTAATGCATTGCAGTACTTGCTGCAGGGCATCCGCGAACAGAAGCGAGAGGAAGCGTACGCGTACATTCTCGAGCATTGGACATGCTCTGCAGTCATTGCAGAACACATCGCACAGCACATCAAGGACGGCATGGTCGTGTACACGCACTGCCATTCGGGAACAGTCGTCAACGGATTGCTCCTCGCGAAGAAGCAGGGCAAGCGCTTTTCCGTCAACAATACGGAGACGAGGCCGCTCTTCCAAGGAAGGAAAACTGCAGCAGAACTTGCTCGTGCAGGCATTCCCGTGACTCATTTTGTTGACAGCGGCATGCGACTGGCTATCAAGGACACACAGCTCGTGCTGCTCGGCGCTGATGCCATCACGGCGAAGGGAGAGGTGTACAACAAGATTGGGAGCGAGCTCGCCTGTCTCCTCGCAAAACAATACGCCATCCCCGCATACATCTGCACTGACTCCTGGAAGTTCGATCCCAAAACACGCTTTGGTTTTGACGAGAAGATAGAGAAGCGGCACGCGAAAGAAGTGTGGAGTGCAGCCCCTCAAGGAGTGCGTATCAGCAATTATGCGTTCGAGAAGATAGATGCAAAGCTCATAACGGGCATCATTACAGAAATTGGAGTGCTCAGGCCGAAAACAATAAAAAAAATAGTGAAGACTTATTCTTGGCTAGGCCGATGAACGCAACTGCCACGTATGCACATGCCATCGCGTTGTGCGCAGTTGATGCGCTCGCTCCTGCATGTCATTTCCCTGACAGGATAATACTCGATGAGCATTGTCCGTGACGCGCAATAGTCAGTAAAGCTGTGGCTTACGCCGTTCTCCCTCGTCATGGTGCATGTGCCTCTGCGCAGAGGATTCCTTCCCCCGTCCGTGTCCGTCGCGTACGCATAGGCGAGCACAGCAAGCAAGGCAACGATGATCACCCCAGAAAGTATCAACATCCACTTCATACGTCTCACCCCAGCACACACGTCCTCCATTCTTGTTTATAAATGTTGTTCTCTGGTTGTTTTCTTCGCAACGCATATAAATGAGTGGCTTCCTTCCAGTGCAGATGAAACTACTGCTTTGCACGGACATGCACGGCAACATGCTCTATCTGGATAAGCTCAAGCAGCTGGCCAAACAGGTTGACGTCGTCATCTGTGCAGGAGACTTCACGCAGTTCGAGCACAACATCGATGTCATCCTCAAGCACATGAACGGCTGGGGCAAACAAGTCCTGCTCATCCACGGCAACCATGAGGACAACGATAGCGTGCGCAAGCTCATCATGAAGATGCCATTCCTCTTTCTCATCCACGACCAGCCATTCCAGAAGCGGGATGTCACGTTCTACGGGTGGGGCGGTGGCGGGTTCAACATGAGCGATCCTTCGTTCGCAAAACGGGCAGAACAGCACTTCCAGAAGAGTTCTGGCAAGCGCGTGCTCGTCATCCACGGCCCGCCGTACAACACCATCATGGACAACGTCCATGAAGGTCATGTAGGAAATAAGAGCTACACGGAAATCATCAAGAAATACCAACCCAACCTGGTGGTGTGCGGCCACATCCACGAGACGTTCGGGACGCAGGACAAAATTGGCAAGAGTATCATCATCAATCCAGGGCCGAAAGGAAAAATAATAGAATTGTAGCATCATGCAGGAAATGTGGGAAATATTCTGAGCTTGTCGAGCGACCTTCCTCGTATCGCCATTCCTTTTTTGGCATAGCTGACCATGGCCAGGTCTCCTCGAGAGTCGCCAATGGCGAGCAGCGGCTTTTCCTTGCCGATGTAGTGCTTGATGCAGGTCACTTTCCCCGAACGGATGGGCACGGGCCGGATGAGTTGTTTCGTTAACACACCCCTTTTTTCTTTCATCCTGATGCCGATGGTGTGCAATTGCACGTCGGAAAAGAATTCTTTTGCAGCGACGTCGATTATGTGTTGTGCGGTTGCACTCACAATCCAGATGGGCACGCCTCGTTTTTGCATTTTGTGCATGAGCCGACGTATGCTCGCTCGCACCGTGATACCCGTACAAATGCGTTTGCCAAAGAGCGTCGTCTTTCCAAGCGTTGCGCCCTCTTCTGCAATGCATGCTCGGGTTATGGCGCGTACTTTCCTGACGGAAAAACCAGCGAGTATTTTCGATGCATGCGCGCATGCATGCCAGTGCTGCCCTCTGCTGAGCAGCGCATAATAGTGCAGAAACTGCCGTCTTGGCCTTGCAATGAACTTGTGCCTGCACACGTACGCGAGCACTGCCTCGCCTATGTCGTTAACAATGCAGGTGTTGTCGAAGTCGAGGACAACAACCGACCGGGTTCTGGATGTATCGCACATGCGGAACGGTCATAGCAACACCTTCATATGTTTTTCCGAAAATCATATAAGAACGGCAGCAGTGAGAGATTCGTGAAATCCAAGGAAATCTGGAAAGTCTACGGGAATGTCTTTTCCGAATTCACGAGACGCAATCTCTCCAAGCTCAGCACAGAAGGGTATTTTGAAGAACTGACCAGCCCTATCGCCGTCGGCAAGGAGAGCAATGTCTTTTCCGCAAAACGGCGTGACGGAGAAACGGTCATCGTCAAAATCTATAGGCTGGAGAATTGCAACTTCAACAAGATGCTCGACTACATCAGCCAGGACTTGCGCTATGCCTCGCTCAAGAAAAACAAGCGGGACATTGTCTTTTCCTGGACACAACGGGAATTCAGGAACTTGCTGAAGGCACGAGAGGTCATCCGCGTGCCCACCCCGCTCGCGTTCAAGTATAACATCATCATCATGGAACAGATAGGACGCCCGGCAAAACAGCTCAAGAATAACCTCCCTTCGAACGTCGAGGAATTCTTCAAGAAGACCATCACCTGCATGGCCAAGCTGCACAAGGCAGGATTGGTGCATGGTGACCTTTCCGAGTTCAACATCCTCAACGACGAAAACGATCCCGTCTTCATTGACTTCTCACAATCCACGACGACAGAGAGCTATAATGCAAAAGAGCTGCTGGTGCGGGACGTCAACAATGTCTGCAGGTTTTTTGGCAAGTTCATGAAGGTGGACAAGGAGAAGGTGCTCAAGCGGATTCTCGGAAAATAAGCATGGCGTCCCCTAGGCTGTAGAACCGATACTTTTTATCAATGGCTTCTTCGTACGCTGCAAGCACCCGCTCCCTGCCTGCGAACGCGCACGTCAGCAGGATGAGCGTGGATTTAGGCAGATGGAAATTGGTGAGCAACGCATCTGCCCCTGACTGAAATGCGTGTCCCGGCTTGATGAACAGCTGGCTTGCACCACTGCCAGGAATGATTGTGCCGTTGCGAGAAGAACTCTCCAGTGCCTTGAGCGTCGTCGTTCCCACGACGAACAATCGTCCCTTCCTGTTGTTTATTGCGGCTGCAACGCTTTGCGGGATGGCATACTGTTCTTCTTCCATGACGTTCTCGCTCAAGTTTCTGACGGGCAAGAATGTTCCATAGCCGACGTGCAAGGTGAGAAAACACAGGACAATACCTTTCTTCCTGATTTTTTCGAGGAGCCGTTTCGTAAAATGTAATCCTGCAGTTGGCGCAGCAACGCTGCCTTTCTTTTTTGAAAACACAGTTTGGTAGTCGTTATCCGTCACGGTGTGCTTGATATACGGAGGATTGGGGAGACTGGCTTCCTGCATGAGAGAGGGAGTGCTGAAACGAACAGTGAACATGTCACCAGCTTGCGCCACAACCTCTGCTGCACCCTTGCCGAGCAGGAATTTCGTGCCGACAACAGGATTTCTCGTCTTGATCCTGCATGTATACGTATTCGTTGCCAGTCTATTGAGAAGTATGATCTCGGCAGGGCTGCCTGTCGTCTTTTTCCCTGTCAGTTTCGCTTTCACGACCTTGGTATGGTTGAGGACGAGCACATCCCCTTTTTCTAAATACTCTACAAGGTGCGTGAAGGTCGTGTGCGTTACGTTTTTGCCAAGAACGAGAAGCTTGCATGCATCTCTTGGCTTTGCAGGGAATTGGGCGATGCGTTCTTCAGGCAAGACATAGTCATAGTCAGAAAGCTCAGCCAAACGGCTCCCCCGCGAAGAATTTCTCGAGACGTTCCTTGATTTGTGTCATGGGCACGCGAATCTGTTTTTCCGTGTCTCTTTCTCTGACCGTTACTGTGCCGTCCTTGCTCGTGTCAAAATCGACCGTGATGCAGAATGCCGTGCCTGCCTCGTCCTCTCGCAAGTAACGCCTGCCGATGCTGCCTGCGCTGTCGTACTTGCAGATGAAGTACTGCATGAGGCTGTTGTAGAGATCCTTGGCCAGGTCTGGCAAGTTCTCTTTGTTGACGAGCGGGAAGACAGCGAGCTGCACGGGAGCGACTTGAATGGGTATTTTGAACCTGCTTTTCGCCTCTTCTTTCTCGTTCTTTTCATAGAAGAGGTCGAGGAGTGCGAAGACGGGTCTGTCCGTGCCAAACGCTATCTCGATGATGTGCGGCAGTTCTTGTTTGTGCGTCTCGTCAGAAACTTTGAGGTTGCGCTTGCTGTTCTTCTCGTGCTGGCCGAGATCGTAATCTCCACGATCATGCACGCCACACAGTTCTGTCCAGCCGAAACTGTTAAGCTTTATCTCGACGTCCCACGCGTCGATGGCGTAAAATGCCTTCTCGTCCTTGCCGTGCTGGCGTAGGCGGATGTTCTCTTCGGGAATGCCTAAGCTCAGGAAGAACTCATACGTCTTTGCCAATGCCCACAGGTATGCTTTGCTGCCGACAAGTTTTTTTTGTAGGGCTGCATCGCACGAAATGGCATGATGGTCTTTGTGTTCGAGCTGCTGCTCTTCCGTCCAGAGTGGAAGCTGCTTTGCTGCGACGTCCGGATATTTTTCGAAGGAGTCTTTCTGGTCTTTGAACAGGATGATCTGCGCTTCTGCTTGGGTGAATTCTCTCATGCGTAGGACGTGCTGTCTTGGACTTATCTCGTTCCGGTACGCCTTGCCTATCTGGAAGACGGCAAAGGGCAGCTTTTTCCTGAAATAGTCGAAGTAGCGGATGAACGGCAAGTACGTCGTGGTTGCCGTCTCGGGGCGATTGTACGCCTCTACGTCTAGGCCGACGGTGGTGCGCATCATCAGCGTGTGTCTTGTTATGTCGTCGCCGAAATGGCCTTTGCATTTGGGGCAGAGGATGTTGTGCTTTTCGAGCAGGGCAGGATGCGCGTGCCAGTCAGCAAGGTCCGCATCCGTGATGTCAGGGAAGTTTTCCTTGATGAGATTATCTGATCTGAACGCTGCCAAGCATTTCGTGCACTTGACGACAGGATCAGTGAAGTTGGTGAGATGCCCTGATGCCTCCCAGACCACACGGGGCATGATGGTTGGGCATTCCACTTCCCAAAAATCATTCTTCTGATAGAATCGTCTAATGTGTCCTTCCACTCTGTTCTTGAGCAGTTTTCCAAGAGGACCGTACGTGTAGAATCCGGAAAGCCCACCGTACAGTTCAGGCTCGGGTCCCCAGATGAATCCTTTCTGCTGGATGAAACTCAACAGGTCGTCTGCCATGACAGTGCAGTCATCTTAGGATTTAAAAATGTTTAGAAAGCAGTGCTCACGCCCGCAGAGAGGTAGAGTATGACCGCGATGATGCCCAGGACGAGCAGAGGCAGGGCGACGACGGCGATGAATGTCTTGAACGTGTCCAGTTTGTGGACTGTCTTCTGCGCTATCACATTCAGGATGATGCCGTATAGGACTGTACTGACTGCCAGGATGATGAAGAGGAAGATGAGTATAAAAACAAAGTAGGTGGCGAACCCGTACCCGTACGTCATCTCCCTGGTGAGCTGGGGAGTGAGCAGTCTGGTGAGGATGTTGAGCACGAGACTGGGAACGAGCGCAAACCAGAACAGGGGAAGGAGCACATGCGCGAATGCAGCGAAGGTTTCCTTGTACTTCCCTTTGCCGTTCATCAATTTGGCGAAGGAATACATGAGCAAGGAGAAGAAAAAGACCAGCACGAGCATAGCGGCAAGCAATGCCACAGCTGTCACAAGCGTCTGTGGTTTAACGGGATTGGGAATGACGAGCTCTAACAGAAATGCCAACACGACATAGCAGAAAATGTAAAGTGGCACGATCAAAAAATATTTTTTCTGCTTATCTGTCTTTGCGAAGAACTGTTCTGGTTTTGTGAGTATTTTTTTTAGGCACACGAGTGCAGAACAGGCATGAGCCGCTTATAAATGTTTTGCGTTTAGGCCGAGTTCGTACATGATGTGCTCGCTATCGCCGCCCCAAGAATACGTTCCTTTCTCCTTTCGTATCTCCTTTATCTTGAACACACCAAGCACTGCTCCTCTCTTGAGATGATAGTAGATGGAGCGCTGGCTCACTTTAGGATAGTGGTCGAGGTATTTCTTGTAGAGCTGGTAGCCATACATGCTGCCGTGTGTTTTCAGGAGAGCGATGATGTTCTTTCTGATGGGACTGCCGAGTGGTCTTCCGCGCATGTAGTATGTTACGCATGGCCGTTTATAATAATTTCGACTCTTGCACGTCATGCTGGTGAACAAGAAAATACGTAATATTTATAAGCAGCCTATCCTGAAAAAAAAGCGTGGTTACTTTCCTTGAACAAACACTCGATGATGTTACAAAAGAAGAACAGTATCTTAAAGAGATGATTGAGAACGTACGGATTGCAGAACAAGATCTGGCAAAGGAAGAAAGTCTGCTCAAGACTGTTGAAAGAATCATCGTGCGTCTGAAAGAGAAAACGAACGAGTTTGCATTTAGAAAGTTTCCCCATCTGATGACTCTGCTCAGTAATCCACAAAAAACGTATACACAAGAGATTGACGATATCATCAAGACCTATGCTGAAATAAAAGTGGATATCACGTTGCTTAACAAGTTCATTGAGGAAATACGAAAGAGAACACACGAGGACGCCTGGAAAAAGATGACGGAGGAGAGCCAATTCCTTCAAATACTGAGCAATGAACACAATAAGACAAGAGAGACCGTGTCCAATTTCGACAAAGCAATGGGTTGGAACTGGGCAATAGACGTGCCTCATTTTGATTGGAATGTCAAAGAACGTGGCATTGAGCAAGGCATGCAGCAAGTGAAAGAAAAAATAGCCGAAGAATTCAAGAAAAAATACGGGTTCACTCGATATTGACTTTCTAAATCTTTATAAATGCTCCGCAACCCCGAAGTGCATGCCTGAACCCATCGAACACTTGGACAGCAAGGAACGCTTCAAAGTCAAGCACTTCATCAAGGAGTTAGAAAACTTCAGAGGCAGGCACACCGAACTCGTCACTGTGTACGTTCCTGCAGGGTATGACCTTAATGCCATCATCAACCACTTGCAGCAGGAGCAAGGGACGGCATCGAATATCAAGAGCAAGGGAACAAGAGACAATGTCATTGCCGCCCTTGAGAAAATGGTCCAGCATCTCAAGCTCTTTCCAAGAACGCCGCCGCACGGGCTTGCCGCATTTTCGGGCAACGTTGCAGAACGGGAAGGCCAGCAGAATTACAAGGTGTGGTCATTAGAGCCTCCTGTCGCGATGAAATTACGCCTGTACCGGTGCGATAAGGAATTCATCCTCGATCCGCTCCGAGAAATATGCGATGACAAGAAAATCTTCGGCCTGGTCGTCATGGACAGAAGGGAAGGGAACATCGCCATCCTCAAGGGCAAAACCATCATCCCTCTCGTCAATACCGAGTCTGCCGTGCCAGGAAAGTTCAAGGCAGGCGGACAGTCCGCCGTCCGCTTCGCAAGGAACAGAGAGCTTGCCGCGAAGGAATTCTATGACAAAATAGGAGCGTTCATGAAAGACCAATTCCTTGGCAAGGAAGAACTGCAAGGCATCATCATCGGCGGGCCCGGCCCTACCAAATACGAATTCGTGGATGGCAACCACATCACGAACGAGGTCAAGAAGAAGATCATCGGCATCAAGGACATCGCCTACACGGGCGAATTCGGCCTGCAAGAGCTGCTCGAGAGAAGCGATGACATCCTGCAGAACGAAGAGGTCATGGAAGAGAAGAAGGTCATGCAGAAATTCTTCAACCTGCTGGGCAAGCAGCCCGGCCTCGTTGCGTACGGCAAGGACGAAGTTATGCAGGCAGTGATGCAAGGAGCTGTCGATACGTTGCTGCTCAGCGAAAGTTTAGAGGACAACAGCATCGAGGAGTTCGAGAAGGCCGCAGAGCCCATGAGCTCGAACGTCATCATCGTGTCTACTGAAACGAGAGAGGGCGCGCAATTGCGCGACATAGGCAAGATTGCCGCTATTTTACGGTATGAGTGGAAGGGATAGCATGCATGACTGCATCTTCTGCAAGATCGTGAAGGGGGAAGCGCCTTGCCACAAGGTCTGGGAAGATGAGGAGCATCTCGCATTCCTCACCATCTTCCCCAACACGCAAGGGTTCACGGTCGTCATCCCGAAAAAGCACCATCCCAGCTACGCATTTGACGTCCCTGAAGACATCTTTATCAAACTCGTGCTCGCAGCGAAAAAAGTGGGCAAGCTGCTCGATCAAAAACTGGACGATGTGGGCAGGACGGGCATGATCTTCGAAGGATTCGGCGTCGACCATCTGCATGCAAAGCTTTTCCCCATGCACGGAACGAAGATGAAGGAATGGAAAGCGATCCATTCGCAAAACAAGAAATATTTCGAAAAATATGAGGGCTACATTTCCTCGCACGATTGCGAACGTGCGGATGACAAGAAACTCACAGCACTCGCAAAGAAAATAAATGAATAAAAAAATTATGTCTTCTGCACGGGAACGATGGGAACATTGCTATCGGTGACAATGTTTACCAGGTTGCTTCCTTCAGGGACAAACACCACTTTCGCATTTTGCTCCAAAGCTCTTTGCGTGACTTCCATCCGTTTGTAATCGATAGCAGAACCCTTGAAATATTCTTCCACTGCCTGGTTGACTTTCTTGATGGCTTCTGCCTGGGCATCTGCATTCACCTTTATCGCCTCTGCAGCGCCTTGCGCTTCGAGGATGGCCGCTTCCTTCTTACCCTGTGCTGATTTGATCGCCGCGCGCTTCTCACCATCCGCTTTCGTCTCGAGAGCAGTGGCAAAATCAACGGCTGCCTCTTTTTCGTTCTGTGCCTTCACCACTTTGTTCATGGTTTCCTGCACGTCTTGCGGAGGGTCTATCTCCTTGAGTTCCGCCCGTACCACATCGATGCCCCAATTACTCGTCTCTTTTTGCAGCGTCTCCATCAATGCGTTGTTGATCTTGTTCCTGTCACTGTTTGCTTCTTTTAATGTCAGATTGCCGATGATATTTCGTAAGGTCGTCCGTGCCAATTGCACAATCTGCGTATGGTACTCATTGACGTTGTACTGCGATTTCTTGACATTGTCTTCATCCGGCCTGACTTTGAAATAGACTTGCGCATCCACCCGCGCATTCAGATTATCCTTCGTGATAATCTCCTGAGGTTGCGCATTCACCATCATCTCCGTGATGTTCACCTTACGCACTCGTTCGATGCCCATTGGCATGATGTACGTAAGCCCAGGATCCGCCAAGCGCTTATACTTGCCGAATCGTTCGACGAGACCGCGCTCCGTCTGACGGACGGTCCTGAATCCAGATAGAGCCATGCCTGCGACGCAGACCATGCCCGCATATCCTGCAAGTTGCCAGAGCATATCCGCATCAACATCCACTTTCTGCTCGATGCCTTGCGTGTTGTCCACAGCATGCGCTTTCTGCAAGTACCCAACACCGGCAAGACCAGCAAGCATGAGTACACCCATTGTTGCCTGTTTCAAATACCCCATGATACCCCTCCATATGCGACACGTGTGAGCTTGCAGCTACATGAATGTATCGTCTGCAATATTCTGCATTCCCGAAAAAAAACACGTCCTGCCAGAAATCGTTTAAAAACGACACGCGCACTTTTTCGTAAGGAGACAATCAGCGCATTCAATCCTTGCGTTTCGCCAAATACTCGAACGCTTTGAGCGCCGCTTTCGCTCCCTCACCCGCCGCAATGATTATCTGTTTTTCGAAGATGTCCGTGACGTCCCCTGCTGCGAACAGCCCCGGAATGTTCGTGATGTTCTCCTTATCAACCACTATCTCTTCATTCTTCTCCTTGGCAACAATGCTGCAGTAGCTTGAGCTGGGCATTGCGCCTATCTCGATAAAAATCCCCTCCACAGGAACGGTCCGTTCCTTGCCTTTGACTGAAAATATCATGCTTTTGACGAATTTCTCCCCCGTTATCGCCTTGACGGCAGCGTTGAAGAACACATCGACATTGTGCAAGGCAAGAACTTTCTCGCTCATAATAGGGTCTCCCGTGAATTTCGGCGTGTTCGTGATGATGGTTATCTTGTTCGCTATCTTGGTTAAGAGCAATACTGCATCCAGTGCAGCATTCCCCCCTCCGATGACGGCGACATCCTTGTCCTTGAAAAGTGGCGCGTCGCAATTTGCGCAGTACGTGATGCCTTTGCCCTTGAACTCCTGCTCTCCAGGAATGTTCAGCAGTTTTGGCAGGCGTCCCGTGCAGAGGATGACGGTCTTGCTGTAGAACATGTTGCCTTTTGTGCGCACGTGGAAGACGTCGCCGTCCTTGCTCACATCAGTGACTTCTTCGCCTTCACGCAATTCCACATGATAGCTTTCAAGATGATGCTCGAATTTTTGCACGAGCTCAGGGCCGGTGATGAACTGATAGCCCGTATAGTTCTCCACGTCAGAGCTCCACGAGGCCATGCCGCCCACATCCTTGCTGATGACGAGTGTCTTGAGATGTTTCCGCACCGCATAAATGGCCGCTGTTATTCCTGCGGGGCCTGCACCCACGATGATGACATCATGCATGCATATCACTTCAGCTTGAGTGCTTTTTGCAGTTCTGGCTTGTTGAAGCCAAGGATGATCTTGCCATCGACATCAATGACGGGCACGCCCATCTGACCGCTCTTCGTTACGGCATCCTGGGCATTCTTCGTGTCTGAACAGTCTTTCTCGACGAATGCTATCTTGTTCTCCTTGAAGAAGTCTTTCGCAAGGTGGCAGAAGTGGCATGTTGGTGTGGTGTAGATGGTTACGGTCATGAGAATAGCACCTCACTGCACGGTATAAGGGCGGGTTTTTATGTGTTTCGCAAAACATTTATGTTCTCGACAATTTCCAGACACATGACTCGCCTGTTCGTTCCTCTGATGACTGCATGGTTCGAGGCGTTCACCTCGGGAAGGAAGACGTATGAGTTGCGTGGGTATGGCAGGCAATACACGGAAAAGAACGTCTATCCGGGCAAAGAGGTGGAATTGCGCAAAGGCTATTCCGGCGCGAGTTTGCACGGTACGATAGGCGAGGTCGTCATCGGATCCCTCGACGACATTCTAGAACAAGTCCCTTATCGGGCGATCATGCCAGACGCGCGGACGCGATCAGAAGTGAAAGAAAACGCACAGGCATTGCTCGCGAATAACGAAAAATATATCGCATTTGAGATAAAAAATATAAAAAAAGAAAAATAACTTACTTCCTCGCCTTCTCGACCTTTCCTCTTCGCAACGCGTTGAGGCTCTGGTCATTGACTTTGATGACGCACCAGCGCACGCCAGGGATGTCTCCTTTAGAACGACCCATCTTTCCGCCGATGCTCTCGATGATGACCTCATCGTGCTCATCGATCAATTTGGTGGCGCCGTCACCCGTGCAGAATGCCGTGACTTGCTTGCCGTTCTTGATCAACTGAACACGAACGCACTTGCGCATCGCCGAGTTGGGCTGCTTTGCTTCCAGCTGGATCTTCTCAACAACGATGCCTCGTGCCTGTGATGCGCCGCCGAGCGGATCTGACTTCTGCCGCATGCCCGTTGCCCTGCGCTTGAACGCCTTGCTGGACAGCCTAAAATTCTTTCTCTTCTTTGCCAGTTTCTTTGCCGCATTCATTCCATGTGCTTTCTTTCCCATGATTCACACCACTCTGATCTCCCTGATAGGGAAAAATTTTTGCGTGATGACCTCGTACTGGCGCAAGTTCTGCGCTTTTGCGCCGATGACGAGTCCCTTCGTCTTGACATCGTCGCTGCTGAGGATGATGAGATCATCTTCTTGAACGATACTCTGCACCTTGTTGGGCAGGATGAGGTTGGCGACGAACTTGCGCACATCTGTGCTGTACTCGACAACCTTTATCTTCTTGTTGAGCAAGCGCTCGAGCTTCTGGACATTCTCACCCTTCTTGCCTAACGCCTTGCCCATCTCTCCTTCGCCAACGACGAAGGTCTGCATGTCCTTGAACATGCACACATGCTTCACCGTACAGCCCGTGACATGCTCGAACATATTCACGAGCTTGATATCCTCTGCAGTAAACGTTATCGTCATGCAACACCTATTTGAGCTGTCCGAGCACGGAGATCGCGAATGGCTTCTTGCAAATCGTGCCTAACTCATCATTCGGCATGTCCAGCTCGACCACGTCCGCAGGACAGACAACCAGGTAGCGTTGCACATCCTTGCGCACGTCCGCAGGACAGTTCACACTCAAATACACCTTGATTATCTTTCCTTTCTTCAGCAAGTCCAACGTGCGCTTCGTGCCAAACACTGCCTTGTCCGTGCCTATCAATTTCTTAATATCATCAACACTCATCATCGTCACCTTATTTTGCTTTCTTCACGCGCGTGATCAGTCCGGGCAGTCCCGTTCCCACGGGAATGTATTGGTTCATCATCACATTCTCGATGACACTGTTCAGATGGTCTTCCTCACCGACCATGGCCGCACCGATGATGTGCTTGATAGGCGTCTCGAAGCTCGCCCGTGCGAGGACGGAAGGCTTCTCTTTCACAATACCATATCTGTTGATGCCCAGTATCTTGCCACCCATGCACATGGCATCGGCGATAAGCAGAATATGCCTCGTATCGACGTTCAATCCTTGCGCGTCAATGACCTTCTTCACTTCATCAACGATGGCCTGCCGTGCCGCTTCGATGCCGAGCACATCCTGTATTTCAAAAACGTCATTCGTCCTCGTCAAAGCAGCATCGACGAATTCGAGCTTGAAGACATCCTTAAGGTTGCTGCCAGCGGTGACGATGACGAACTCGTCTCCCCGACGCACCGGCAGGACCTGCTTGATGCCCTTGATGCCGGTAATGTAGACATCCTTGATTTTCTCCTTCAGCTTGTACAGGCTGTTGATATCCTCGTCCTTAGCAGAGCTCTTGACGATGATGATGCACGCATCATTCTTGTCCTCCTTGAAGTGATAGTTCTTGAATGCCTTCTCGAGAATCTTGACGAACTGGCCTGCCTTGAGCTTGAGCTCGTCCAGCTTGTCCTTGTGCAACTCCATGCGCAACAAGCCTTCTGCAATGTTCAGTGTAATCTCCTTGAGATAATCCCTAACGACCGTCTCCCGCAATGATTCCGCAAGCTTTCGCACATCCGCCCCTTGATTGTGCGGCTTCTTTAGATGGATCTCCATCATCTTCGTGCTGATTTCCTTCCTGCCATCCAGCAGTTCGATGAGTCGAGGAAGGCCCGTCGTGACGTTCATCTCGGACACGCCCGCAAAGTGGAACGTGTTCAGGGTCATCTGCGTGCCAGGCTCACCGATGCTCTCTGATGCAATGATGCCGACGCTCTCCCCCGGTTCTGTGCGCGCGCTCAGAAACTCCTTATAGACGGCATCCATGATTTTTTTCAGCTGCGTCTTCGTCGTCTTTGGAGGGATGTTCGT
Source organism: archaeon (assembly GCA_043806035.1). Classification (GTDB taxonomy): domain Archaea; phylum Nanobdellota; class Nanobdellia; order Woesearchaeales; family UBA9642; genus JAZDHK01. Next base: position 44,983 of record JAZDHK010000013.1, read on the forward strand.
TTTGACATCCTCAATGATTTTCTTCGGAAGCAACACGCCATATTCTTCAAAGATGTCATCCATGATCATCAGTCCTCCAGCACCCTATTGATGATGGTCTTGACGTTGATCGAACCACCCTCTGATTTCGTCACGTCGATACCATCCTCGCCGTATGCGAACTCGACGATCTTGCCTGACGCGTCACGCACGGTGAAATCATACTCAACCTTGAGGTCCTGCAAGGCATTCGCCAAGCGTCGATACAAATATCCTGACTTAGGAGTACGCAAGGCAGTATCCATCATACTGTCCCTGCCCGTCATGCTCATGAAGAACAGCTCGTGCGGCTTCAAGCCGTGCTTGAACCCTCCCGGGATGAATCCCCGCGCTGCGGGACTCACGTCATTCTTCGCAAAACAGGAAAGTGTCCTACCACTATATCCTCTACCGATTCTGCCACCGCGGAATGCCTGCTGACCGACACAACCGGACATCTGCGTGATATTCAACGAAGACCCTCGGCCACCGCTCTTGATCATGTACATCAAGTTCGAGTTCACCATCGCCCTCGAGTTGGTGATTTCCCCTGCCCTGTTTCTCGCCTTGTTGAGCAGTTCGAGCAAGCGGACCTCCCTCGTCTCTTTCGCCGTCCTGCCGGGTAGCACGTCGAGCTTTCCTGTGTTGTACTCTTCGATGATGCGCTTGGCATCTTCTTCCGCCTTGCGCAGGATGGCATTCAACTCTTTTTGCGTATTCTCACTGACGTCAAGCTCTGCGATGTTCACGGAGAAGCCGTAGCGCAGCATGACCTCATTGCCCAAGTTGAAGAAATTCCCAAGAATCTTCATGGTAAGTTCTGCACCATATTGCTTGTGCAAGTTTCGCAACATGAGCCCCTGTCCAACGCCGAGCGTGTTCTTGTCGAGCACGCCACTGATGAGCTTTCCATCCTTGATCAAGACGACCGTGTCTTCATTCTCCATGCCTGGCTTGTAGCCCCTTGCATAGCCCTGGAAGTTGAAGTCATCAGGCAAGCAGCAGCTGAACACCTCTCTGCCACTAACCACTTCCCTGTTCGGCAGTTTCGAGAAGTTCGTAAATCCTATCCCTGCAAGAATGTCAAGCGCTTCCTCACGGGGCAACTTGAAGTCTGATTTCGTCAGCAAATACGTCCCCGTAACTGCTTCCATAGTGCAGCCAATGATGCTCAGGCCATACCTCGGGCTGATAATGTGATGCTGCACCTTCATGAGCACTTCTGCTTCCGCTCGCGCTTCCTCCGTCTGCGGGACGTGCAAGTTCATCTCATCACCGTCAAAATCTGCATTGTAAGGGATACACACCGCAGGATGCAAACGCAACGTCAGTCCTGGCAACACCTTGACCGTGTGGCACATCATGCTCATGCGGTGCAGTGAAGGCTGTCGGTTGAACAAGGCAACATCACCGTCGAGCAGATGCCGCTCGATAATGTAGCCGGGCTGAATCTCCTCCAGCAACTGTTCCTTCGTCTCATCAGTTATTTTCTTTCTCTTGCCATCGGGTCTGATGATGTAGTTCGCTCCAGGATACTGCTCTGGTCCGCGCTTGATGAACTCGACAAGGTATTCCTTGTTCCACTCCGTCACGCGTTCGGGAACGGTAAGCTTCATGGCAATGACTCTGGGTACGCCAACGTCGCCAATGTTTAATTTCGGATCTGGACTGATAACCGTTCGTGCAGAGAAGTTCGTCCTCTTGCCCGCGAGGTTGTGCCGGATACGTCCTTCCTTGCTCTTTATCCGTGCAGTGAGCGTCTTGAGCGGCTGACCGCTTCTGTGCCGTGCGGGAGGCAATTGAGAAACTTCATTATCAAAAAATGTCGTGACGTGATACTGCAAAAGATCCCACAAGTCTTCAATGATAATTTCGGGAGCGCCTGCGTTGATGTTCTCGAAGAGACGCTGATTGATACGCACGATATCGCCAAGCTTGTGCGTGAGGTCATCTTCAGAGCGCTCGCCGCTCTCCAATGTTATGGAAGGCCGCATCGTCACAGGAGGAATGGCCAAGACGGTGAGCACGGTCCATTCAGGTCGCAAGGTATTCGCATTGATGCCCAGCACTTGCAAGTCGTTGTCTGGAATCTTCTCGAGCCTCGTCCTCACCTCGATAGGACTGATGCGCTTTTCATTCTCGATGAATGTCGTCGGCTTTTCAACGGTTATCTTGAATTGTTTTGCGTTGCAGTGGCTGCACTGCATGACCGCCTTCGCTCCATGAATGACTTCCTTGACCTTGGCCAGGCGAGCCATGATACCACCTTCCGCCTCTGCCTGGTCGATCGCATCCTCTTCTTTAGCAATCTTCTGCTTGGGAATGAGTAGTCTGCCGCATGACCTGCACGTACTCCGTAGCAGATCGAGAATGACGGTTGCGAACTTCACATGGATGACTGGCCTCGCGAGTTCAATGTAGCCGAAATGCCCGAGGCTTTCTTTGAGCTTCTGCCCGTCCGTCTTGCACACCAGTCCCGGATCGATAACGCCTAAGCGGATGTCCATCAAGCCACCGTCGACAGGATACCCTTCCTTGTCATACAATTCAGGCGTCACGATCTTCGCTACGGCCATGTCCTTGATGACTTTCGGCGAGAAAAACTCGAAGCGGATCTTGTCAATTTTGTGCTGGACGGGAATACCTGCATCCATGATTATCACTCCTTAACCTCGACGGGCGCTATCTCCCTGAACTTGCTCTCCACAATGATGCGCGGGTAGACGCCGAGCGTCTTGAGCTCATCCAGGAACAGCTTGAATGCGTAGCTCATCTCCACGGGGACGAGCTCTGCCTCCTCGCCATACAAGGGGCTGATGGGTTTTTTCTTCCTCGCATCATAATACCCTATAAGACCACTCTTCAGGCACACGTACACGATGACCTTGTCGCTGTCAAACCGTTCCTTGAGCAGCAGGCTCGCGCCATGCGCGATGAGGGTGTCCTTCTCCATCTCTCCCAACCTGAGGCCTCCTTCTTTTGCCCTGCCTTCTGTCGGCTGTCGGGTAAGGAGTTGTATGCTTCCTCTTCCTCTGCTGTGAATCTTGTTCTGCACCAGATGCTTGAGTTTGAGATAGAACATGTTTCCCACAAAAATCCGTGATGTGTACTGCTTTCCCGTAATGCCTGAGTACATGATTTCTGTGCCGTCCTCGGAGAAGCCATAGCTGGCAAGTTCCTTGCGCAAGTCCTCCTCGCGCTCAGACTGGAACATCGTCCCGTCAACGTATCTTCCTGAGAGTGCACCAACCTTGCCGCCCACCAATTCGATGAGGTGTGCTACCGTCATACGTGTGGGGAGGCTGTGCGGGCTGAACAGAATGTCAGGGATGATACCCCGTTCGCTGAACGGCATGTCCTCTGCAGGAATGATCAGACCAATCACTCCTTTCTGCCCGTGCCTGCTCGTGAACTTATCTCCAATTTCAGGGACGCGCTCGTCACGCAAGCGCACTTCAATCAGCTTGTTCCCTTCGCTGTTCTCCGTGATGATCACGAAGTCGACGACGCCGTGCTCGCCGTGCTTGAGTGCTGCACTGCTCTCCCTGCGCTGGTTGCTCGTGAGATTGTACTCGTCCGTGCTGCTCAAGAATCTCGGGGGAGAAGTCTTGCCAATGATGACGTCGCCTTCCCCGATCCTCGCCTCAGGATAAATGATGCCGTCAGGCTCCAAGAATCGGTAGTCTCTCTCGGACTTGTAGCCCTTGACGTCCTTGTCAGGAATGCACACTTCGTCGATCAGGCCACCGCTATACCGCAGTTCTTCCGTGACCATGGGTCTGTAGTAGGAGCTTCTTCCTAGTCCTCTGTCGATGCTGCCTTGATTCACGACGATGGCGTCTTCCATGTTGTAACCATCGAATGCCATGACTGCCAACGTCACGTTGAGCCCTTGTGGGTGCTTGTAGTCCTGATAGATGCTGTGCAGGACGGTGCTGCAGATGGGCACTTGTGCATAGTGCAGCAGGCTGACATCCATGTCCATGCGTGTGAAAAAATTTGCTGCATAAAAGCCGATGGCGTGCTTCTGATTCTTTGATCCTTGCACTAAACGCACGGCGTGGTTGAAATTGCCAAAGGGAACGAGATTCGTGCACAAGCCGAGAATGTCACATGGCGCAACCTCGAGATGCGTGTGGTTGAGCGAGAGTTCTTCTTCGGAGAGTGCGACGAATGCGCTCTCCTCCTCCGTTGCATCTAGGTATTCGATGATGCCTTGCTTGACGAGGTCCCACCAGCCCAACTTGTTCTGCTGCAATTGCTGGATGTGCTGCTCGGTCAGCAGCGGCTTGCCGTCTTTGACGATGATCAACGGGCGGATGCACCTGCCTCTGCTCGTCTCTACAAAGACACCTGCAGGAGTGCTGAGGACGTTCACATAATGGCTCAACTTGCCTGCACGCCTGTTAGAGAGGAGCTTGTCAACGAACACTTTTGGGTCTTGCACGCTGCCGACGAATTTGTTATCGAGATAGACGTCCATGGTTCACTTCCTCTCCTGCAAGCCGAGCGTCTTGAGCTCAGCCAATATTTTTGTCTCGTCGAGGACGGGGGTGACACTTGCCAAGATGGCCAGGTTCTTCCTTAGACCTATGTTCGTTCCCTCGGGGGTCTCGGAAGGGCAGAGCCTGCCTAGGTGGGTGCTGTGCAAGGATCGCGCCTCGAAATTCTCTTGCGATGTGGATAAGGGACTGACGACGCGTTGCAGATGCGACATGGCCTGCAGGAAATTCAGACGTTCGATACGTTGCGAGACGCCTTTCCTGTTGCCCACCCACGAGCCTGTCGCCATGGCACTGTAAATGTGCTGGGTCAACAGTTTTTCGCGGATGATGACCTTGATGCTGGGGAACTTGCCTCGCTTGACAATTCGTTGAAAGTTGTAGAGCATGTCGCCGATGAGCATCTTCATGTTGACACGGATGAGGTCTGCCAGGAGATCTCCTGCCAGTTTCAGGCGTTTGTTCATGTAATGGTCTCTGTCGTCGATCTGCACCTGCTTTGAACTCACGAGGATGAACTGTCTGAGGAGTTTGCACAAGTTGTACGCCTTGAACGGCCTGTCCTTGCGCTCGATGCCGAGGTGCGGCAGCAAGTACTTGTCGAGAATTTCTTGCATGCGCTCGATGCGGATGTCCTTCGTCTGCGTGATACCTACTTTTTTTGCGACAAAGTCGACGGCGTCATCTTCCGTCTTGACATCGACGTACTCGTAGATATTGATGAAGACTTCGCTGCTATCAGACAAATCGATAAACTTCATGATGTCCTCATCACTGATAAGACCGAGTGCCTTAATGACCGCGATGATGGGAATCCTCTTAACGCGCGTGAATGTCAGATAGTACATGCCGTCTTTGAGGCGTTCGATTGTGTGGGGGATCTTGTAGCTGCCCCGCTCTGAGAAGAGCCTGCCAACGTATTCGGAGACGCCCGTGCTTGCCTCGTCGATGAGGAGCTTGTTCGGTGCGAGGTCTTCCACTTTGACGAGTACTTTTTCCGTGCCGTTGATGATGAAGTAGCCTCCTGGATCGTCAGGGTCTTCTCCCTGCTTGACGAGGTCGTCACGGGAAAGGCCGTTGAGGTGGCAATACTTGCTCTTGAGCATGATGGGCAAATTGCCTATCTGCGTCTTGAAGCTCTCCCGCTGCACGCCGTTGATGTGCGCAGAAACCTCAAGAGAGACGGGAGCGCTGTACGAGAGTTTCCTCAGACGTGCCTCGGTGGGGAAGACGCTTCTTCGCGAACCGTCAGCTTCTGTAATCTCTGGTTTGCCAATCTCGATCTTGTCTATGCAGATCTTGAAGTCATCGATGTTCGGCGGGATGATGGTTGGTTCAATGACCTTGTTCTCGTCGATGATGATGGGCAGTTCTTTCTCTACGAAGTCATTGAAGCTCTGGATGTCCGCCTGAATCAAAGAATTCTCCTCAAAATATTTTTTGATAAGCAATTTTGCAGTCGTGTCTTTACTCATCGACAACACCCCGGTAGAAGACAATGTCGCCGGCGGTGGCGCTGGTCCTCATGATCTTGATAATATCGCCGGACTGGACATTCAGGTCATGAATGGCAGGATCATGTATGTTGATCTTTGGCAGGTCACGGACGGCGATGTTGTACTGTGCGAGCAGGGCTTTTTTTTCCTTCTCTGACACTTTGACGTGCTTAGGCACGAGGAGGTGATCTTTGATGAAGCTGCTGGGGTCTTTTGCGCGTCTCTTCTTCATGGTTTCCCTCGCTGATTATGAACGGGTCGGACGAGACTTCCTTCAACCGCGGCTGTTGCCGGGATTGTTTCGAACTCGCGACCACCTGCTTAAAAGGCAGGCGCTCTAGTGCCCAACCGTCACCAGTCACCGTCACCAGTTGCTGGTGGGGTTTCCAGGCTGAGCTACCGACCCGTCACGCCCTGACCGGGACTTCCGACACCGACTCAATAGGCGCAAAGCCCGCTTCCATGTCATCTGAGTCCAGTTGTTTCGAACCCGGGTCGAGGCCTGTATGCGCAGCAGTTCTCTGCTAGCTCGACAGGGCCTCATGCTAGGCCTCTACACCATCAGGGCATTCGCTTGCCGAGGGGCATGGCTACTCCAACGCATATCAATGCAGAAGTATCCTCTAATTTCCCCAGGAACATGCTGGCTGGCAGGAATTGTGGTTCGTTTATAAACCTTCCGCTTATAGGTTAGAGACGCAAGCTTTTTATATGCGCGGAACTTTTCTCACCAAATGTCACAAAAGAAGAGTATTGTGGTTATTGAAGATGACAAGAACATCGCCCAGGCAGAAAAAATCATTCTCGAGAGAGAATTTTCTGTGAACGTTGCACATGACGGCAAGGAAGGACTGGACCTGGCACAACAGCTCAAGCCTGATGTGGTCATCCTCGATATCATGATGCCCAAGCTGTCAGGCTATGACGTGTGCAAGGCAATCCGTGCAAGCCCTGACCTAAACCACACCAAGATAATCATGGTCACGGCGAAGGACAGGCAGATTGATGAACTGCATGGCATGGATCTCGGAGCTGACGATTACATCATGAAGCCGTTCGAGCCGGAAGAGCTGAGGCATGTTGTACATCAAGTGCTGAAGGAACAACTGGAATAGAGGGGGTGAGTTGGGGGCAGCGATGGACGTATACTTATTAGTTACTGCATTTCACGGCATCAACCGATTCCTTGATTCTTCTGCCGGCGAGCTCTTCAAGCAGTCGCTGGAATTCGTCCTGTTCTCCATCGTCGCCTATATGGTATATGTGGAATACCGTCGTGAAAGGACGGTGCAACTGAGATACTTTCTCTGGGGATTCTCTGCGTTAGTTATTGACAATTTCTGCTCGACCTTGTTCCTTGCTCTTGTCGTGTTCGGCAACGTGCCCGCGAACGTGTTCATGCCGTACTTCCCTGTCGCGGATCTCGTCCTCGAATCATTGGCTTTGCTCGCACTGGCGTATTCGTTCGTGATGTCGCGCATCAGGGGAAAACATGTGCAGCGCATGCTCTCCATAGAGCTCGTGGCCATCCTCTTCGTTGGAGGGCTAGTACAAGTGCTCTGGCTCATCACCTTACAGCAAGGTACTGTCGCGTTCTCGCAGAGCATGGGTTTCTTCCTGCTCGAGCTCATCCAACTCGTCATCCTGTTCATCCCCATCTACGTTTTATTGACGAGCAAGAAAGAGAAATATGCGCGATCCATCGCTCTCGCTTTCGGCGTGTACATGTTCGCACCAGCTCTATCCATACTCAACTTTGTCTTCTGCGAAGGAGCGAATGCAGCGCTGAAAATCATCGTCCATCCGCTGCCATTCCTCAGCGTGCTGCTCTTCACCAGGGTCATGTATCTCAAGCTGGGAGACAAGGCAAGCTTGCAGCAGGAACTGCAGCTTGCCAAGAAAAAGTATCTTGAAGAACGCGAGGTCGTGCGCATGAAGGATGAATTCGTGAGCACCGTCACCCACGAACTTAAGACGCCATTGACGAGCATGAAGCTCTACCTCGCCCTGCTCCGCGAGCAAAAAACAGGGACGCTGAACAAGGAGCAGAAGAAGATGCTCCGCATCGTCGAGGAGGAGAACACGAGGTTGAGCCAGCTCATCACGGACGTTCTGCATCTCTCCAAGCTGGAAGGCGGCAATGAGCAGCTGCATCTCGTCCGCACCTCCATCCGGCACGTGGTAGAGAACAGCATGTACTACAACCTCGCCGAGGAGCGGGGCATACGCATCACCATCACCGTCGATACCGGACTCATGGCAGACGTGGATCCTGAGAAGTTCAAACAGATTTTCATCAACCTGTTCAGCAATGCGGTGAAGTATGCGAAGAGTGTCATCATCATCGACGCTGCAAACACGCCGCACGGCTGGTATTTTTCCATCAGTGATGACGGTCCAGGCATCCCTCCTGAGAAAATCCCGCACCTGTTCGAGCGATTCTTCAGGGTGGAGGACTACCTGACGACGGACAAGGCAGGTACGGGCTTGGGGCTCGCCATCGTCAAGAAGCTCGCGGAGCTGCACGGCGCGAAAATCGACGTCGACACCCACCCGGGGAAAGGGACGACATTCAAGCTGTTCTTTCCAAAAAAAGAAAAACGATACGCCCACGACAGCCACCCCACTATATTTACCCAATAGGTAAGTATGCTGACGAAGGCATAATCTGCTGCGCTTAAATTCTTAGCACAATAATTCCCTCCAAATATCGTCTCATATTAGCTGTGAATGGCAATTTTTCTTGCCGCATGCAACAAAGTATTTAAATGTATATTTCACTTAAAGGTAAAACTATATGCCTCGTGCATATTCCTTTGTACACACGCGGAGCTGCCCCATGACACGACATGAACGAAACTGGACATTAGTCTGTTCTCAACTTCCTAAGCACATATTCAACATCTATTTCTCTGGGTGGAAGACGCAACAGGACGTATCGCATCAACTCGGAAATGACAATCCCAACAGGCACGTCAGCCATTACAAGAACCTCTTCCTTAAAGCAAAATACATCCGTGAAGAGCGCAGGCACGAGCCGACAAAACCGCGCACCCTCGTCATGGGCACAGGCACCATCCAACCCTATGCGGACTACCTGCGAGCGGAACATCCCGAGCTGTACTCGCCAAAAAGCATGGCACTGCTGCAACTCTTCATTCAAACGCAAGGCATGCGGCAGCTCATCATCAAAGACGACAAGAACATCATCCAGGGAATGAACGATATGCTCTTGCTCTATTGGCAGACGAAAAACACACTCTCGCTGCTGAAACCGCATAACGGCAAGAATCTCACACTGACAACGGTCTTACACGACACTGGTAATTTTCTCGCACAGCAATTCAGCACCATAGAACGGGCAGAATCATCCATCTGGAACAAACAGGAGCAGGCATACTGGTGGCAACAGTTCGTAGCAGCACATGGTATAGACCCTGCATTCCTCCTCACCTTCAAAGATGCACTGGCAAGGACGATTAAGAAACATGGCTGAAGACAAGATACGCAAGCTCGAACAACTCAGGAAAAAAAGCATCCAGGTAGAGGGAAAACTAGCAGCAGTGCTGCAGAAAAAAAAGATCAGTCAACACGAATATGAAGAACAGTTGCTGCACGTGCATGATCACAAGACCAGAGAGCAGTACTACAAAGATCTCGATGCAGCAATAGTGAGGAACACGCCCCGACGTACGTCCTCTTCTCACCGAGCACCTTCCCTCGCCGTATTGTCGGCATTGAGTTTCTTCATCATCGCCATGCTTCTCTACGGATTCATCGCCTATACCACAATTACCGGGCACACGACAATAGACAAAGGGCAAACGCACCATCTCCCGCTGAACATTACCTTCGCAGAGAACAGCACGTATGCAACAAATCTTTCCAACATCACCTCACTACGCATAAGCGGCACCATCACGGGCAACGGCTCGGTGAGCATACTCGTTCCACAAGGAGACAAGCAGCTCATCGTTCTCCATAGCGCTGCACGCGAGAGGAAAAATTTCATCACAGGCAAGACCATAGATAATGTGACTGCAGAGAATGTGACCAACCTGCCAGCGCCAGATCGTATCGATGAAAACAGCAGTCAGGCGGAAAATGTGACCGCTGTAGAGAACAGCAGCATGCCCGAATCAACACCTGAAACCATAACGACATCTGCAGAACAGAACCTATCAGAACCGGTGACACCTGAGACCGTATCTGTAGATGGTGCTGTCAATCAAAGTATACTTGAACCAGAGGCAGCAAACATCACCGAAGAAGAATTGCCTGACATCACGGAGAATAATGAAAACAGCTATGCGTTCAATCTCATCTGCATCGACACGTGCAGCACGTTCATCGAAGAAGCGACACTCATCATCGAAGTGGATAATGCCGCAGTCACCATTACGAACATCACCTACACGAAAAGAGACCATGCTCCTGATGAAATCCCTCTCGTTGAAAACAGCGCCAACGACACAGAAATAACCAACGAAAGCCAGCTCGTGCAAAACGAAACGCCATCACGACCCTCTCTGCAGAGCATGCTCAGCAGGAGCGCCATCGTCATCAACCAGCCCGTCAAGTGGACGCAGGACATCACCACAGCAGAGAACGTATCTGGCATTGAGATTCCCGTTCCTGTAGTCGCATTCAATATCACGGCAAAGAAAATAACGGGAGGCGAAGAACTCACCATAGCTAAAGATAATATCAGCATACCTTCCCACGAGAAGAATGCACTCACCGGAAACGTCATAGTGCCATTGCACACTACGTCGGAAATTCCGGCAGAACTCGCCACCAATGAGACCGTGAACGTCACCATTCTCGAGACGGCAGACCACGTACGCGTAGAATACTACACGCAAGGACCGATAACGGAAGAGACTGAATTCAGTAGTGGCAAGAAAAGAATACATGTTTTCAGCAACATCCATTATGAGAATATCTTCAGCTACACATCCATTCCTGACGTTCCACAAGAGCGCATTAGTTTCTACTGGATTGATGATGGCATCCGAAAAAAAGTGACGAATGTCAGCTACTACGACGAGAACAACAACGGACTGGTCGATTACATCTCTTGGATTGTCCCCCATCTGAGCAATGAGACGTATGAAGTGAGCATCACCATATTGAATGTGCAGAGCTATCCGTATGTAGGCGGGACGTGGACCGTGCTGATCAACACCTCTGGCGAGGCGAACCTCACCATCTCTGCGGTTGAAGATACAAGCTATGGCAGCTATCCTGACGACCTCACGCCACTACAGCTCATCTGTTCAGGCTCAAGCATTCCTTTCATCTGGACAGGAAAAGATGTTACTGTAGAGAATTATCGCTGCGACAGCACTGCATCCTGGACTGTACACGTACATACTGCGGGCAGGCACGTCCAGCAATTCACCTTCGGCAACATCACGGCCTTCGCATACAATGACGCATCACAGGCGAGCATGAATGGCAGCAGGATACAGCCATCTCCGTTAGCCAATGACACCGATAATTTGTTCGGCTATTGCAACGGCACGACCAACTCAACAACAGAACCAAAACTAATCTATAACTACTCGTGGTACAAGGATGACGTGCTCAATGTTTCCGGAACCGTATTCAAAGCAGAAACCATAACTACAGAGTATCTGCACTCCTGTGGCATACGAGCAAACGACTCACGAGTACTCTGCTGGGGAGATAATTATAATGGTAAATTAGGAAATGGATCAGAAGTAGACAGTTACAACCCCATACTCACTAGTGACGATAGCAAATACATCCACGTAAGTGTGGGCTGGCTTCACTCCTGCGGCATTCGAGCCAACGACAGCAGGGTTCTCTGCTGGGGAAGTAATGATGATGGCCAATTAGGAGACGGCACGACAACACGAAGACTAAACCCCACTCTCATTAACGACAGCAACGCTTACGTACAGATTAGTGCAGAGGGACAATACCATACGTGTGGATTACGAAATGATAGTAGAGTACTCTGCTGGGGAAGAAACGCCAACGGTCAACTAGGAAATGGATCAACGGGCAGCAGTGTGCTCAACCCAATGCTAATTAATGATTCGGCAGAGTACAGAAGTATAAATGCAGGATATTTCCACTCCTGCGGCATACGAGCAAACGACAGCAGAGTATTGTGTTGGGGAAGGAACGACTTTGGGGCAGTAGGAGATGGGACTAATATTGACAGACCAAACCCAACACTCATTAATGATACAGCAGAGTACATCAGTATAAGCGCAAGTTATGACTACACATCCGGCATTAGAGTAAATGACAGTAGAGTAATGTTCTGGGGGTGGAACACTAATGGCCAGGCAGGAGATGGCACATCAGGCAATAGCAAACTCAACCCGATACAAACAAGTGATGACAGCGAATACGCAAGCATTGACGCAGGAAATGCACACGTGTGTGGTATCAGAGCAAACGACAGCCACGTATTATGTTGGGGAAGAAATGATTACGGTCAAGCTGGCAATGGTTCTGCGGGCGCTAACATACTCACCCCGCTAGCGATTAACGACACATCTAACTATTACCTTGTAGAAACGGGAAATGTTCAGACGTGTGGTATCAGAGCAAACGACAGCCACGTATTATGTTGGGGATACAATAATAACGGTCAACTCGGCGATGGCACACAAATAAATCGAAATGTCTCAACGCCCATAAACGATACTGCAAGTTACTTTCCCGGATTCCCATCAGATAAAGAAACGTGCATAAATGTACTTGGCAGTTATCTCACAACGCCAGGTGAAGAATGGATTTTTTCTTGCATGGCGTCGGACGCATATAGCCAAAGTCCCGATTGGCTTAACAGCACCATAACAACAATCATAGATGAGACCGTTCCTGCAGTGACGCTTGACAAGAATGCATCACAAATAGAATACGGTACGGGAAGCATCCACATCAACTGGACCGTAACCGATGACCAGGGCGTCAGCAACGTCATCTTCAACGTCACCTTTCCCAACGGCACACTCCTCTACTCGGCAACAGCAATCAATGGATCGGTCAATCTCACCAGCACTGCAAACCTTTCAACGCCAGGTAATTATACCATCACCCTCTGGGCAAACAACACCTACAATGGTACCAACAGCGCCACCGCATGGTTCACTGTCAACGACACCACCGCACCAACCGTACACCTCGTCAGTCCAGCAAACACGACGAACACCTCAAACTCCAGTCAAACATTCACCTGCAACATCACCGACAATTATGAAGCAGTCAACCTCACTCTCCACATATGGAATGCTAGCGACAGCCCGCTCACGAGCAACACCACGAACATAAGTGGGACGAGCAACAGCACAGCATGGACGTACACCTTCCCTACTGGTGGCGTCTATTACTGGAATTGTCAAGGAGGGGATGCAAACAATGCTGCCTGGAGCAACGAAGGGAATTACACCATCAACTTCTCAACCATCCTGGTAGAGAATGCACGCATTGATCCAACACCGCTCGCCAACTACACGGACAACCTCTTCGGCTACTGCAACGCAACACACCCTGACGGCGAAAAGATCATGTACAACTACACGTGGTACAGGAACGACGTGCTCAACGTCTCAGGAACGCTGTTCAAGGCAGACACCTTACGTACGGGAGACTTGTACACGTGCGGTATACGTGCAAATGATAGCAGAGTGCTCTGCTGGGGATACAACTACGATGGTCAACTAGGAAACGGCACCAAAGGCGGAAGCCAACCAAACCCCACACTCACTAGCAATGACAGTGCGTACAGCAGCATAAGCGCTGGCAGCTCTCACATATGCGCAATCAGGACAAATGATAGCAGAGTGCTCTGCTGGGGAGATAATATTGTTGGAAACTTGGGAAACGGTGGTACGACAGATAGTCCTGATCCGACACCCATCAATGACAGCGCAGCATACAACAGCATAAGCGCCGGTGGCTCTTACACATGTGCAATCAGGGCAAACGATCACAGAGTCGTGTGCTGGGGAAGCAACACCTATGGCCAGCTAGGAAACGGAACCACAACACAACGAAACAACCCAACACCCATCAATGATACTGCAGCATACACAACTATAACGACAGGAACCTATCACACATGCGGCATTCGTGCCAATGATTCTCAAGTGCAGTGCTGGGGAAACAACGAAAACGGAGAATTAGGAAACGGCACAGGGGGAGGATATCAACCAAATCCTCAACCCATCAACGACATCACACCATACGCGAGCATCAAGGCAGGAGACGATTACACGTGTGGCATACGCGCAAATGATAGCAGAGTCGTGTGCTGGGGAAGCAATAGTGTTGGACAGCTAGGCAAAGGTACCCCTGGCGAGGATAGGCCGAATCCAACACCCATCAATGATACTGCAGCATACACAACTATAACGACAGGAACCTATCACACATGCGGCATTCGAGCAAACGACTCGAGAGTGCTCTGCTGGGGAAGCAACACCTACGGACAATTGGGAGACGGCACCACAACACCACACTACAACCCTGCAACCATCAACGATACCACACAATACACGAGCACAGACACAGGAACGCACTACACGTGCGGCATCAGAGCAAACGACTCACAAGTCATGTGCTGGGGAAGAAACAGTTACGGACAATTGGGAGACGGCACCACAACACCACACTACAACCCTGCAACCATCAACAGCACGAGCAGCTTCTTCCCCGGCTGGCCATCAGGGCAAGAACAACTCATTTCCGTATTGGGCAGTGCATTCACCGCATTTGGCGAGAACTGGACGTTATCCTGCATGGCCACGAACATCACGACAGACAGCGCCTGGCTCAACAGCTCTGCAACACGCATCATCGACGGTATATTCCCGAATGTTGGCATAACGAAGAACGAAACGCAAGTAGAATATGGCAACAGCATCTACATCAACTGGTCGGCAACGGACAGCATAGGAATCAGTGATGTCGTGTTCAACATCACCCTGCCCAATGGAACGCTGCTCTTTAACTCGAGCACTGCAGTGAGCAACGTCACCCTCACCGTCCTCAATCTTACGCAGCTCGGCCAATACAACCTAACACTCTGGGCGAACGATACCAGCAACAATGCTGCATCAAAAACAGCAAACTTCAGCGTCAACGACACCACCGCACCAACAATACACCTCACCAGCCCAGCCAACCAGACGATCGCGAGCACGGCGAGCAACAATCTCATGTGCAACATCACCGACAATTATGGCGTGTATAATCTGACGTTGTACGTGTGGAACAGCACTGGCAGTCAAGTGAACACACCAAGCTGGTCATGGTGCTATCAGGAGAGCGCAAACGTAAGTCCTGGCTGCGGAGGGCTCCCCACTGGGACATATGCAAACACAAGTGCTTGGAGTAATATCTACAACGCCACAGATGGTGATTGGAACACATATGCCAATCGTGCGGGCGGCAATGGATATTCCTATCTTTACGTTAATTATTCCGTGCCCAATGGCGCATCGAACACGAGTCTCTGGCAAGTAAAAGACTATGAAAACACAGTAAATCTTACGCTTAACAATTTATGCTGGAACGATTCCATACTACAATTCCAAATAAGAGCGTATTATAACGCAGTCACAGACAACATAGCATATTGGGATTGTTGGAACGGATCTGCATTCATGAATCTGCGAAGCTACATCAATTATAATTACATCTACGAAGAAGCCATGTACTGGAACATCACGAGCAGCTACACGACATCACTCGGCGGCACGAGCAACAGCAGCAGCTGGAACATCACTTTCCTGTACAACGGTCTCTTCACGTGGAACTGTTTGGGGTATGACGCAAGCAATCTCTCGAGCTGGAGCGTTGAAGGCAACTACACGATAAGCTACAGCCAACCCAACGTGACAAGCATAGCAGTCCTGCCAGCACGGCCGAGAACGACAGACAACATCACGTGCAACGCAACTGCTGTTGACAGCGAGAACAGCACCCTCTCCATAGAATGGACATGGTACAACAACTCAGTACAGTACAGCACCGGCATCACAACAGGCGTCAGCAACAACACCAACACCCTCATCACC
>JAZDHK010000014.1:0-24864 GCA_043806035.1 archaeon
ACAAAGGACCAGTCCTGCGCTGGTACGCCTCGCCGAGAAAACTCTTCGTGCAGTTGACTGAGAAGGACTTCAAGGTGATTACGCTATGAACGAGATACACCTCCTGTCCAAGACACCAGGAAAGTATGATCCTGATTTGGCAAGGAAAGTGAATAGTGAGTTGTCTCCTGTAGTGCCTACTGCTTCTGTTGCTTCGTCGGTCATTTCTCCTACTTCCAGAGTTTCTGCGGGGGATGAGTATTTGCCGTTGGAGAACATTATTTGTGTAGATGCAAACGGCAAGGAGTTCGAGCGGTATGCTGTGCTTTATGTTGCGAAGGATATTGTGCGTGATAGCACGTTACAAGTGAGCCACACTCCGTACGAGTGGGCGGAGTACTTTGAAAGAAAAGGTTTGTTCTTGCCGAGTTTTGCGTTGTCCTGCAACATCCTGGTGCGGCTGTTCGAGAAGGCTGTCAGGCAAAAGTCTGATAAGTCGTACGAAGTCGTAGATGCTGATATTGATAAGGTTCTGCGTCAATACGAGGACAAGGGAAATGGCTATGGCTGGCATGCACAAAATACATTGGTTGATTGGGGAAAAAGCACGATTAAACACTATCCATTGGATGGCGATTTTACCTCGAATGGAGGCACAGCCAACATCAATAGGGGAATAACAACAATTCCTTTCAGATTTGACCGTCAGGGGTTCAATAACTTATCTTTTGAGCAAGCACTAAAGAACAAGAACTTTGAAAGCTATCTAAGAAATTTGACTGGTTTGCAGAAGCCTGAAAAACTTATTCGCATAGGTGAGTATTTTGGCAAACCTGCGAGGGTATGGGTTTCTGGCGATAATAAAACACGAGCGGCGTGGGTGGGTTGCAGCAGCGACCTCCTCTATATCATTGCCGGCAACATCCTCAGTAGCAATGGCGCCGCTCGTGGGGTGAAGCTGCCATGACTGAAATCAATGTACTTGTGCCAAGGAAGACGAAGTATGATCCTGATCTCGCTCAGAGAATAAATGCGGAAGTGCCCAAGAAAAAAAAGGAAACGATCGTCGGGAAACTTGTTGGCAGGGAGCGCGTCATCACGCTGCCGCGTGTGCCCGATGAGTGGCAGCCGCTCGATAACGAAATCGTGTATCGCATGAAAAATAAATTCATTATCGACGATGGACGTGAATTCTCCAAGGAATTGTGCGATAGGCCGCGCTCTTCCTGGAAAGCATATCCTGGAGGGGTTGTCATTGAGACGGAATGCAGAGATGCAGGAAAAGTAGTCGAGCAACATCTCATCCCGTATACGTGGAATCAGGGCAAGAAATCATCAACACTATTGTATGATGGTCTGTTCACGGATTGGGATGTGTGTGGAGACAGTGTTGTTGTCAAAACAAGCCACCTGAACAAGATGGTGGAGGCAAGGAATAACACATTTCTCCTGCATGGCAAAAAGATATTGTCCATCATCAATGATGAGCCTTGGCAGGCAACAGCGATGGGAATCATCATTGAGAACAATCAATTCTTCATCATGAAAGAACTTGAAGGTGATGAAACCTTCTTTCCCAAATCAGCCCAGTATGGACAGTGGTGTGCCTGCGCAGACGGTCTGGTCGTGCAGGAACAGGATGCACTCATCTATCTAGGTAAGCGCCCACATAAGAAACTGTATCAAGGAAACGCTCTTGAATGGAAGTGCTCTCCGCATTATCTCGTGCTGCGCAGTGATGAAAAAACGTTTAACTTCATTCCGATCTGATACTATGGAAACTCTGCATGAACGCTTGGAAAAGGCAGCCCGTGAAGAACTGACGAGAGGAAGGTACACGGGCAGTCTTAAATTTAGGGAGTTCGGGGAGAAGCCGCACTTTTCTGCATCCAACGATCTTGTACAGCGGGAAATAACGACCGAATACAATCCTGAGTATGAGACGACGGTTGGCGGTACGGAGAAGGTCATCAGAGACATCGAACGCCACGAAATGAATCACGAGCGGTATGCTGACTGTGTCGGCTGCCCTCAGACGTTGGACAAGCATGTCGAGCTCATCTTCGAGCCCATGGCGCATGTGCTGTTCAAGAAAGGCTACACGGATCAGGACGTCTTCTACATGGCGAATGCGTTCGAGGATCTTGTCCTGCATGACGATCTCAACAGGCGATTCTCCCTCGATGGCATCACGGATTTTTATGCTGATGTCGGCAGATCAAAAAAAGACGCGTTCACGCCATTCTATGAAGCGTTCGTCAAGCTGAACCTTTACTTGTGGGGCAACAAGCAGGAGAAACGGCAGCTCGGTAACTATTTCAGGCATACAAAAGACGTGCAGACTGTGTTGAAAACATTCCTCAAAAAATCAGGATTTGACAAGATACAACAGGATGTCGACGGAAAACTCGTGCGTGACAGGAACGGATTGCGAGAGTACGTTTGCGATGAGAAGAACTGGCCAGAACTTGCAAAAATCTTTGCGGAAGCATTCTCCAAGCTCATGCAGCCAGGCTATGCTATGCCTCTGCCCAACCATTCAGGGAAAGGGACAAAGGGCAGTGGTTCAGGAAGCGGCGGTTCTGGAGATCCTACTGACGTGGCAGATAGTGATGCGGATGATGACGATGGAAAAAAAGGAAAAGCGAAGAATGGCAAGAAAAAAAAGGCGGGCGATTTGGGAGAAGATGGTGACGACGATGACGGTGATGCTGGCAAAAAAAGTGACAAAAAAGGAAAGAAAGGAAGCGTTCCCGATGTCGATGATGAAGACGGTAATCCCTTCAATAGAGCAATGAAGAAGTCAGACTACAAGATGGGCAGGGTCGCAAAAGCGTATGGCGAGGGAAAAGGCGTTCCTGAATGGATAGATCCATTTGAGGGTCTCGATCTCTTGTATCAGAGTCTTGCAAAACAACTGCTCATCAAAGTAGAAACATTTGGTCAGCAGTCCAGCATGCCCATCATGTGGTACGGAGAGCGTCCGTTCAATCCAGACAAGGACAGTCTAAGAAACATCACGTTCGGTTTCTCTGACAAAGGAAAACTCGAATTGCGAAAAAGAAAATACCATGAAGATATTCCCATACAATACAAAACCAGCCCAAAATCATTCCCCGAAATCAGGTTTTGTTTGCTGGACACGTCGAGCAGCATGCTCGGCAATCCCTTAGGGGGAGATCCTGGCTCGAAAAAAATCATTCCGTGGGGAAATAAGAGCAAGTACCATTACGCGTTGCTTGCCTGGTACGGCCTGCTCGAATACTTAAAACAAAACCAGCTGCTCAGGCAGACAGGCATAGCATTGGCCAATTTCTCCGACGGCACAGAATTGCGGCAAGGACTTGCCGAAGCAAAGAAACTGGCTTTGTCTCCGCAGTTCGGCAACACGTACATCGACATGAAGGAGGTGCGCCAGATGTTCCGCAACAGGAACATGCTCGTGCTGAGCATGAGCGATGGTGACATCATGAACTGGGATTCCATAAAAACAGAATACTTGCGCCTGGCGAAAGAGCACGAATATGCTCACTTCCAGATAGGCCATGATTCAGAGGCTGCAGAGGACATGCGTAAGGCAGGGCTGTATGTCATCAACGTCATGGGAGAGCTTGACCTTGCCACGAACGTGATTGATCTCGCTGATAAAAAGTATAGGGGGAAATGAATGGTAGACTTGCTGCTCCAACGCAAGACGTGTTATGATCCTGATTTGGCGAGCAGGGTGAATGCTGAGCGGATTGTTGAGCGGGTTACTCCTGTTGTTCCTGCGTCGCGTGTTACGTCTGATGATTTGCAGTGGTATGAGGGAATAGTTGTTGAGCAGATGTCGTTGCTTGTTGCTGATGGACGAGTTCCGTTGTCTTTTGCTGACATCTTGCGGAAACGTCTTGATTCATTGGGTACTGCTGAAGAGAAGGAATGGTGGGATAGAGAGATTCATAGCGGTGATGCTGCATTTTATCATCCGGATGGCAGGATGGTCATCGTGTACGATTCTGAAATTATGCGCGGTATCAACCTGAACAGTAGGCTTGAAAATGGAGTGCTCGTCATCGACGAGTACATCTTTAACCAGTTGCGAGGTGTCGCATTTACTAGAGAAGAATTTAGGAAGTATGCAATGAGTAAAATGCTCAGCAAAGATGAGTTTCTTGCTAATCCCTTTTGGAGAATACTTGCGCGTGATGACGGTCTGCTGGAAGAATATGCTGATGCCGCATTAATGAGAGTGACAGAATACCGTTATGGCATAATCCGGGGTGTATATGAAAATTATGGTGAGGTGCCAAGAGGGCGGCTGTTGGGTATAGGCAATACTGACAGCAATGTTAGTGCCCCTGATTGGGCAATTCAATATCTTATCGACGCCAACCCCATCAACCATCTGGTCGGGATGACGTTGAAGGCGCACAAAAATACGTGATAATACTCTGATGAGAAACTTATTTCTTCACCGCAGGCTTCGCTGCTGCGGGAGCAGCTCCTTTGCCGCCTTTGGCTCCTTTGTCCTCGACGGGCAATGCTTTTGCGATGACGTCGTCTGACAGGCCTGCTTCCTTCATCTTCATCTTCAAGAAGGATCTTTCCTTGCCAGCGTTCTCTTCGAGGATCTTCTTGACCAATGCTTCCGTCGCTGCATGTTTCTTCTCGAGCTCCGCCTTCATGGCTGCCTTCTCCGCCTCGAGCTTCTTCTTCTCCTCCTCTGAAATGTCCGTCTTTCCTAGCTTGATCTCGTTGTCGTACATGCCCTCATCGAGCTCTTTCAGGACCACTTTTGCATCTTTTCCCTCGACAAGGATGCCCATGCTGACGCACGTTCCAATAATCTCCTTGACTTTCTGCTTTGTTGCCTTGCCCAGCAGCGCGTCTTCCTTCATCTTCGCTATCTTGATGACCTGCTCAATCATGATGTCAGAGACTTTTTCTCTATTAGGAATGCCAGATCCTTTCTGCACGCCAGCTTCCTTGAGGATGAGTTGTGAGGCAGGAGGAGTTCCCACGGTGACCGTGAATGCTTTTGTCTCCCGGTCGATGATGACCTTAACGGGCACCTGCATGCCTTTGAAATCTGCTGTCTTCTTGTTGATTTCAGCGACTACTTGGCCGATGTTGACGCCCATGGGTCCTAGTGCGGGGCCGAGCGGAGGTGCTGCTGTTGCCTTCCCCCCTTCAATGAGCACGTCGATGCTATCTTTTGCCATACTTTCACACGAATTTTGAATGCTTTATAAAACTTATGTCTCTTCCTCGTCGCGCCGGATAACTTTTACGGCGTCGATCTTGAGCGTAATAGGGATGGGCACTGCTGCCTCCAGGAGTTCAACAACGACCTCTTCCTTTACCTTATCAACACGGACAATCTTGCACTTCTCTCGCTTGAACGCGCCAGAGATGATTTCTGCGATGTCGTTCTTCCGGATGTTGACATCTTTCTTGACTTGCTCGATCATGTGGTCGATTTCAGCATAGTTTATCTCGCTCGGAAGCAGCCCTCGTGCGTAAGGGACGCCGAATGCTGCCTGCTCTGCTTCCTGCCTGTTCTCTGCCTCTAAGAAGATGTAGCCGCGCATGCCATGGGCGCGAATGACCGAGTACACTTTGAATTTTTTTCGTTGCGCATTACTCACGACAAAACTCATGACCTGGTCTTCCCTGTTCGCAGTAGTGCGCAATGCGAAGAGGTGCGCATCTTTAGGGAGTTCTGCCTTGACTTCCTTCAAGGGCTCTGGCTTTTCCTCTTCCTTCGGCTTCTCAGCAGGCTTGCTCGACTGCAAAACGTCAAGATCTTCCTGGTTGATATCTTCTTCCATGCTTTCACAACAGCAATTCTTTCAGCATTGTCAGGATGAATCCCAAGAGACCGATGATGAGCATGCCGATGCCTGTAACCTTGACGATGGTCTTGAACTCATCACGCGTGGGCCGCTTTGCTATCTTGAGCACACGCCAGTATTCCTTGAGCGTGTTCTTGAAGCGCTTCCAGAGCGTCGGTTTCTCCTCTAGTGTGTCCATGATTCCCCTCAAGAAAAAGGGTTTATTTTAAAAAGCTTTTTATTTAATCAGCACAGCGTTGATGAAATTATTCTGCCCTGGCCGCGAGGTTATTCTTGCCTTACCCAGCTCAGTGTCGATAACCGTGCCTTTCACCATCATGTTCCTTCGCACGTAGTTCGCATCAGCAGGAGCTTCCAGGATGGTCTTGATGGCAACGACCTTGAACGTCTTCGTCTTGGGGTCGAGGACATTTGCCTTGTCCGCATGCAGCAGCCTTCCTCGCTGTGTGCCGCCTCGCCGACGGACGCTTATTGCTTTCTGCTCGCCCAGTCGTGTCAGGGTTGGCCTTCTTGCCAAGGCATGCTTTCGCTTCTGGACCAATCGTTTCTTGTATTTTCCGCCGCTTGGTTTTCTTCTGCTGATCTGCTGCATCAATGCCATGAGAGAGCGGAAAAGCCAGGTGTTTTTAAATCTTGTGCTTTGCTTGGCTGCAGTCCAAAAATAGTTTAAGCGGTTCTGAATAGAAAAGACTCGTGGGCAAACCCCGTATGCGGTTGAACCCACGAGTAACAGGTCCGGTTGACCGGGGCCTGTTGGAGGATGCCTCAGCATACTTGTACAAGAAGTTTTCGGAAATGCCCGCTCCTGCGGGCGTTTGCCGAGAGAAACGAACAAAACGTGGACGGCCAGCCTGGGATTGGCGCATCGTTGCGGTGCTGCTAATCCTATGCGCAGTGCTGCGAAAAACGTGGCTGGATTACGAAGCTGAACTGCGCCGCAGCCAGCGACTGTACAGCGTCTTTGGTACCGACAAGTTGCCCAGCAGGGCAACCTTGTACCGAGCGTTTCGCGCCTGGCCACTATCGGCGTGGCGACAAATCATGATGCAACTCATGCGTGAGGTCGTCCACGACGGCATGAACCTTGCCGTCGACGCGACAGGCGTGACGCTACGTCATGCCAGCACGTGGTTCGTCGCACGAATCGGTCGGCACGTCAAGAAGAAAGACCACATGAAACTGCACGCACTCTGGGCCACCAGCCTTGGACTGATTATCGACTGCCGTCTGACACGTGGCAGTCGCAGCGACGGGCCAGTGTTCCGACTCATGCTTGCGCCGCTGCGCAAGCTGGGCCTGGTCTTTGGCGACAAAGCGTATTGCTGCAAGAAAACGATCGAGATGATCATCAAGCGTGGCGGCAGCCCATTTCTCGCATTCAAAAAGAACGCGAGCAAAAATGGCATGAGCCTCTGGGCGACGCAAGTGCGCTTTCGAACTGGGCCATTCTGGTGGATGTGGACGAGCATCTACCACCAGCGTAGCAAAATCGAGAGCGTTTTTAGCGCCTTAAAACGGCGCTATGGCAGCAGCTTGCGCTCGACGACGCTGTCGTCGAGAAGACGCGAGCTCTTCTTGCGTGTGGTCGCCTATAACGTCCGGCAGCTCTTGTACATCAGGTATGCTCGAGAGCATAACCTCGCACTCTGGGTACGAACACAGTAACGACAAGCGACGACGAAATCGCGGTCAACACTAGTCGGTAGACCGCCGCTAAACCATGCCTGTGAGCTATGCTCACCGGTTTGAGCTTCGTGATGCCTCACCTGCCCGAAGTTCCAGAGCTTCGTTTCGGTACCACACTGGCTTTTGTTTCAAGGCAACAGCCATTATTGAACTGCAGCCGCTTTGCTTGGAAATGGTTTATTCGTTCCTATACGTCACGAGAAGTTTTGGTCTGAGATCCTCTCTCGGCGTGCTGCTGCTGAGGAACTGATGTGTTTTTTCTCCTGTTCCAATAGGTGACAACAGAAGGATGCCGTACGGTGCATCGCCCTGAACATAGTCGATGACGTATCCATTTGCATTCAAAGCCACCCAGCCCGTGTAGTCGACGTACTCTGTAGACGTGCTATACTTCTTGTCAAAGCCTGGAGTGGATTCAGCAGTAGTCTCATCTTCTTTCCAGTCTGATGCAATATGCCAGAGTTCGAGCTGGCACGGGACAGAGCCTCCTTCAGTGGTGTTGAGCAGCAACAGCAGCGTTGCATTGGTGACGTACAATCCCTTCTCCTTAATGATGTCTGGTCTGTAGCGGAGGAGTATCAACTGCTTTACTTCATCGCTGCTCAGCAAGAGCGTCGGTGCGTTGCCAAAGTTCTGGTCGGGCTTGCTATAGTCGACGTACGTGTCTTCCATGATCTCCTCGCTCGGTTGGAAGACGAGCGTGCACGTGCCATCGTTATTGTTTCTGGTGTAGTACTTGCCAGGCTCGCTACCTGTCAGGCAGGGAACTTCAGGAACTTTATAGATGACATCAAGATAGGGTCTCAGCGCTTTTTCTTCTTCAGAAGTATTGCTGCTGAGCATGGACTCATCTTTACAGCCACTCCCGGGAAGGACCACGAACCCATAATTCGGAATAGCAGCATCATACATCCTCACGAAAGTGGTAACATCGCCTTTCACCCAGTCAAGCATGCCTCCAGTCATGGGCACGGTTCCCATTTCAGGATAGGGCTCTGGCTGGTTGTTCCAATTGAGTCTAAGTTCGTCCCAGTCTTGTTTGATGGGCACCACGTCGAATCCCGTGCAGCTACCCGATGATCCTGTATTGAAAAGGCCGAATGTCGCTATTAGTTCAAGCGGTGCTGTCTTGATCGGGGTAAGGTCGAATTCCACATAAGCATACTTCTTCTTGGACGATGTCGCGCTGATTCTCAGCAGGTTGTCCTCTCCGAAATTATCATACGTTTCTTCCTCTGAAGCATACGTGTCCAGAGAATACTCCTCACTTGGCTGGAAGTGTATGGAGCAGGTGGTTGTATCTATCATCGTTGTCGTGTATTTGTCTGGCATGTTTCCTGTCGGGCAGGAGAACGACGGAGCGACACAATTCGTTTCGTCAAAGTGGCAGTCGGTACAGTTGAG
Source organism: archaeon (assembly GCA_043806035.1). Classification (GTDB taxonomy): domain Archaea; phylum Nanobdellota; class Nanobdellia; order Woesearchaeales; family UBA9642; genus JAZDHK01. The sequence continues at coordinate 8,907 of JAZDHK010000014.1, forward strand.
CGTGCCCGTCCAGCCCTCGCCAAGAAGGGTCGAACAATTTTCTTCATTCAGATTCTGACCATCGCACTCTTCGCCAGGATCGATGATGCCGTTGCCGCACATCGTGCATGCTGACGTGTTGTATGCTGAACAGTTGTGTAGGCAGGATACTGTTCCTGCAGCGAAGCCAAGGCTTGTGCAGCTGCTTCCGTTCAAGTCAATACCATCGCACACTTCCGGATCAACGGTTACATTGTCTCCGCAAGCGCGAGGCATGTACGTGATGTTGAGTTTTGGACGGAGGCGGGGGTTTGAGAGGTAGTTGCTGCTCGCCCACCACCACGTCCCTCTGCCCGTTCCTGGGTTAGACACGAACACTTCCATGCCATAATTTTCTCCCACCAACCACGTGTTGACGAGAGCGGTGATGTTGAATGAGATCCAACCTATCATGTTTGAGGGGATTGATGGAGAGTCGATGACCGCCGCACCAGCTCCGGGTGCGTTGTTCCAGGTGATGGTGTTTTCAGACCAGGCTTGCAGTACAGGCAATATGCTGAAGATGTAATTTCCCTGGCCGTGTGAAGCGCTGTATTGGTAGAAGGAAACGTTCGCCCGCACTATTGATACGTTCGGAAGAGGGGCTAAATTGAATTCGACAAAAGGATATGCGAATCCAGGAGAATAAGCTGGTTCGGCGGGAGGACCTATAGTTGCACCCGTCGGCGGTCCTCCTCCAATTCCGGAAATTTGTATGTAGGAGTGCAGGCCCAATTTGATGAGGGATCCGTGAGGATAACTTGCCTCATTGGAATCTATGTACGAATCCTTGCCATACGTAGCGCTTGGCTGGAAGACAATCGTGCACGTGTGATCGCCATTGTCGGTAGTTGTGTAGTAGTTGGTAATGTTTCCTGTGGGGCAGTAGCTGTTGATGCCGCACAGGCTGGTGTTGAATCCCTGACAGTCTGCATTGCATGCGAGCAGTCCTGGAGGCATGCCGAGCGTTAGGCAGGTCGTGCCTCCCAAATCTGTGCCGTCGCACGTTTCATTGGGAGCAGTCAGTTCATTGTCCCCGCACACGAGTACGTGCGTGCAGGTTTCGTTGCAGAATCCGTATATGCCGTTGTAGCTTGCATTATCACAATTCTCTCCCGGTGAGATGAAGCCATCGCCGCACACGGCAGAGATGACCGGCTGGTAGGCGACAACCAGTTTTGGCCGCACGTCAGCTAGGCTGCTTGAGCTGTTCCAGAATGGCGCTGAGTGTGCCTGGCTGCCGAACAATGCCATGCCATAATTTTGGAATGATCTATTCACCCAGTTTTGGACGAGGCTGTTCAGGTTGAAGTTCCACCACATGTCATTCATGGTTGCAGCATCATACGCTGCCTGTACGTATGCTGCGTCATAGTCGCTGGCGTTGAGTCCCTCTTGCGACCAGTACACTGGCGTTGAAGTATTCTCTCGCATAAACGCTGTCGCTTTCAACTCATCCCAAGAAACGAGCATGCGATGCACCTGCATGTCAATGCTGCCTTCGGCGTCTATGATACTGTCGTACTGGAAGAGGAAGAGCGTGGCATTGGTGATGTTTGCATTGTACGGGATGGGTGTTATGTTAAATTTGATCAAGGTGAGCAAGCCGCCGTTCTGCCAGCTGCTGTTGTAGTTTGCCTTAAGCGCGAAATCATTGCCGAAGTTTGTGATCTCGAAAGCATCGGACATGTCCAGATACGTGTCTTCCGCAAGCGTTTCATTCGGCTGGAAGGTGATGAGGCACGTGTTGTCGAGAGGATAGTAGAGCGTGTTGTAGTCCTGGCCATTCGCCGTGTTGCAGTGCATGCATTGTGATGTGTTGAACGTGCAATTTTCCGTGCAGGCGAGCATGCCTCCCGCCCCGAATCCTCTACTCATGCAGCTTTGCCCGTTCAAGTTCGCAAGGCCACTGCCTGGATCGCATTCCTCATCACCAACAACAAATCCGTCATTGCAGATGGGATACAAGCAGGAGGATAGGTCAAAGCCCGTACAGTCCTCTTTGCAGCTTACTGTCCCTCCCGCAAAGCCAAGACCAGGACAGGTCATGCCCTCAAGATCCGTGCCATCGCAGACTTCCGGCAGTTCAGCGAAATTATCCCCGCAATCGGGCGCTTGGTCTGCAGACCTGAGCTTAATCGTTCCGACAACATTCAGCTTCCAGATGATGTTCATGCCAGGGCTGACGTTGCCCGTGACATTGGCGGGCAGGAAAAGCACTACCGTATCATTCTTGAAGTGGACGACAATATCGTTGTTGTCAATTATCTCTATGCTATACGATTCACCATCGATGGTGCGCGGGAGGGTGAAGTTGCGTGCATAACCAAGACTTACGGATCGTGCGAGACGAACCTCTTCAAGAACGACTCCACCAATGTCCCGCATCTTCGTCATTACACGTTCTTGCTTAACATCGTTGATCTTTGACTGGATGAGGATGACGAAGATGACGAAGACGAGAAGCATGAAGCTGAACAGAAGCACGAATTCTATGCTGGTTTGTGCCTTGCGGTTCACGTGATCACCCTGAGCATGACAAATGTGCCGTTGCTTTCCACCTGGAACTTCCTGCCCCCTTGCAAGTACGTGAGATTCGTGATGAACCCTGTCTCACATGGTGTTATGCTGCAATTGTCCCCTGCTAAATCGAACTGTACCCTGAGCGGGACGTCGGAGAAGAAGACGCTCTCGCCCTCACCTGATTTGCTAATGTGCCTGATGGCTAGCTCCGTGCCGTTGAACAAGCTGATGTTCTTGACTTCCTCGGGGACGTTGAAACGCATCGTTGCACGATTGCCCTCGCCGAGCGCATACACTTCTGTCGCCTGATCGACGAGCGTCTTGCCAATGTTGTTGATCTGCGTCTTGATGACATCCTCATTACTCGTCTGGACGTAACTGTAGATGAAGAACACGGCAGGGATGATCGCGCCGAGGGTTATGCCTACGATAATCATGTACTCAAAAGAAATTTGCGCCCGCATCCCACACCTCTTCACAAGTAGTTCTGAGCGGGAGAGATTTATAAAGTTTTGGGCGTGGGCAAATGTGGTCTGACCGTTACACATTTAAAGGGGGCGCTTTTTTGCACAGCATGCGCATCGGCATTATCGGCGGAAGCGGACTTGATGACCCATCCATTCTTCAAGATGCCAAAGACAAAGACGTCACGACGCCGTTCGGCAAGCCGAGCTCACCCCTCAAAATAGGGACCATTGCAGGTAAATCAGTTGTACTCCTCGCGAGGCACGGCAGGCAGCACACCATCACGCCATCACACGTCAATTACCGAGCAAACGTGCACGCGCTGAAGCAAGAAGGCTGCACGCACATTCTCGCAACGACCGCAGTAGGCAGTCTGCGCGAACACATCGGCAGAGGGGACATGGTCATTCCCGACCAGCTCATCGATTTCACCCATTTGCGCAACAACAGTTTTTTTGATCAGTTCGAGCCTAACTCGCCCGTCCATGTTTCTCTTGCAGAGCCGTTCTCTGCGGCATTGCGGGCAGTGCTTATTGAGCAGGCGAAAGCGCTGCAGATGCACTATCATGATAAGGCAACTCTCATCACTATTGAGGGTCCACGATTTTCGACACGTGCAGAGAGCAATCTCTTCCGGATGTGGGGTGCGGACATCATCAACATGTCTATTGCTACAGAGGCAGCGCTCGTCAGAGAAGCAGGCATACCGTATTCGGTGATTGCCATGTCGACGGATTATGATTGCTGGAAGGAGGATGAGGAACCCGTGAGTTGGGAAGCAGTGCTCAAGACGTTCTCAGAAAATGTGGAGAAAGTAACTCGTTTGCTCATCAGCACCATACCTGCAATTGAGGACAAGAAGACAATTGGTGAAAAAAAGTAAGGCCTGGTGATTACGTGAAAGAAGCTACCCTTGATTTGAGACACAAGATACGTACCATTCCTAATTGGCCGAAGCAAGGCATCATGTTCAAGGACATTACTACCTTGTTGCAGGATGGTCCGGCATTTCAAGAGCTTATCCGGCAGTTGGTCGCGCGGTACAAGCCGCTGCATGTCGGTGTGATCGCAGGCATAGAATCACGAGGGTTCATCACTGGCGCAGCAATTGCGAATGCATTGGGTGTTGGCTTCATCCCGCTCAGGAAGAAAGGGAAATTACCAGGAGAGACCATACGGGAAGAGTATGATCTCGAGTATGGCAAGGACGTTCTCGAGATCCACAAAGACGCATTTTTACCGGGAACGCAGGTGCTGCTCGTGGATGACCTACTTGCGACGGGAGGGACGGCGCTTGCTGCCTGCAAACTCATCGAGCGTCTGGGTGGAAAGATACTCGAGTGCAGTTTTATCGTTGACCTTCCTGATCTTGGTGGGAAGAAGAAGCTCGAGAGCGCGGGTTACTCTGTTTTTAGTCTCGTCACGTATGCTGGTGGGTGATGCTGTCGTGCAGAATGGGATGCAGGGTGATTTTTTTGAGGCTAACTTTTATAAACGGCAACGTGTTGTACGCGTACTGCAGTGTGTGACACGCGCACTGGCTGACGCGGGGATGCCAGAGTGGCCAAATGGGGCACGTTTAGGGCGTGCTGGCTTAGTGCCTTCGTGGGTTCGAATCCTACTCCCCGCAGCCTTTTACAAAAAGGTTGGCGAAAAGTGTGCGTTTCGCACTATCGTGCTCAAGCGCACGAAACGTCTTTTTGCGAAACTTTTAATATGACTTCTGAATGATGTGCCCTTCTGGAGGGGTTACTGTGCGTATGTTGCTGTGTGGACTTGTGGGCGTGGCTTTGCTTGGAGTAAGTTGTGGCAAGCAGGAAGATCCTGCCGTGCAGGCCGCTTATGATGGTATGCGTCAAGCGACGAATCATCCGTTTGTGCTCTCAAAAACTAGCGAGGGCAACACGCTTGAGGGCGATATTTTCCTAGAGCAAGACAGCAGCCACGTCATCTTCTATGATGTAGACAAGGATGGGAAATTCACGAGCGCTAGTGATTATGGTCTTTTGAATGGCAAGGGTACTGTACGGTTCACGTATGGCGACACGTTCACCATCTTTAGCAAGCCAATTCCTGCAGGTGTTGTTTACGAAGCATGTCTCAAGCATAAAACTCTTAATAAGGACAAGATTCTGAGCTGGGAAGAATATCAGAAATATACTCGGTCTGAACATTAGGGCTTGAGCAATTCTTTAAGGTCTGCGAGGAATTGTTCTGCTCCTTCATGTTCTTCTTTTTTCTGCTCTTGCATGTCAAGAATCTCTGGCAGGATGTAATCGAGTTCGCCCTGGTTGGGGTGTCCCGTGAGCAAGAAAACACTTTTGTCTTTGTATTTGCTGGCTATGTCCGCACAGCCCTTTGGCGTTCCATCCCACTCATATTCATCATGTCCTTGCAGGTCGTATCTTTCGCCAATTTGGTGTGTCTTGAGCGCTACGATAGAAAATTCGCCAGGGAGAAGGATGACTGGTTCGTTATAGTTTTGGGTGATTTCTGTCGGTTCTATCTTGCCGTCTAGCTGATGGTCAAGTGCATTCTTGATGTGGTCTGCAATGTCATTCATGTATTCCTTTTAGAAGAGCCAGTATTTATATGTTACTATTTAGTAGTTATTGTTCTCCGAAAACGTGCATGTTCAATAGTTATTTTCTAATGATTATTCTTTATGTACTATTTTGTGATGGTTGTTCTGTAGTGGCTGTGTTTGGTTTCTTTGAAGCTTTTTCTGGCAGCTTCCAGTCTTGCAAGCCATATACCGTTGAGGGCACCATGAGATTCCATTTTCGCACGTACTTGAATTTGTTGGTTAATTGCCATCTTCCTCTGCTGACAAGATAATATGTCTTTTTAGGGACTCCTTTCCGTATGGGGGTGAGTTGCTCTTCTGAAATGGGCCTGGACTTTGACAGTATATCCAGGAGCAGACCTGCCTTTGCATACAGGACCTTTTTCTTGTATTTCTTGAGATATTCAAGGACTTTTACCGGGTTTAGCGGCATTTTGGGGAGAAGCACAAGGAACGAGTCAAGTGCAGGTATTGTCTTTATTGTCCTTATGACCTCGAGGAAGGTCCGTTCAAGGTCAGTGAACAGGATGCTGATAACTTGATGCGGAGGGATGTAGATGGGTTTTTCGATGACGCCGAGGTCGCCTAGCTTGCTTGGTTTTGTTTTGATGATGTATTTGCCGAGCTTGAACGTGTGTCTTGCTTTGGCAGCAAGCTCTATGGCATCTGGTGCCTTGGGAATATGCCCGAGGTGATGTAGGAACAGGGCCGCCTTTCCTTTGAAATAGGCATTTTTTGTCAGGAGACTGGCAACATGAATGGGACTGGGGCTGTAGTTGGGATCATCTAATGGCAATATATAGTATAGGCCGGGTTTGATAACTTTTATCAGGCCTTGTTTTTTGTATCGCTGGATTGCGTTCTTTTTCTGGGCGTAGCTCTTGTGTTTGAGATCATCAAGCGTGAATATTCTTTTCTGGTAGATGGTGATGAGTTTTTTATCCATGGTTCTTCTCTATTTTTTTGTATGCTGATGACGAGGGAATGGAAATTTCCAATATTTTACTATTTTTTATGTTGAAGTACTATAATAATATTACTTTTTTTACTAGAAATAGTAAAAGTTTTTGCAAATGATTGCTTTTTTTTCAAGAAAAAATAATTGTAACTCTCAAATGATGAAAGTCTGCTGTGGCTGTATTTTATCTTTCTACGGCTTTTTTGCTCTTACCAAAAAAACATTTTGTACAACCACCATAAAATTTATAAACAACCATCAACAGCTAACGCCTACCACGATACAAGCGGAAGGCTACAGTGGTCACTTGTAGTGAAATGGCCTTTTGCAACCGACCATCATGGTCTCTAAGTGGACAAAAAACGGAGGTGTTTTGGATGAAAGTGCAAAACACAGTAAAGAAAATTGCGGCACTCGCTGTCGGCGCGTTCTTTCTTGGCGCTACAGTGGCAGGGGCTTCAGCATCATTGGCTGACTATCCTGCACCATTCGTTACGGATGGAGTGAACCACGCAAAGATAGTTATTGGTGATAAGGCAGCAACACAGGATGTGCTTGGCGCTGTTGACATCGCCACGAGCCTGCAGAGAGCAGCAGTGACGGCAGTCGAAGCGACTGGCGGCAGTGTCAGCGTTGCAGGAGGAAAGACCGAAGACATCCTCGTCGGAAGTACCCTGGCGACAGCGTTTGGAACGATTGACAGCACAGACGTTCCCTTCTTGGCTGACTCGTCCGTGTCAATCGACATCGGAGACGTCTCAGGAACGTACGACTACGAGGAAAGCGTCGCCTTTGTCGGCGGCACAGTCTCAACCGGTGTGACAGCAACGAACCAAGGAGACGACTGGATGGACAAAGTGTTCGTCACTATCCCTTCGGATGGCATAACGTACACCTTTGACTTCAAGGAGACCTTAGAAAGTGGCAACTACATCAGCGACGCAACAAGTACTGATCCCATCAATATCGAGTTCTTGGGACAGAACATGAAGATTGTCGGCGCAAGTGACAACGACACCATAACGGTCCAGGTAGGCAATGAAGTCTTCCTGAACGTCGGTGACACGGCAACGGTTGCAGGCAAGCAGGTCAAGCTGGTCAACGTCGGCGGCGGCTCAACGGACAGCGTTGTAGTCAGCGTTGATGGCGTCCAGAAGACCATCTCAGGCAGCTCGGCGACGAACGTCAATGGCATCAAAGTGAAGATCCAGGACACGTTCTACTCTGACAGCTTGGCTGAGAGAGCGGCAACACTCATCATCGGCGATGAGACGACAGAAACGTATGATGACGATGAAGCGTACATCGGTGAGGACGAAGACAATCCAGCATGGGCATGGTATCTTGGCGGTCTTGCGACAAGCGCACCTACCATTGGCATCCAATGGAAGTTGAACTTGAACAGCTGGGACAACAATGACAACCCAATGTACACGCATGCGTTGTATGAGGGCGACACCATTGCGTTCCCGAGCGATTTTGCAGAAGTCAAGTTCGTGAACCTGAACCAGGACACCTACCAGAACTACAAGGTAGACGTTGGGCAGAAGACGCTCTACACGAACGATGGTGTGACTGAAGTGCATGACAACGGCAACGTGCTGAAGATTACTGCAGTCGGCGCAAGCAACTCGGGCCTGAAAGTGAACGACTCGGGAACCTTGACGAAGACTGAAGAAGTCTACCTCTACCCCGAGGCGGCATTGGTTGTCGGCGTCTACTACAAGGACAGCAGCAACAGCAAGGCAGTGTGGGCTAATAACGTTACAGTGAATGATACTTTAACGTCAGCAAACCTTGCATGGTTCGACTACAAGAAGACAAAGGACAGCTACCCCATCCAAATGAGGAACTGGGTCAACGCGACGAAGGTTGGTAACCTGACCTTCTACTTCGCCAGTGATGACATGGTGAAGATGACCGTTGACGCGGACACGCGCTTTGACTTCCTTGGTATCGACACCTCGGCAACAGACGCAGGCCTCTATTGGAATGACGACAGCATTGCGGACTACGAAGAGAACACCAGAACAAAGAATGGTGTTGTCATCTACGACCCCGATGCAAAGTTCCGAAAGACCAGCGGCTATCTCGAGATGGACGTGCCTGGCGATGTCTCTGACTTCAGAGCAAACATCGCAGTTGTCGGCAAGGGCGGTAGCGTAGCCTCAACGGGCGGAACAGCTGGTGTTGCATTGAACCCGATCGCATTGGGCATGGCAATCCTGGACAAGGACGCAAGCTTGGGCAACACGCCGTACATCGTTGTTGGTGGACCCTGCGCAAACACTGTTGCAGCATCTCTCATGGGAACTGCGGCTGACACGTGCGCGGAAGGCTTCACAGAAGGCAAGGCAACAATCAAGCTGTATGCTGACCAGAATGCACTGCTTGTTGCTGGCTACAGTGCTGAGGACACCCAGGGCGCATCCAGAGTACTTGCTGACTACAGCAAATACATGGACGAGTTCACGGGAACTGAGCTTGAAGTCGTAACTGCCAACTTGAACAGCCTGTCTGTCAAGTCAGTATAAATTCTTTTTTTTCTTTTTTTTTAATTTTTTTTCTGACGCGCCAAGGATGAGCAATACATGCTAATCGCGGAAGCAGTAATCTTTATAAATGACTTGTACGTAGGAGCAGCATGCGTTATTGGCTCATCCTACCCGCACTTGTCTTCGCTGTAGGTCTCTACCTCATAGGGCACGGTGCCATGACCGGCTTTGTCATCAGCCAATCCTGCTGTTTCCCTCCGCAATGCGCTGCAGAGAACGTTTGTGATGCAGTGAAGCCAATGACTGCGCACGAAACGCCCATAGGGTTTGTGTTAATAGTTGTGAGCTTCGGCTTGTACCGTGCGGGAGTAGAAATCTTTAAATAATGCGCTTTCTCCAGTGTTGCTGATGCGGAAACTGCTCTTCCTCTTTGGTGTTTTGGTAATGGTCTTGCTTCTTCCTTTTGTTTCTGCAGGGACGTTGCTTGATGAAGAGCACGTGCATGGTGACATCCTTACCATTAATGGCCTTTCCTATACGTTACGTGTCAACAGCATCAGGAATGCGGAAGCGTTCAGGACGTACGTTTCAGCAGTCATTGTCAGGCAGGATGGAGAGCTCGTTCTTATCCGGGGAGAGCGCTGTGAAATGATTGATGACATAGAATTCTGTGTTGTAGGTTCAGAGACTGACTTTGACACCATTGACATCAACGGGGAATTCCCCCTCCTCATCCATCTCGTCATCTCAAAATATGATCCTACAACAACAGACTTGGGAGTGAGCATAACGAAGACGTTCACGCCGAACCCTGCGGTCCTGGACAAGACAACACAAGTAGACCTCAAAGTAAGTAATACGGGGAACGTGGTCGCGAGCTTTACTCTCGAAGACGACATTCCTGCAGAATTCACTATCATTCCTGGTCAGCCTCTTTCGTTGACCGCTCGCACGGTCGTCTGGAGAAGCCAGTTCGTCAGGCCTGGCGAGTCTGCCAATTTCACGTATAACCTCACGGCAAAAGTGCTCGGCAATCATACGGCGTCAGAGCCACGGGCATCCATAAGCTATAACGGCACGACAAAATTGGCAAGAGGGACAGCAACGAGCTTTTCCATCATCAACCCCATACAGCAGTACAGGAAGATAACGACCACGTTGAGCAAGAGCGCGATTGAGCCGAGCGAGGATGCACTGTTCAGCATAAACGTCAAGGAGAACTATTCCTTGTCCTTATCTGTCGAGGGAAAGGTGACCATCCCAAAATTTGAGTCGATCGGCAGGACGCACGGTACGAGAAAGATGGGTGAGACGCACTACATCAACGAGACGCTAGCGCCGCAAGGGGAGAATACGTGGGAGTTTTTCATCACACCAACTACCTTGACAGGAATAAACATCACTGCTGATTTACATTACATCTTCAGGGAGGCAGGGAAGATGTACGTGTGGGATGAGAACATCACCAAGGAGCTTGTCGCTGCAGTGCAGAACTTGACTCCTATCTTTTATACCTATCCTGAGAATGTGCTGCCTGGCAACGAATTACAGGTGGAATTCCATCTGCAGAATCCCAATGCGTACAGTCCGGCCTATGCTATCATAGGAAACATTACTAGTCCTTTCTTTGACGTTCCCATCAATGCGTCTATTCTTTCCGCGGGACGTTCTGAACGGATACGGTTCATTCAGCGTATCCCCAAAAAGACAAGAGGGGATAATTTTACTATCACTGCAAGAGGAACGTACCGGTTTGTGACGGGAGAGCTTTTTCACTTCAGCCTAACAAAGACGATATTCCTGAACACGTCATTGCCTGTTGAGGACGTTGACGACGAGCCAGTGCTGCCTCCGGTGATCATTGAACTGGACGAAAATGATACCGTCATAGGAGAGCTTCCGAATGAGAGCAACATCATTCACGAGAACATAACCTTTGTTGATGAGCCTTCCGTAGATCCTCCCAAGAGGGGTTTTGACGCCATTCTTGACGCAGTGACAGGATTCTTCCAACGACTATTCGGGGTGAAATAATGGATTCGAAAGAGAAGCAGAAAAGTACAACATGGGATCTGTATCAGCAGGAAAAACGCATACCAGAACATGTTGGCGAGGTGGAATTTCCCACTCATGACCTTGAAGAGGATGAAGAAGGTCTATTTGACATCATTCTTAAATCAGGAGAGCAGGTTAGGGCAACACCCCATTTTTATGCCGGACCATATAACCTGAATCAACGAAAATGGGAATTGCTGCAGGCAACGGAGAAGCACAAACGAAGCCATGAAGTAGACCATGACGAAGTGTACGCGTGGAAAGAAATATAAAAAGAGTTTATTCTTCCGATTTGATGTCGGTCGTACTGCCCTTGCTTCGGTAAATCTCGGCAAAGTTGGGTGCAATAACAACGAAATCTTCGCTGAATCCTGCAATATCCCCTTCCATGGCATCGCAGGTCTTCTTCAGCTTGTTGATTGCTCGCTTGAGCTCCACGATGTCCTTTTCCCGCAACGGCTTGATGTTCACGAGGCAGATGGTATTGCCTTCGCGCAATGCCTCGAGGATGGGCTTGACGTCAGAGAAGTCCTCGATGATGAACGGCCGTACAATGATTTTTTGGTTGCCGCCAGCCCCTCTCTCCGTGTCTAGCTCGACATAGTCAGCTGCCTGCTCTCCATCCTCGTCATAATCATCGTCAGCGCGCCGAGAAAGCCCTAATCCTTTACCTAGTTTCTTGAAAAAGCTCATGGTTTACTCCTCCGTAAATCCCACGCGAGATAAGCGTTCACTCTTGTATTTAAACTTTGTGTTTCTTGGTCAGTGCGACCCACGCTGCTCCTTTTAAACCAACGTCCTGGTCAGTGATAACGCCGACAGGTGTGTTTTTGAGGATGTCACGTATGCTAGGAACGTTGCTCATCCTGAATGCAGTGATGAAATCCTTGCCGAAAATCTTCTCATTCTTTGCCGCAATGCCTCCTGCAATGAGAACTGCTTGGGCAAGGACGCTTACGCAATAGTTTCTTGCCTGGTAGCCGTAGAATCGCTCAAAAAGCGAAAATGCCTTTTTTGCAAGGGGATCCTTGGTGTAGTTACGCATGATCGCAGCGGGTTTTTCTTCTTCAGGAACGTCTTTTAAGAATGCAGGTTCTGCGCCTGCATAGAATACGTATGCGCGGACGATGCCTCTGCCGGAGACGATGCTCTCGATTTCAGGGAGTTCATCGTATGTCTTGAGGAATTCTGCAAAGGCGTATTCTTCGCTGTTCTGCGGCATGAGCAAAGACGATCCTGCTTCTGAGGGGATTGCCGTGTACGTACCCTCCTTGCAAAAGGCGAAGACATGACCCAACCCTGTGCCTGCACCGATGATGGCGACCCTTTCTGGAAGCTTCTTGAGCTTGCCCTGCACGTACGTTATGCTTTTCTGGTCGAGAGCGTTCATGGCATAGCCGATAGCTTCAAAATCATTGATGAGGATGACGCTGTTTAACGATGTTTTTTTCTGGATGAGCTTAGCATCGATTTTCCATTTGGCGTTCGTGAGAAAACACGTGCTTCCATCGGGTGAGATGGGGCCTGCGACGGCAAAGCATGCGATTCGGGGAGTATACCTGCCTGTCGTCTTGAGGACTTCTGCGAGCGTGTCCATGAATGGCTTGCCGGAGCTGTACGTTCCCCTCCAGACGATGCCGTGCTCGTTTGCTATGGCAAAGCGCGCATTCGTTCCTCCTATGTCTGCTGCGAGGACGTTGGTCATGCGCTCACTTCCCATTACAAAAAGCTCCCCATGAGTTTCTTGAACTCTTCCACGATGTCGACGGGAGTGGGATTCGTGCTGTAGTTGATGGCGAGATGATAGCTGATCCAGTCGCCCAAGAATATGGCAGAGCAGGCTTTTCCTAAGTACGTGTCGCCGTGCAAGCGTATCTCGATAACAGGCATGGAGGTGATGCCCTGCTGTTTTGCTTTCTTCCCGATGAGGTCTCTGAAGATGGTCATGCGCTTCTGCACGCGTTTGTGGTCGTCGTCGGCAGTGAGCAGGATGACGGCAAACTTTTCAGTGAAGGGTGAGGTGAGTGTGCAGAGTTCGTTGTGATTCATTTCCGGGAATGCGTTGGCGTAGGCGGGGATTTTCGTGTTTTCGTTGAATTGCGTCTTCATGCGGTAGGCGGCGACGTAGTATTGTGTGCTCGCATACACCAAAGGAATCTTTCCCTGCAGTTTCTGTGCAAGATCCTGGGCTGTCTGCTCGTAGTTTGTCCGTGTCGCTTTCAGGACGCTCTGCACATCCTTGCTCTGGTCGGGGATGAGCCGATTGATGTCCAGCACGTTAAGAAGGGGCAAGAAGAGATAAGGGAGTGCTATTCTGGGAGGGAGTCCTTGTGGCAGTTCGATGCAGGGAACGTTGTCTCGTAGGCTTGCTTCCTTGAGCCTGCCGCCGCTCGTGATGATCATGATGTTTTTTGTTTTCTTGAGCGCTTCTCTGTAGCAGCTGATGCTCTCTTCCGTGTTTCCCGAATAGGAGCTGATGATGACGAGCGTGTTCTCATCTACGGTCGCGGGAAGGGCATAGTCTCTGTTGCACGTGATGCTTTTGAGCGTGTACGAGGATGGTTGCTTGTTGAAGAAGTGCAACGACTGGTACATGCTCGGTGCGAGCTTGTGCTGGAAGTAGTCGGCAAGCAATTGCCCTCCGATGGCCGAGCCGCCCATGCCGCAGATGACGACAGAACGGATGGTTGCGTTGCTGAAGCTCACGTTCTTGCCAAGCTTCGCGGCTTGCTCGACGTGCTGCGGCATGCTCTGCAGCAGTCCTTTCATGTTCTGCATGTCGATGAGCGGAGTGGATGCTGGCATGCCTTCTCGCAGGAAGGCAGGGTATAAAAAACTTATGAAAACGTGCGCACTGATGGTCTTGTTTCGAGAAAAACGCAAAGCAGTTACTTCAGCCCGTACACACTCCAGACATCGCCGGTGAAGTAATCGTGAGGGGTGTAGCCGAGGATGGATGCGACAGTATTGATGTTCTTTTTCGCCCCCTCGATCTCGATGAATGCGGGAATTTCTTTTGAGCGGATGATCTCAACGCTGCATTTTTTGAGTGTGTAGTATTCGCGCAGGACTTCGTGCCGTGAATACTGCTGCAGGCCGAGCAGTTCGAGCGCTGCGAAGATGCTTTTGTCGACGGGGTATTCGTATTCTGTTCTTGTTTTTGTGTTGTCCGTTCGGGTGACGGGTCCTTTGATGGTGAGGATATACGTTTTGCCCTCTTGTCTGACTCGGATGGCGAGATTGACGAGTGGCGTGTTCTTCTCCTGATAGAGCATGTTGGTTTGTTTGACTTTCTTGATGAATATTGCCTGTTCTTCTTCGAGCTGTTTGCGTATTCGTTGTGGATGCACGTCCAGGATTTTGACTTCTTTCTCGAGCATGCTTGCCGCAATTTGCAGGCATTAAAAAATGTTGCGGAACAAGAAACATTTTTATGTGTCTTGCCGTTCGTGAGTTCATGGCGAATGTTCACATCATCACCTTCGGCTGTTCCTTGAATCAGAGCGACAGCGAAGCTATGGCCGGCATCCTGCACGAGCATGCTCTGCATATCGTCGATGATCCTGCCGAGGCTGACGTCGTTATCATCAATTCCTGCACGGTCAAGAGCAAGGCGGAGCGCAAACTCTTCACAGAAATCGAGCGCTTCTCGAAGATGGGAAAGAAGATCGTCATTGCAGGCTGTGTCCCGCAAGCGGACAGGCATCTGTCGCAGACTGTACTGAAAGACTATTCAATCATAGGAACGACGCAGCTGGACAGGATTGCTGATGTCGTCGAGGAAACGCTCGCGGGCAATGCCGTACATATTCTGGACAGGAAGGCAAATGACAGGCTCAAGCTTCCTGTCATCAGAAGGAACAAGAACATAGGCATCATCCCCATCAATGATGGCTGTCTCGGCAGCTGCACGTATTGTAAGACCGTGCAGGCGAGAGGCACGCTCAGAAGTTACACTGCAGCAGCAATCAAGAAGGCGATGCAGGCTGCTGTCGACGATGGGTGCACAGAGATTTGGCTGACCTCGCAGGACACGGCCTGCTATGGCCTTGACCTATTCCCCCAAGAGAATCTTCCGTCGCTGCTGCGGCAGCTGTTGACCGTGCGTGGCGACTTCAAAATCAGGATGGGCATGGGCAATCCGACGCATTTGAAAGCGTACGTCGATGAGCTTGCAGAACTCCTGAAGCATCCGAAACTGTTCAAGTTCGTACACATCCCGCTGCAGTCAGGCAGCGATCGTGTGTTGTCGATGATGCATCGCGAATATACGGTCGCTGATTTTGAGAAAATTGTGCATGCGCTCAGGACGGCAGATCCACGCGTCGCTATCGCGACCGACATGATAGTGGGATTTCCGACGGAGATTGATGCTGATTTTGAGGAGTCGCTGTGTCTCTTGCAGAGAACGCAGCCTGATGTTGTGAACGTCAGCAGGTTCTGGGCACGGCCGGGGACGGCTGCAGCACGAATGCCTCCTGTTGCGGGCAAGACGAGTACTATGCAAGCGAGGGCCATGATGGCATTGGCAAAGCAGGTGATGCTGGAAAGGAATCAGCAGTGGTTAGGCTGGGAAGGAGCTTGTGTCATAGAGGAACTGAACGAGCGGAGGGCGGTGCTGAGGAACGATTATTACAAGCACATTCTCTTGCCAACATCGCACGTCCTTGCCTCAGCAGTTTTTCCTGGTAAACGCTTATCGGTGCGCATCATGCAGGTATCTGCGTTTGACCTGCACAGTATCTCCGATAGGGTTAGGTCGTAGAATTCTCTACTGTGTGGTGTAGAGAAAAATCAATGCAGGAGTTCCTGCATTGACTCTTCTTGTAGTAATTACAGTTTTCCACATCCATAATTACAGTGACTACATCCGTGCAG
>JAZDHK010000015.1:0-33137 GCA_043806035.1 archaeon
CTGAAGAATTTTGCATAAAAAATACACCTCTTTTAGATATCTTAAGAGGACAAATTTGTATTCTTTACGCTTTGCACGCATTTTGTCGTCTAAATATTTATTTTTTATCGACGAGCTGAATTATGCGATTGGCTCTTATAAATCACGAAAACAATAATGGACAGTGGACTTCAAAAAATACCTTTCAGACCCTATGCGACACGATCCTCAAGGATATATCTATATCGTGCACGGAGTAATGGATTGGGATGTCCATCACATTGGCGGCACACAACTTCCTCTCTCACAAGAAAGAATGCGCACATCAGTAGAGCGAATTCTTGATCCAGAACAATTTTATGCAGCCTCGCTCATTGGAGTGATGGATGAAGAACATGCCAAGGCAATGGAACTTGGAAACCGTTCTTTCTCTCAGACGGGAACATTCGGCAATGCGGGACTTATCATCGAACCAGCGCACGATGAAATCATAAGAATTGCGTGGAATGCAGACATAGGCAGTTCCTGGGATGAAAAAATGATGCCCTACTTTGTCGCTTCCCACGACAGAAAAATAAAAAGTGCAAGCATCTTGTTGTATGACACAAAAGGAGATGAGGGCCAAAAGTATAACGAGCTCGTCTTGAAAGGAGATGCAGGAACTGCAATCAAAGGCGTTTTCTTCAAACCCCGCCAATACGAAGATGAGGTTTCTGCAAACGGACTCAAACAGATTGTACATGAATTAACAGGAAGAGACGTGCCAATTATAGAATTGCCCGTTAATCCAAAACCGGATTATGAAAATTGCAAGGATCCAGAAGAAAGGGAAAAACGAAGAATGGTAGCATTTATGGCCGCAAATAGTGCATTACAGCAGGTAAACCATGAGTTTCGGTTTGGATCACATATAGGGTTAGATAGCTTATCTTATCATCACATGAAAAGTTTAAAAAATCAGCATAACCTTTTCGATGGATATAGTAAAGAGTTGAGATTGTTTTCAACTAAATGATGTTGGGATTCTCCCCCTGCGTCTTCCAGCATGTACTCAACCATCTCAATGGGAAACTCATGTTTGATTAGAAAACTATAAGAGCAAGCATTGCTTTTTCTTCATTTTATGTACAGCCTCAAGGTGTACCTCGCCTTCCAGGCGAAAGAACTCTACGAGCACAAGTACTATCTGAGCCAGAAAGCAGGATATGACGTGGGCATGAAGGCGACGATCGCAGACTGGATAGAGACAGGGCATGCACAACGATTCCATGACGCATTTCTCGAGCATCAGGACGACCTGGAAAAAATCTGCAATCCCTACTGTGGAACGATAGAGAACTGCAAAGGCATGGACTGCTGTCCATTACAAAACGGCACGGTTCATGCATTCTTGCACGATTAAGACCAATGCTGACTGAGAATGAACTGCCAATAGTCACCGTGCTCCACGAACGCCTTCGGATTCTTCTGCAATGCCGTGCGCAACTCCTTCTTCGTGAAAAGCTTCACTGCGCTCACCTCCTCTTTTTGCAGGACGAGCTTTTTCGGCAGCATCATTTTGCAGAAGTAGACATGATAGAATTCATTATTGATCACCTTGCCCAGGCGTATCTGTCCCGGCATCACCTTGACTTTTTTGAGCCGCTCTGGAAGAAGGTGCAGGCCTAGTTCTTCATGCAATTCACGAAGTGCAGTACGCTTCGGATATTCTCCTGCCGAAACGTGCCCAGCCGAGGAGATGTCCCATTTGCAGGGATTGATAGCACTGACTGCCGCTCTTTTCTGGAGCAATACTTTCCCCTTGCAAAAAATCCAGACATGCGCAGCCGTGTGCCAGTAGCCGTGCCTATGCGCCTGCGTCTTCGTCGCCGTTTTCCCTGTCTTTCTTCCTCTGCTATCGAAGATGTCGATGCGTTCCATGATTCCGCATACGTCCTTTTATTTATGAATGTTGCGCTCGTTGATAATTTCTCTTACATAATATTTATAATATGCATCGTACTCATGCAAATGTGGCACTAAACACAGATGAGATCAAGAAAAAGCTGCTCGCACAACACTACTCTGTACAAGAAATAGATGCCATGCTGCCGCAGCTGCTCAGGATTCTTGCGCTCAAAGAACAAAAAAAAGCAATATTGCTCGCCCATTACTACCAGATTCCTGCCATCCAGGCAATCGCTGACTTCGTCGGGGATTCACTCAATCTTGCACTGAAAGCCAAGGAATTGCAGGGTAAAGGCCTCGTCATCTCGAGCACGGTGCATTTCATGGCAGAAATGATAACGTTGCTGAGTCCTGAGAAGAAAGTCATCATCCCTGATCCCGCTGCTGGCTGCTCTATCGCAGAAGGCATGAACCCCGAAACAGTAGAGGCGATACGCAAGCACTACCCTGCTGCAGGCATTGTCGCGTACATCAACACCACTGCCGCTGTCAAGGCAGCCGTCGATGTCGTCTGCACCTCAGCGAATGCTGCTGCAATCATTGCTACACTCCCCGGCGATCCCATCATCCTACTCCCCGACTATTATTTTGGAAAGAATATTTTGTCGACGGTAAAGGATGCAAGCAGAGCATATCTCAACTACAAAGGAATGGAAGACGGCAATATCGTCCTTGAAGGAAAGGACGGCAGCATCATCCGCATTCCTCACCACTTTCCGCCTATGCTGCCGAAAGGGACATGCATTGTCCACGAGAAATTTACTGAGTATGACATTCTAGAGTACAAGGAGACAGGTCAAGTGGATGTAGTAATTGCTCATCCTGAAGTGCGTCCTGAAGTTGCGAAGTTCGCAGACATGATCGGTGGCACGGGAAAAATGATCTCCTTCCTGAGGGATAATCCTGCAAAAAAGATACTCTTCATCACGGAATGCGACATGTCCGCACCGTTGCGAGAAGCATATCCTGACAAAGAATTCTTCACGCCGTGCAGGCTCTGCCCGTACATGAAGAAGAACACGCTCGACGCTCTTGAGCATGCATTGCAGACGGAGCAGGTTGAAGTTATTGTCCCTGCTGAGACCGTCGAGAAGGCACGGCGCAGCATTGAGTACATGTTCGAGCTGACGATGCAGTAATGTTGTCACTCACAAATAGTATCTAATAGAAAAGTTTATAAATAGAATAGCATTTCTCTCATCAGGTGACAGCATGAAAATAACATTCAATCGAACATTTAACGCGGCCGATTTAACAAAGTATTATGACACTTCTAACCAAAAACAAGAAAAAAAAGATGACACAATATACACGACAATTGAATTCAATGCGCGTGGCTTCAAACAGGATGCTGTAGATGATCTGGCTAAGGCACTCAGTGAAACAGGCAACAGCGCTCTGAGCACATCATGCCATAACATTTACTGCCCAGAACCATCACGATTCGTTATCAGGTTGGACTATCATCAAACGAGAAAATTTGAGGCGACGGGTGAAAGGACAATTGAGAAGACAGTTAAGCAAGAGACCACGCGCAAATTTCTTCGAAAAAAGACCATCACTACGCCAACTGAAAGAGTCTTCACTCATAAAAAGGAAATGCCCGCACCTGTATTTGTAGAGGGAGAACTCACTTACCAACAGGATGGCGAACCGATGAAGATATTAGAAGCGCTCAAAAAACTCGGATACGAGTCGCGAGTCTACTTTAAATAATTTTTTTCTTGAATGACCCCTTATGCTCCTCATAATAGTCCAGTACTCCTGGAAGAACTGGTTCATCTTCTATCCGCTTGTTGAACGTTTTCAGGTAGAGGCTGCCTACTCTTGCAAAATTCTCGTCAGAGTACGGGCATTCCACCCAGGCAAAGTGGCTCACCGTTCTGCCGATGTCTTGCTCGTACGAAGCACCGTAGCGAATGACATGGGGAATGGGCGAGTTGATCTGCAGCGTAATGTGCGGCGTTCTCATCTCTTTCAGAAATCGTTCAAGCGTCATGCTCGGATCTCCTTCCCTATGCCAGGAGATGCTGCAGTCGAGGATATCAAAATTCATTATTTTGCCTTCAAGATCTGCACTGTAGAGTTCTCGAAGAAACCGCTTGTTTTTTGGCAAGCCATACTCAAGAATGGTAATGAGCTGGTTGACATACACCATGCAAAACGGTGTGCAGCAGAACTATAAAAATCTATTCTAGAGATATGCCGACGAACTGAAAAGGTTGACGACCTGCACGATATGCCTGCTGCCGCTCTTTGCTGTCAGGAATGTGGTCCAGTTGGCGATACTTCTGAACTGTGCGTCTGGCGATGCCGCCCGTCCCGAGCTTTGGAGAGGCGAATTCGGCAATCAGCTGATCACTGTATGCTTCCTGCAATTCGTGTTCTTTGAAAAATATATCATTGAGTATGGGTATGGCGAGCATCTTGAACTGCCCGTCAGGCGTGATGAGCAAATCTTTAGAGAGGATGCGCTGCCTTCCTCCAAAAATATTTTCTGCCTCGACGTATCTGCCGCGCAGGAGCCGTGTTGCCGTAGAATGGTGTATGGAGAGGTCGTCAGCCAGCTTCCTGAATGGATACTGGTGGAGCCTGTCCAATGCGAACTGCTCAAAGTATTCCCGCTGGTGCTCGGCGATGAAAACGTAGGCATCATGGAGCGTGCTTCTCTTCCAGTCGTCAAAGTACTGCAACCGCTTGAGGAATTGCATCGTTTTGGGATACTTGCCCAGGTCTAGCTGTTCCAGACGCAGCTCCATCTTTCTCGCGAGATAGCTCGAAAAATACAGGTTTGGCTTTTGCGCAGTCCTTCCTTTGAAGATGACATCAGGCTCGGGCAGTGTCTTTTCCGTAAGCAGGAGGTCTGCCACGTCTGGAAATACGACCATGCCGTCTGTCGGTCCAGCGTCATTCCCATTCACCCAGTTATAGAAGGCTCTTGTCTTATGCTCAGGAGTGCTGTACTCTTTCGCAAGCTCGTTGAGCTTCTGCTCAATGTTTTCTGGATGCTCAGATGCTGCCGTCCATGCCTGCTCGAAAAGGTCGTCGGGCAAAGTCATCATGCGTGATAATTCTATCATCTGGGCAAGGCGATGCTCGAGGCGTAGCTCTTGCGTTTGGCGCTGGGTGAAAGATAATGACAGTGACATGTGCTGAGAAATGTCAGATCATTTAAAAAGATTTCTATAGTAATCACTTAATAGTGGTTAATACATAAAATATTGATCAGAGCACTCCATCTACAGTAAGAGTATAAGGTTTCCTTTAAATAACGCGAAAACAATCCATGCCACTGGTGAAAACATGGCAGAACAACTCTATAAAGTGGAGACACGCAGATCATACGACGACCCGAATGAAAGACATCTCGTGTTGGGCTATGCATTTGGCGACCCGCAAGATATCAGGGAATACTACCTGCCCAAGCGGCAGAGTGATTCAGACCACCTTGAAGTGATACCCGTAGAAACAATCCGTGTAACTCCACAAATGGCAAAGGAGACAAGAGCGCTCGAACGCATCATTACTGATGCGCAAGCAAGACTGCAGGAAAGATGATGGATCAGCTCAAAGAATATGCCTGCTATCTCGAGCAGGAAATAGAGATGCACAACGGAAACGCTAAACTAGAAAGCATTGCCGGCTCTATCTGTGAAGAACGCATCGCAGAAGCGTTCGTGCTCGCAAGGACGAAATTGTATGAACTCTTTCCAGAAGTAGGAGAATACGCGCCAATGCACAGCCCATAGCATCTCCGACGAAGAAACAGAAAAGTTTATATATTTTGTACATACTAAGTATTCCTGTGGAAGCGTTAACTCTGAAGTTGGACAAGGCGATGCTCAAGAATATTGACACTGCGTTGCCGAAACACAATTTTTCTACGAGGACTGAATTCATCCGCGAGGCGATACGGGATAAACTTCACAGAGTCTCCTTCCTGCAAGCCGCTGCCCTGGTAAAACAATATAAGGGAAAAGGAACAACGTTCACAACAGATGCGGCATTACGTAAGGCAAGAGCGTTACTGGATTGATTCTGGTTTTATGTGCGGGATGCTTCTGAAGTGCTTGTCTCTCGTCACTAACACGGCATCATGTTCCCGAGCAAGCAACGCGTGAATCATATCGCCATAGTGTAATGGCCCCTTCCTCGCTTTTTCTCGAATACCTTCGGTGATAGGAACTTTCTCCAGTAGTCCTGCAGCAACGAAAGCGGAGAACAGCTGCTCAATCTCATCTGAAGAAAGTGCTATCTTGAGCTCGGCCAGTATTCTGTCCGAGAACAAAAGTGTATCTTTGCGTTTGAACACGTTCAGGAAGAACTTTTCCGCATACTCGCCTAATGGTCTAGGATCTTTCCTGTCCTCCCAAAAATCCCTCCAAATGCACGTGTCGACATAATAACGCATGACAGACCGTTGTTCTTTTTCTTCATAATCGCTCCTCAGGAAAAGACGGAAGATTTCCGGAAGACAGGAAAAACATGACACACGCAAGAGAACAACTGCTCAAATGAGGTCATCCGCGCATACGTCAAGCACATGACATTCACTGAGTTCAAACCAAAGTGAGCTCCTTTGCATGCAGAATATTTTTCCTGAAGCTCATGACTTCTTGATTGTACAATCTGCTTGCCTACGCTTTGCATTTGAGAACCAGTCTCGGCGCTTGTTGCAGCAGGAAAGCAAGCTCTTGAGCGGAAACAGGTCTATCGGGAAAATATTGCTCATCCACCCTGTTTCGCATGCCCTGCTTGAGCAGCAGTATGTCTTCTGCAGAGAAATTTGTGAAGAAGCGTTCTGCAATGAATATGGTGCATGCATGATTTTCGCAACGCACACCTGCTTTTCTGAGCAAGGCATAGACACCAAAGTACATCGCATAGTAGAGCGTGCATACCTGCCACTCTTTGTTGCTTACTAACAATTTTGCTGCATTGAGTGCATTGTCCGCCTTTGCCAAATATGCAGAGGCAAGATTACTATTGGTATCGTTCAGTTCCGTTTTGTCCAGGCAGAAGCTGCGCATACGTTACCTTCAGATACTCCTCGACTCCTGCGAGGATGACGTGATGGTCTTTCACTTCCTTAAGAACGTATGCGCTGTTTTTTCGGAATTCTTCCGGAGTGAGTCGTGTTATGTGCAAAAGATCATATTTCGGCTTTGTTTTTCCTACAATCATGACGTCAATATCTGAATTCGGTTTTTGCGTGCCTTTGGCATAACTTCCGAAAATGACGATGATTCCTTCTTGATCGAACAGGAATGCCAGTTCAGTGTGCTTGTCCAGGAAGAGTTGCGTTTTGAGATGCTCTGCCGCCGCCACGAGATGGAAGCTCGTCATCTGGAACTCCTTGTTCTTGCCGTTCATTGTGCTTTTCGCAACGTGCTCTTTCTCCATCTCGTTGATCCTATTCGCTACTGTTTTCTGGTTGAGCCTGTGCTTTCTAGCAATGGCTGTCGCCGTTGTGCTTTGCCGCAGGAGCTCATCGATGATAATGACTGAACTTTTATCTAGTAACATATTACTAATATAAGTAATTTAGTATTTAAATGTTTTCATTCACCCTTGCAAAACCTGCAATCACTAGACTTCTTCAACACTTTTCCTTTGAGGCAGGTTATTGCGTTCCAGAAATCATCAGGTGAACCAATATCATTTTAACGCGCGTTTTAGATCAAGGTAAAGTTTTTCTGACTTAATGATTTTTGCCAATTCAAAGCTCGTTCTTATTCTATTCGTGACGTCACCCTCACAACCAAAGCACTCTTTTAACGATTGACCCCCTTTGTCATTACAATGATATTGTGCAATGTAAGCAATATTTTGACGTTTTTTTAATTCACAATAGTGGCAAAGTGTTACGTCATTGACAAGAACACCATGTCTAATCCCGTGACCAAATATGAGAAGTGCTTTTACTTTTTCATCATCAATTATTTTTTGGAGTTCGCTCACCGAGTTAATCACGTAAACAGCAAATGGCAGTTCTCGTTTCTTCATATTTGAAAACAATTTATTAAAATCAGTTGTGTGTTCTCCTCCAAATTTAATATAATTAGAATATTTTGGAATGATTATTGCAACATGATTCTTCTCATTAAGATATGATTTCTTCGATATATCTCGATAAAAAATTTTATAGATACATCTACAGTATAAAAAAGCAACCAATAATCCAAAAATAAATAATAGCAATACAAATTTAACAAAAATAGGTCTGAAAAAACTCAGAAAAAGTATAAACAAATAGATGAAGAATATGATCAGATGAACAACGTACGTTCTCACAAAATTTCTGACCTTCTCAACAATACTGATTTTCTCAGACATGAGCCTTAGCAAAGAATACAGCACTATTTATAGATTATTTGTTTAAGAAATAAAAAAAAGAAACCGTACAGACGAAAGTTTTCCTGGTGAAAATAAATTCCAAGCGATTGGTAACCGCGGACTCAACACCTCGTTACCTCGGTGCGTACATCCCGGTCCCATCAACCCCATCTTCTATGGGAGCTTGTCACGTCTCTTTTCAAGGCGGGTTTCGAGCTTAGATGCCTTCAGCTCTTATCCCTTCACGCGTAGCTGCTCGGCGTACCCTGTTGGATAACCGATAGACCAGAGGCGTGGAAGTACCGTTCCTCTCGTACTAAGTACTCCTTCCCTTCAGACGTTGAACACATCCAGTAGATATTAAACCAACTGCCTCACAGCGTTGTGAACCCAGCTCACGATCCCTTTTAATGGGTGAACACCCCCACCCTTGGCCGCTTGTGCACGGCCAGGATAGGAAGAGCCGACATCGATGTAGCAAGCCGCGCCGTCGATATGAACTCTCGGGCGCGACAACTCTGTTATCCCCGGAGTAACTTTTCGGTCAGTCCTAGCCCCCATAAAAGAGGCATAGGAGTTCGCTAGGCCAAACTTTCGTTACGAAAATCTTTCTTGTTAGGATCCTCGTTAGGCCGACTTTTGCCCTTACACTCTTCACCGGATTTCTGACCCGGTTGAGTCGACCATTGGGCACCCTTGATACCTTTTCAAGGGGGTGCCGCCCCAGCCAAACTGTCCACCAAGTGCTGTCCTCGACAAGCGAGTAAGTAACGCAAATCACAAAGAGTGGTGTTTCACTTTTTGTCTACACTTGAGCTGGCGCCCAAGCTTTAGCAACTACCACCTACGCTACACATCACAACTCACGCTACAGCAACAAGCTACAGTAAAGTTTCACGGGGTCTTCACTTCCCACTGGATGTCTCTGGCTTTTGCACCAGAAGAGAGTGTTCGGAGAGGGCCGAGCAGGGACAGTGGAAATCTCGTTACGCCATTCATGCACGTCGCCAATCAAACGACAAGGTATTTTGCTCACGTCTGTTACCACCATTGCTGGCGGACACACATTTCTGCGTGCCTCCTCACATCGCTGTGAGGGTCGGACTATATCTTGACACATTTCTGTGTCTCCGGCATGTAGTCTCTGAGGATTCTTCTCATGGAGAAGTCTTTCCTGCTGATTGTCTCTCATTTCTTGATTTTCAGGGGTCGTTACCAAATCACTTTGGCAAATGCCTACAAGAAATTCACCGAGATATTCCAGCAAATAGCCAGATTTTACTAAGGCAGTAAATCCACCTTAAGAGAGTTATAGTTACTCCCGCCGTTTAACAGTCCTTGACTCCCTTGAAAGGGAGATTGAGATACTGTCACTGGGCAGACGTCACCCACTATACACACCTTTACAGGCTGGCAGTGAGTTACGTTTTTGTTAAACAGTCGGACTTCCTTAGTCACTGCGCCCTGATCCCGCCACTCATATGAGCACAAGACCAGGGACCCCTTATACCGAAGATACGGGGCTAATATGCCGAATTCCCTTGCCCGGTTTTCCTCTTCACACCTGAGGTTTCTCACCTAGGGGCACCAGTGCTGGTTCTGGGTATGGATTTCTAGAATTTTTTCCTGTTCCTTTTTCAAGGACTCCAGGCATTAACCGAATCACCCAAAGGATGACTATTCCTTACTTTCGACAGGTTCTCATGATAACCATACTCCCCTGACGTATGCAAGTTAACATTTGTACAATGTCGGTCTAGCCCAAAGCGTCAGAAACAAGACTAGCGTCGCCGCACATATCTAAAAAGTACAGGAATATTAACCTGTTTCCCTTTCCCCCGACTCAAGTTATGAGTGAGGTTAGGACCAACTAACCCTTGACTGATCTGCATTGTCAAGGAACCCTTGCCCTTTCGGCGGCAGCGATTCTCACGCTGCTATGATCCTACTACCACCAGGATTCTCATTGCCACAAGGTCCACGCATCCTTTCGGAAACGCTTCTGCCCTCGCAGCACGCCTATCTACCGCATCCCTTGCGGGACCCTGAAGTATCGGTAACTCGTTTAGCCCCGTCCATTTTCAGGGCTTGTCCCCTTGACAAGTAAGCTGTTACGCACTTTTTAAAGGGTGGCTGCTTCTAAGCCAACCTCCTCGCTGTCTTAGGCGACAAACACCTTTCGCCCTTTCACACTTAACGAATGTTTAGGGACCTTAACTTCAGTCTGGGTTGTTCCCCTTTCGCTACACAGGTTTACCCCGTGCGGCCGTCTCCAGGCTTCTACGACACTCGACTATTCGGAGTTGGACAAGGAACCGACCCCGTTAGGAGCCTAAATCCCCAATCCGTATCTCTACCATTCGAGTAATCTCTGCCCAGGCTTGACTTCGGTCAACTTCGATAGGAACCAGCTATCACCGATCTCGATTGGCTTTTCACCCCTAGCGCCAGGTTAGAAGAATACTTGCACGTAAAACCTCTACAGGCCTCCACCCCCTCAACGGGGGCTTCACCTTACCAAGCGTTAGATCGACCGGTTTCGGGTCATGCCCAAGTGACTCTCTGGCACTTTCATACCATTCTCCTCGTTTCCTGCGAGTTATCGGTTTCCCTACGAGTCCCCCTTTTCAGGTTACTCTCGCCACTCAAGCATACTCCCTGGCACGTTATTCAAAACGGACGATGCACATCTCTGCGCATCCCTCTATGGCTGGCCGGTTTCAAGGTCTTTTTACTCTCTGTTAAGAGTTCTTTTCAGCGTTCCCTCACGGTACTATGCGCTATCGGTCTCAATACGTATTTAAGGTTGGAAGTTAATGGCTCCCAGATTCACGCCTCATAGCCAAGAGACGTTACTCAAGATACTGCCACATCCACATGCCTACTCATACGGGACTGTCACCCTCTGTAGTAGCACATTCCAGAACACTTCTGATCGGCATGTTAGGACTAAAAGACAGTCTTGCAACACCACATTCCCTAACCATTGCTGGCAGGGTTCGGTTTGCCTTTTGCTGTTTTCGATCGCCTTTACTTACAGCATCCCATTTGGTTTCTTTTCCTGCAGGTACTAAGACGCTTCAATTCCCTGCGTTCGCCGCCATTACTGGCTCGAGCTGAAGTCAGATTAGGGAATCCCAGGATCAAAGGTTACATGCGCCTACCCTGGGCTTATCGCAGCTTGTCACGCCCTTCTTCGCCGTATTGAACCAAGCTATCCACCGGACAGCATTGTAGTAGTTTCACCAGGTGTTACTCTCGTCTGTACGGTTTCATCAAAAATGAATGCAAACGACAAACGTGCAGTGGAACTGCAGGCGCTTGTCTCTTCGTTTTCTCAGCCTGTGGTCGTAACGTTTCACGGTTACGAACACTCATTACGGATGTAATGATCATGATCTGCTCATTATGAAATGGACCCGGCGGGACTTTCACCAAATAAGCCCATCTCCTCGTGGGCTTGAGCTTTTGCGAAACCCACGCGTGTCAACTGAGCTCAGTTGTTTTGAACCCGCAGCCTCCCGCTTGCAAAGCGGACGCTCTACCAGGTTGAGCTACAGGCCCATTCTGAAAATAAAGGAGAAAGAAGGCAAAAGATTGCAAAATTGCATTTTTCTTCCCATCGTGAGATGAAAAGAAAAAAAGGAGGTGATCCACCCGCAGGTTCCCCTACAGGTACCTTGTGACGACTTAACCCACCTCACTGAGCTTAGATTCACACACATCAAAGAATGTGTGTTCACCTAAACCCTGCTCGGTTGATTTGACGGGCGGTGTGTGCAAGGAGCAGGGACATATTCACCGGAAGATGATGACTTCTGGTTACTAGGGATTCCGTCGTCATGAGGGTGAGTTGCAACCCTCAATCTGTACTGAGATAAGGTTTCGAGGGTTAGCTTCTCCTTTCGGAGTTGCATCCAATTGTCCTTACCATTGTTGCGCGCGTGTAGCCTAGTGGATTCGGAGCATACAGACCTACCGTAGCCTGCACCTTCCTCCCCGTTTCCAGGGCAGTCCCCACAATGTGCTCGGTCCAGAAAAATCTGCCGTTAGAAATTGTGAGTACAGGTCTCGCTCGTTGCCTCACTTAAGAGGACACCTTGCGGCACGAGCTGACGACGGCCATGCACTACCTCTGGGCCTGTCAGGTAAGCCCTTCAGACTGACCTTCATCCTGCCATCGCCACTAGTGAGGTTCTCTGCGTTGAGTTAGATTAAACCGCACGCCGCACCCCTTGTAGTGCTCCCCCGCCAATTCCTTTAAGTTTCAGCCTTGCGACCGTACTTCCCAGGCGGCGAGCTTAACATCTTCATTACGACACCGCACCATCCTGTAGATGATGCGACACCTGGCTCGCAGCGTTTACGGCTAGGACTACTCGGGTATCTAATCCGGTTTGCTCCCCTAGCTTTCGTCCCTCACTGTCAGATCTGTTCTAGTTAGACGCCTCCGCCACAGGTGGTCCATCCAGGATTATCACATTTTACCGCTCCCCTGAACATACCTCTAACCCCTCCCAGTCTCGAGCCCGTGAGTGTCCCCTGCACGCTGTTCGGTTGAGCCGAACAATTTCACAAAGGATTCACTAGGCCAGCTACGGACGCTTTAGGCCAAATAAACGGTTGCCACTCGTGGCGCTGGGGTTACCGCGGCTGCTGGCACCAGTCTTGCCCACCACTTATTCGCCAAAATTTTTGCTTTTGGCAAAAGCGTACACTGTGTGTACGCACTCGGGATTCCCCTATCACACTTTCGTGCATTGTAGAGTTCTCGCGCCTGCTGCACCCCGTAGGGCTAGGACCAGTATCTCAGTGTCCTTCTGGAGGCTACCACTTCCATGGCCCCTACTGATCTTTGGCTTGGTGGTCCATTACACCGCCAACTACCTAATCAGCCGCCGACTCATCCTAGAGCTCGAGTTTGAGAAAGGACTCGTTCCAGAATTCCTTTCCTATCAGGTTTTACCCTCAGGTTTCCGAGGTTATCCCTGACTCTAGGGCAGATTATCGACGTGTTACTCAGCCTTCCGCCGGTATTGCTACCAGACTTGCATGGCTTACTCGAATCCCGATAGCAGCAACCTCCCGCAGGATCAACGGGTATTGTGCTCAGCACTGCTGAGACTTAGAATGCATACTGTCATATATGCTGAATCCTGAGGTCGCAAACTTAAAGGTTTCTTAAGGTTTAAATTAGCCTTCTTTCCCCATACTTGAAAATGACTTCAAGCATGACACTTCCCTAATCTTCCACGAGTGTGGTTGTAATGATCGGTTTTAGGTGCTGATTTGTGTTTTTTGAGGAACTGCGGGTTGTTTATAAAGTTTTCCATCGGAGAAAAAAGAAGGCAATTCCCGAAAACAACGTCGCTGCAACATGTGTAGTCATCAGAATATCCTTCGTTACGAACCGCAATAACAAAAACATATATAAATACTCTTTATTGTGATGCTGTATGACCGAACTTGAGCTCTTCCTGAGGCTGCTTCTCGCGATAGGCCTCGGTTGCCTCATCGGTATCGAGCGGGAGAAATTTGCGAAGAAGCGGGACAAGTACGTCTTTGGAGGAATACGAACATTTGCGCTCATCGCCCTGCTCGGCGCGGTGTCGAGCATCTTCGCAATTGAGCAGAACAACTGGGCGCTCATCCTGTCATTCTCCGCACTTACCGTCTTCCTCGCCGTCAGTTATTATCATTCCGTAAACTTCAGCAATGGAAAAGGCATCGGCATAACGGGGGAGATCGCTGCGCTCCTGACGTTCCTTGCAGGATACCTGGTATTCACTGAACACGTCCTCCTGACTGTCGCTTTCGCCATTCTCACGACCGCATTCCTCTACTCAAGAGAGAAACTCCATGCCTTGCTCAGAAAAATAAGCGAGCAGGAAGTATACAGCACCCTCGTCTTCGCACTTATCGCGTTAGTTATTTTGCCGTTCCTGCCCGACCAGGCGTATGGACCTTTCAGCGTCTTTAACCCGCATCAGATTTGGCTCATGGTAGTGCTGTTCTGCGCAATAGGTTACGTGGGCTATTTCCTGATGAAAATATTTGGTTCAAAAAAAGGTATCGTGCTGACGGGTGTTCTTGGAGGGATTGTGTCGAGCACTGCAGTCACCATGACCATGGCATCGAAATCGAGGACGGAAAAGGACGCGAATGTAAGGAACATGCTCGTCTTCGGCACGCTGCTTGCAAACACAGTCATGTTCGTCAGGGTCGCTATCATCGTATTCATCGTCAATAAAACACTGCTCTTTGCACTCTGGCCCGCGCTGCTCGTCATGACCATTGTCGGGCTCATAGCAGTAGGCATCATCTGGGTCTCCACGGCAAGAACAAAAACAGTGATGAAAGTGGAGCACAAGAGCCCGTTCAGCATAAGCACTGCAGTAAAGTTTGGCCTGCTGTTCGCTATTGTCTTGTTCCTGCTCAAGCTTGCCCAGACATATTTCGGCAACACGGGTGTATACATCGCCAGCATCCTCTCCGGGTTTGCCGATGTGGATGCCGTCACTCTGTCCATGTCGACCATCGCAGGCTCGAGCATCATCGCCAGCATCGCAGCAATTGCCATTATTCTTGCCGTCGCCAGCAACACCATCATCAAGCTCGGCTACTCGTACATCTTCGGCTCAAAAGAATTCGCGAGAAAACTTGCCATAACCATGCTCATCATGGTCGTGCTCGGATTGCTGACGGCGTTCTTGCTCTAAGAACTATGTCTTTCTCACGACCCATTCTCTCGTGATCCACTTCTTCACGAGCGCCTCTTCAAGATCTACGTCCATGACTGAAGCGATCGCGAACACCAGGCCGGTGACGTCAGCCAATTCTTTTGTGAACGCTCGCTTGGATTCCTCAGCAGAAAGATATTTCTCCGGTCGGCACCTCTTCTTGTGGACGATGTACGACTGCATCAGCTCGCCAAGCTCCTCGGTTATCTTCATCATCAAATAATCATCGCTGAGCGCTATCTTATCCCGTTTAAGGTTGGAAAGAAATATGTTCGTTATCTGTTCCTGCAGTTCATTCAATTCCATCATATCACTCCTTGTTTACCGCATTTGCAGAATGACCATTATTAAACTTTATGGAAGCAATCACTAGTGCAGCATAGTGCCGCAAAAGAAAACTATGGGCGTGCTTATCAAAATATTTTTATACTGTATCCATTCTAGAGTCAAAAAAAGAGTTGAGGGGAGTGCAAGCATGAGATTTACACCACAGATGATGTCGCTAGGCTGCGTCACCAGCCTCGTAAGTTTGGGAGCATTGGTCAGCGGAATCTACCAGGGAATAGCGGATGCGAAGGGCGTGCCTATCGATCCTTCGTTCAGGACAATGATAAAATACGGCCCTATCGCACTCAACGGGATTCTCGGCATTCCCATGGGCGTCGCGAATGCCAACGTGCCTGAGAACATTGACGAGATAGTTCAATCCAACCCGTACGTTGACCGTGAACAGGCGGAAGGCTGTGCGAAAGGATGCTCGCCCATCATCACACCCATCATCGGTGCGGGAATAACGACAGGAGTGGAATATCTTGGGTATCTTATCGGACAGGGCATAGGACATCACACGTGAAGCGCATGCTTGAAAAGACGATCGGCAAGCTGGAACTTCTGGCAATCCACGCGTACAGGACGATAAGCCATCCCCTGTATGCAACGCTGGACAAAGCGCACCTGCATGTCTTCAAATGTCGCTACGAGCCATCCTGCTCACAATATGCAGAAGATGCGATAAAGGAATGGGGTGCGTACAAGGGAACGGTTCTGGGGTTCAAGCGCATCTTGCGCTGCAGCCCATCTGGTGGGCACGGGTATGATCCTGTTCCAAAAAAGAACTAACCGTGGCACAGCTTACTGAGAAAGAGAACACAGTGTGCGTTGCACATCTTTCATCGTCGGCCTGTCCTGATAGCGAGGGGAGAGCATACCATTGACTAAAGACACGAGCTGCGGGATGCGCATCTTTCCTGCAGGTCCTTTCTCCAAGAACTTCTTTTCCTTGAAATAGAATCCTTCGAATTCTCCAGCAGTGTACTCGAGATAGGGCGAGATACCCTTATCCATGAAGTAGATGACCACGCCCAACCCGAAAATGTCATTCTCAGACATGTTCTCATTAGCACGCATCTGCAATGAACGATATCCTGGCGTTGCATTGACAAATCCTTTTTCATCAAAACGCATGACACTGTCAAAGTCGACGATTTTCGGGCGTTTGCCCATGACGATGTTGTGCGGCTTGAGATCATTATGGATGAATCCTTTCCCGTGCAGGTATGCCGTGGCGTCAGCAAGCTGCGCTGCTGCAGCGATAATCTCATCCGGTGTCATCTCTCGTCCTTGGCGATAGCAGTGCAAATTCTCTCCGTCGATGAATTCAAGGACGGCGTAGGCATGCGCTCTGGCGAACAGATGCTTCGGATAGCGCAATGCCGTGACGTCGTGCAATTGCACGATGTTCGGATGGTCGAGCAAGGGCAGAACGTCTGCTTCATGACTGTGCTCGTCCTGTTTCTTGAGCATGAACTTTCTCTTTTCAGCCACTGCGACGAGTAAGGAGTCTTGTTTTGCTATGACTGTATATCTGTCTGTCGAAGAATGTTTTTTGAAAAGCTGTGGACATTGCGCAACGAAGTTCATGATGCTTATTCCTCAATCATCTGAACTAGAGTCGTTATCCGTATCACTGTCGTTCTCTTCATCTTCGATCTGGTCGAGGATGCCGACGATGCCTGCCAGCACGCGATTATCGAGCGTCTTCTTTCTATTACTCACGTGATACGTGTCAGGCATGAGTGATGTACATTCTATCCTGGAAATCACTTCTCCTGTGCTCGGATCGCGAACATCAAAATATTTCCAGAGTGAAGAATTCCAGAAAGCGAAAGGATCCTGCTTGAGAACACCTACCGTTTTTCCTTGCGGATTTTTGATATCCATGACAAAACCGCCGAAATTGAAGAATGATTTCCCCAATCTGTGGTCCACAGTTGCAAGCACGTTGCCTGTTTCGTCATACACGACCATATCATAGCCCCAACTCAACAATTTTGTGTTGATGTGTCCGAGATATTTATCTGCAGAAAGATTTGTCTCTCGTGTCAACGAAAAAAATCTTGTCCGCATATCGCCAACGTCATAATTATTGCCTGTTGTAAGGTCGTACATCATCGGTATGGAGAACATCCTCTCGCGAACGCCAAAATTTTCAGCCTCGAGAAAAGGGGGCGCGTAATCACCAGGTCCTGGCTTTTGCGGTGATGGGCTGCACCCGCCGTAGAGTAGTGCAGCTGCGATGAGACCGATTGCCGTGGGTATTGTGGATCGTGTCATGCATATAGAAATCACTCACCTCTATATAAATGTTATTATTTTTATTACCTAACAGTAGTTAATTTTTTGAATGCTGGAACTCGCCGTCATAGAACAACTGCTGCGCTGCATGATGGCATGCTTCGTCGATGAAATACTTCGTTTCAGCTTCTCTTCCCGCAATCTGCTCGTGCTGCGTCAGAACAATAACATTTCCCTCGACGGACTGCAAGCAGAAATAGCAGGCATGCCCATCAGCGGGCTGCACGACCGCATCTATTGTATTCTCCATGATGCTCTTGCGTAGCTGTGCACGTGTCTCCTCGTAGGAAAGGCCGATACTGATTTTTTGTTTCATCATATACACGCACCATTCATCGCACCACCACCTCTGTAGGATGATGGGACAACAATAAATATAATGCAACGCCGCAGCAGTCCGCAGTCAGCCCACCCTCAACAAGATTGCGGTGCACGTCGCCGCGCACGGCAAGGTAGGCATCACGCACTCGTTCAGAAAGGTCACGTTCTGGTTCCGATGCCAGCAGTGAATACATGCGTTGAATGGTTGGGAAAGCATGGACGAATTCTGCATTGTGCAGTCTACTAACTGGCCTATCTGCCGCTGTGAGTTCTGCAGCATAAAAGTCAAAAACGTTTGCTGCGCCATGATCCTCGACGACACGGTCAGCATATGCTGATAGATCATGGGCAAGTCGCTTCAATGCAACAAGATGTTGCACATCTCGTGCAGTGGTCTGTCGCATGACGTCAGCAGTTTTTTGCAGGATTTCCTCGACGGTGCTGTTTCGCTCTTTGTCGTAGTGCATCTGGGCGACAATAATGGGAGTGAGCATCTCAATCATGCCGTGATTGACCCTACCGCCATCCCTGTTGCGCTTGCTGTCGAGCTGTGCGCGCTCGGCAAGATCATACAAGAGTGGTTGCGTATCGCTGTCTTGCACCCGTTTGGCGAGTTCAGCAAAAGCGTCACCAACATTAATCGCACCAGCAATGAAGTACTCGAGCTTGAGATATTTACTACAATTCCTGCTTCTCGTCGTGCAGCCTGGTTTTTCAGAAAGCGGTTCAAGGGCAAGTGCGAGCTGGACGTCACGACGGACAGCGTCAGGAGTCCTATATGCGTTTTGCCTGTTTGCCAGATCTGTTATCTGCTTTTGTTCTTGTGTGGGCTGCGTTTGTTCGTTTTCGAAAATGCCACTCCTGTAGAGGTCATCGATGAGCCGTTGGAAATGAGGGTGCGCATCAACGACTAATTGCTTCACTTCGCTTTTTGTCAAGGGGCGCTTCTCGCCATTCCGTTCATTGACTCGTGTGCTTGCGGCATCATAATAATCTGCAAGCGAGAGCAGCATGGCATAAAAGTCAATCGTCTCTTTCGTTGCTTTGCTGTATGGCTGGCGAAAGTCGGGGAGTTTCTCAGGATATCCTTGTTCCTGATACACATGATGACGCACAACAACGTCCGCAGTAAAATCATGTTTTCCTTTTAGGAGCGTGAAAGAATGTTCGACGTGCTTTCGCATGGCCTGCATGTCCTCCTCTTGAAATCGTTCTGTCTTGGACAAGAGCTTTTTGTCAATGAACATCTTTCCTATATCGTGCAGCAGTCCCGCGTAGAGCAGGGCTTTGCTGTCGAGGTGGAGATACTCGCCTATCGTCGAAGCGAGCAAGCCAACACGGATGCTGTGTTCATAGAGCGCACGGTCCTTCTTAGATACCATCTCGAGAAAGGTCTGGAGTGATGCCTGTTGCTCCTCGCTTATTTTTTTGGCAACATATGCCTGTTTGAGTTTCTCTTCGAGCGGAGACGTCATACTGGTTCTGCTAAAGATGAACTCATATATAAATGCTTCCATTGTAACCACTAACGAGTAATTAAAATAGAAAAGTTAATATAGTACGAAAACAAAAGATGATCATGGACGATTATAGCGTGCAAGCAATCACTGGCGCAGACATCACTGCATCATTGGTGAGCGGAACGCTCTATGACGAGTTACGCAAGCAGCCCGCAACGTGGGTAAGTGCACGGCAGCTCAAATCAGGTAATGGACTCATCATTTCCGATGGCTTCAGCAGATGCCAAGGCGTCGTTTTCTGTGATGGAATGACGGGGGCAATCGCGCACAATCATCCTGAGGAAGATCCATTCTACACAGTAACAGGAAGATGGGCTGGAGAAGGACGTGAAGATCCTCGCCATATCTTTTCAGATCTCACAAACGTGAAGGCAGTGCACGTTTATCACGAATCCAACTATGCCTATCCGAGAAACTGGATCGAGGATCCACTGAACGCGATGGGCATAACGGACATCCAGCACATTCCCATCAAGGCAAAAAACCTAGGACGCAATCATTGGCGACATCTCGTTCTCGATGCACAACAGGGCCTGCTCTATGTTTTCCCAACTGACCATAAGCGAGGTCTGAAAATAAAAATCTAGTACGGCTCAACAGCAAAAGGTTTATCAAGCAGAACTGATTCTCTCTTTGCAGGGGTGACAGATATGAGCTTGCGTGGCATCATTTTCGACGTCGACGGCACTATTCTGGACACGATGCATCCGCAATTCACATGGTTGCAGTCCGTCGCAAAAAAATACAACGGTAGCTTTCCGTACACGTACGGTCCCGAATTTCTCAAAGAATACAATTCCTGGTATCAGGAAGGCGGCATGAAAGGACTCTACACGGCAATAGGCGTTGATTTCGAGAAGCACAAAGCGGACATCTGGCACGACTACAATTACTTCAACAACAGCCACGACATACAACCCGTCGAAGGCATAGTCGATGCCATAACCGAAATCCACCAGTCAACCCGTCCAGACCAGCACAAGCACACGGGCCTGAGACTGGGTCTGCACACCACAAAATCATGGAAAGACATCGCCCTGCCCCTGCAAAAGGCAGGCATCCTCCACCTCTTCGACAGCATCGTCACAAAAGACGACATCTACCATCTGGCAACAAACGGGCTCCAACAAAAGAATGGCAACATCAAAGAACTCCTCCCTGAAGAATTCATCAAGCTGCTCGAAAAGCCGAACGGCTATGGGAGCATGCTTGCCGTGCAGCGACTCTGCGTTCCCCCTGAAGAAGTCATTGCCATAGAGGATACGGTTACTGGACTGCTGGCATACGCGAACATCCCCTTCCCCGATGGAAACAAAAGAATGTACACCATAGGGGTCACGTGGGGCTATCAAGGCTTTGCAGAGCTCATCACCGCACAGCCGAACGCCATCATCAATAATCCGAGCGAACTGGTTGCACTGGTGTATGCAAAATTTTGAGGTGACAATATGGAAGAACAAACGACTGATGATCTGGCATTCGTACAAAGCCTAGAAGAAAAACTGCACAGCATCAAGGAATGCACGTTCACGCCAAACCTGTCCGGCAAGCCTTTTGCAGTGGGCGTGGACCAATACACCGACAAGAAAATGACCTCTGTAGAGATGGAAACGCTGCTCGGCATACTGGACAGGAACAGATTCGCATTCTACCCTATTAATACAGGCATGGGCTTCGCCGTCGGTTTCGAAATTGCCAATCCAAAAACAAGAGAGCGACTGCTCACGTTCAAGGAGGCGCAATTGCCAAAAAAATACACCTTTCAGAAACTGGCTAATTATTTCATGCGGCCAAGCAACCTGCAGCTGGCAAAAGAGATCAACGTTACTATCATCAACGATCGCAGATATTATGACTATTGATCACCAGCTCAGGTTCTTGCTGTGCGGACGTTTTCAACAAGGCCCTGGCTTGCACAAACTTTAAAAAGACAGCAGCAGACTATGCCCTGAAAGAGGTGTCGTTCATCCATGAGGAAAGGGCAGAGTTATTCTCTTGACTTAATCGTCGCAGTCGTCATCTTCCTGGTCATCATTGCAGCGTTCTACACGTTCATCAACAAGGAACGAGATGCACCGACAAGAAAACTCCAGAGGAACGGCGAAATCATTGCGGTAAAGCTCGACGCGGGCGAGCGCCAGCACGCATTCTCTCTCATCTCCGAAGGCAGGCTCAACAAAACAGAGCTGGACAGGCTCTACAACAGCTCCTATGATGATCTCAAGCGGGAATTTGGGATAACGAGCGACTTCTGCATTTATCTAGAAGACTCCCGAGGAAAAATCATCGTTATTGGGAACAAAACGGGCATAGGCAATGAAAGCTTGAGCGTTGGCGGCGTGCAGTGCGGCCAACCATTTAATCCCGGATCCTGATGCATCCGGCTCTGTCCGGAAAGTCGTCTTAACCAAGAAAAAATATTGTTGCAGGCTAGCCTGCAATAGATTTCGGTACGAATGGTTCGCACCGAACGAGAGCTTACGCTACTGCCATATTTGCGCTTGAGTGCACTATTTCCCGATTCCACCATCTCTCGACGATGATATGTGCGCAAATTGAACAGTTTACGCATTTTCTTGCGATAGAATCCTTTGTGTACATTCCGCTTGGGCGGAACCATGAGCAGGATTCCCTGTTCATGAGCTTCTTGATAAAGTCGCTCCGCCCCATATGCTTTATCTGCGACATTAATTTTTCCATCACCTTGTTTCATCAGATAGCTTGCGTCGCGGATATCAGCAGCAGGGTGGACGCGAATTTTAGCGGCGCGATACTTCTTTCTCCGCGTGCCTAATGCGACGCTAAGCTTGACGCCAATTCTTGGCATTTTCCCGTCGATGCGTCGCAAATAGTGATAGCTTGGATTTGTGCGAGTAAATCCTGTGCTATCGATTGCAATCACATGATCGATTCCACTTGTTGCTTTGAGCACGCGATTCCAGAAACCAGCGTCGAGCTTTGCTGCGGTGTCCCGCAGCGCTGACTTGTGAGGGCACGTGTGCCCCAACAAGTCCATGAGCTGCACCACTCGTCGATAAGAGAGACGACATAATGTCCGAATCAACAAAGCGCACAAATAATCAAGAAATTCGTACGTCTTTGGTCCGTAGTGGTGCAACCATCTCGGGCAGCCCAGCCGCCTGAGCAAACGCTTAACTTTTTTAACCAGCTTGCTTTCTTTTGACACGGTGGGGTACACTCCCACCCCCAAACATATCCTCTACAGGCTATGTTTGGGTTATTAATTCTTACGAAATAACAGAGACTCCGGACAGAGCCGATGCATCCATAAAATTTAAAAAGCCCACACCAATCTTGCACGCATGGAATCAGGGGGCGTACAAGAACGAAAGAACATCCTCTACAGAATGTATCATGAGCAGTACAAGAAAGTCATCTTCATCCCTCTCCTGATCCTTCTCTTCGCAGCAATCGTCATTGCAGCACACGTACTCAAGACGGGAGACTTCATCAATAAAGGTGTCACGCTCAAAGGAGGTATCACCCTGGCAGCAGTGACCTCAGAACACGTGACCGTCGACCAAATTACCAACCTCATCAAGAAAGACCATCCCGACACTGACCTTACCGTGCGGCTCATTTCTGAATCAGGAACGCAGACGGGATTCCTCGTCGAAGTCGCGGACATCACGGAAGAGCAGCTCATCCAGTCCTTGTCCAGCATTACCGCAGTCAAAGAAGGCCAGTACAGCATAGAAGTCATGGGCTCCAGCCTGGGAGGAAGCTTCTTCAAGCAGACGATCATCGCGCTCATCATCGCGTTCATCTTCATGTCCCTTGTCGTCTTCATCTACTTCAGGCTGCCCATCCCCAGCATAGCCATCATCTCCGCAGCGCTCATGGACATCATCGTCACTATAGCCATCCTCGACCTTTTCGGGTTTGTGTTCAGCATCGCAGGCATCGCAGCCCTGCTCATGCTCATCGGCTACTCCATCGACACGGACATCGTGCTCAGCGTGCGCGTCCTGAAACGGAAAGTGGGCACGCTGGACGAGAAGGTCATCAGCGCATTCAAGACGGGCGTCACCATGACGTGCACGGCACTCTCGGCAACGCTCATCGCATTCTTCATGAGCGGCAGCCCGGTCATCAAGGAAATCATGCTCATTCTCACCATAGGGCTTGTTGTCGACATCATTGCCACCTGGCTCTTCAACGCGCCCGTCCTCAAATGGTACGTGCACAACAGACAAAAAGCAGTAGAACAGGATCACCATGGGTAAGTTCAAGAAGATTTTTACGAATTGGCGAGTCATCATACTCATCGTATGCCTTGTCTTCTCCATCGTTGCCATCAATCCTTCCTTCGAAAAGCAAGGAGTTACTATTCGCAGCGTCGTCAAGAACAGCAGCGCCAGCGATGCGGGATTCGAAAGCCTCAAGCCGAACATCCCGCCGCGCCAGCGAGAGCTGATCCTGAGCGTGAACAACATCCCCATTACCAATGTGAGCGAATACACTGCGATCACGAGCGACATTCCCGAAAATCAGAGCATCTCCATCAGGACGAACAAAAAGATTTATCTGCTGACCACACGGGCGGCGTACAGGCAGATCGTCCTGAATGAGACAGAACTGGTTAACGTCACTGAAGAAGTCTTCAATGAAGAGCTCAACACCACCGAGAACGTCACCACAACACATCTGCAGAACAAGACAGAGCTACAGTACTTGGGCGTCGAGGACATCGGCCTGCGCATCGATGAACGACCCGCCAATAATATCCGCCGAGGCCTCGATCTCGTCGGAGGAACCCGCGTGCTGCTCAAGCCAGAAGAGGATCTCTCTGAAGAGGACATGAACACTCTCATCGACAACATGAAGCAACGGCTCAACATCTACGGGCTAAGCGACGTCACTTTACGGCAAGTGACGGACAAGCCGAGCCTGCTCATCGGCCAAGTGAACAGATATGTGCTGGTGGAGATCGCAGGCTCTAACGTCGAGGAAGTCAAGGACCTTCTTGCCAAGCAAGGCAAGTTCGAGAGCCACATCGGCCAGAATACCGTCTTCAAAGGGGGCAATAAGGACATTACGTACGTGTGCAGGTCAGCACAGTGCTCAGGATTGTTTCAGGCATGCACCCCTGACCAGAACGGGGAATGGGCATGCAGGTTCCAATTCTCGATAACGCTGAGCCCCGATGCTGCGCAGCGTCAGGCAGACCTAACGAGAAACTTGAGCGTCGAAATCCTTAATGGTGAGGGATTCCTCAGCCAAAATCTGACGTTGTGGCTCGATGACGAACAAGTTGATGAGTTAAGGATTGGAGAAAGCCTACGAGGCAGGGCAGAGACCAACATCCAGATTACGGGGAGTGGTACGGGGAAGACGCAGTATGAGGCGCAGTCTGATGCGTTGCAGAACATGAAGCGCCTGCAAACAATTCTCATCACGGGCAGCCTGCCGGTGAAACTGGAGATAACAAAGACGGACACCATAAGCCCCGTGCTCGGGGAGAGCTTTTCAAGGAATATTCTGCTCATAGGGTTGCTGGCAATGATTGCCGTAACCTTGGTCATCTTCATCAGGTACAGGAATCCTGTCATCGTCCTACCCGTCATTATCACGCTCGTCTCAGAGCTTGTCATCCTACTCGGGCTTGCAGCGCTCATCGGCTGGAATCTTGATCTTGTGGCCATCGCAGGCATCCTTGTGGCAGTGGGCACGGGTGTCGACGACCAGATCGTCATCGTCGATGAAACGCTGCGTAAAGAGTTCAGCTACTTCAGCAATTGGAAGGAGAAGCTCAAGAATGCGTTCTTCATCATCTTTGCAAGCTACTTCACACTCGTCGTGGCCATGTTCCCGCTCATGTTTGCAGGAGCTGGCTTGTTGAAGGGCTTTGCGATTACGACGATTCTTGGCGTGACGATCGGCGTCTTTATTACTCGGCCTGCGTTTGCTGCGATGCTCGAGAATTTGATTGAGAAGTGAGCTAGTTTGACAAGGATCTGCTCGTCCTGAAGAATTCTTTAGGCGTTACGGTTCTTGGAATGATGATTTCATTGTAGCAATAACCGACGTTCATGAGATGGTGGTCTGAATCCAGCCAGAGCCCACACGGATATGCCGTGAACGGGTGTAAACCGCTTAGTCTTCCCGGATGACCCTTATGCGGATCGGACAGTTTGCTTCGCTGCACAAAATCGCTGAGTGTCAGCATGGTTTCTGCATACGTTCTTTGCTGTCGCCTTTCGAGTTCATCTTCCTCTTGAAAACGGTCTCTTCTGAGGTGAGAAATACGCGCTTCTGCATTATGCACGAATGCAGCAGGACTGACGAGAATCGATACCCACGGTTCAGCATACAGATTTGCAAGCTGACGGTCATTTCGCGGATACGTGAAATAGACGACATCATCACGGAATGGACCTGCGCGATAGCTGCCTTCTCTTGGCGCAATCTTGCCTTCTTTCACCAACTGATCTCGCGTCTTAAGACCCTCTGCAAGAATATCATCAAGTTTCACTTCAGGTCTGAGAAAATGAAATATCTCTATTCCCTTTTGTATATTTCTTTTGAAGATAGTTCTTTTTTGTATAACATCCGCATTTGCGTGAGGGAATACTGAGGCCCACCACGCGTCCAGTTCTGCGCGTTCTTTTTCAGAAAGATACAGATGGTCACGGTCATGAGAAAATTGTCTATCGACCGTCGTTCTAAAGTCAGTGTATCCTTGCGGCGCAGTCTGCATACCTGGTTCATATCTTTTCAAGTATAAATATTTTTCTGTTTTTATCACCACATAGTAGTTATAAATGTTCCCTTCATAAATACGCACCGACACGCAAAACACAACTGCACAAGTTCATTTCTCGTCGAGTTCTCAAAACCGAAACATTTATATAGTATTGTTACTATTAAGTAGTAAATAACAATGAAAAGAGGTTGAGGTGCGAACAATGACCATCAAAGAAAAGCTCGAAAGAGGATTTATGTACTTACTTATACCGTTCACGCTCGGCGCCACCGAGGCTGTACTGGCACAAAATAACAGCCAGGATACTGAGCAAGCACAAGTGCTCTATCAGGAACAGCTCCTGAATGCGCTCACGAACGGAACGCTCAACGTAACAAGTTCAAGAGAAATAAAACTACCAGACTTGCAATACGAGACTCCAAAATATGCCAAGGGAGAGCTTCCCAAAACGTTCTCTGTAAAGAAGGACGGCAAGTACGTTATCAAGGACGCACCCCTCCCCACAAACATCGCGTGGGAAATTGACAAGTACGGCAGGTCAGATGCGCTCAAAGCATACGCACAGCAACTGCTCCATCCTCAAGAAACAGTCACGACCAAAGCAGATACCGCCTCTGCTCCAGCGGACACCGCAGCAGACACTACACCTCCTGCCAAGGAAGACACAACGACCCTCTCGCAAATGATACAATCATGGGAACTCGCCAAGAAGCTCGGACTGCCTCAGGAAACGGAAGCACGGCTCGGCATTTATCCTGCTGCTGATGCTTCCCCAGAAGGACGAGTAACCGTGCTCTTCCCTACACACTACTCGTTCATGGACAGGATAGGACCTACGCTCGGCTACAACGGCCATCCCGTCGTTGGCATTGAAGGACAGAAAGACTTACTCATCGCAAAAGACAAGATCGCTGCCCTTGCTCTCGGTGCCCAAGCGAACTTGGCAAGCAGAAAAAGCGGGATCGACTACAAAGCTGACCTCGAGGCATTCCTCGAAGGCAGAGTCGGCGAGAGAAACGTTTATCTTGCAGGAAGAGTAGGTTACGGACTGCAAGGACCAACAGCAGGATTAAGCACAGGAATTAAATTTTAACAACGGAGTTGAGAACATGAATACAACTACAAACGACACAACGGACTTATGTGATAAAGTATCGAAACTAACTCGGGAGTTGATACTCAATTATGTTGATTTACGGAAAACATATAGTGATAATCAAAATGCCGAGAAAGAAGTAAGAAACAGGATCGCTCAGCTTGATCCACAATCACCTGACGCAAAAATTGCAGGAGAAATAATCAATACACTGGAAACCATTCGTAGACAGTACAATATAATAATGAGCATTGCTGAGTCGCATTTATCAGTGTATACCGGTGAAAGCAACATAAAGGAAATGCAAG
Organism: archaeon; assembly: GCA_043806035.1. GTDB lineage: Archaea > Nanobdellota > Nanobdellia > Woesearchaeales > UBA9642 > JAZDHK01. The sequence goes on from JAZDHK010000015.1 coordinate 27,609, forward strand.
ATGAAAAACTGCTCAGTCTTAAATCGATTTATGACCCAAACCTAAAAATACAAGAGCACAATCCAACAATAAAACAAAAGTAGAGATAGTATATTGTTAAGCACAAAGGTGATTCCATGAAAAACTACATCGCAATTGCAACAATGCCCTTCCTCATCGTAACGGCAGCATATGCTGGACAAGACAGCACAAAGGCAACGCAGTACACGCCTCGAGAGTCTCTCGTGCAGACCATGCCCGTGCCTTACATGCATCCTGATTCGTTTCAGATACACTTCCCGCAGTTGCCACAGGTGCAAGTCACGCCTGCGCCAGAGCCTGAAAATTACCAGGCACCGCAGAAGCTAGAAGCGTCGATGCGAAAGAAAGCCGAAGAACAGAACAGGCAGCAGTTCAGGGAGTTCCTGAAGAGAAAGTACAGGTGAAGACATGAGAAAGCTTCTCACCATCCTCGGTTGCACAGCCCTGCTCTCTCTCTTGGCTGCCAATCAGAGAATCAGCATCCCGCCCTGCCCTCGCCGGAAACGACACAAAGGACAACGTTCAATCTGGAGCAATTCGTCATAAAAAGAGGAGCCACAGTACGCCCGAGCGAGCTGGGAACACTGCTGGACACGCAAGAAGCAGCAGTGTATCTCAATGCTGGCGGACAAGAAAATGGCACCATCGAATTCTATGACGCTGATGGAAATAAATATCCGGATGTTATGGTTTTTCGCCGAGCAAATGGAGACATTGTCTCGATTGGATTAGACTACGGCTCAGACAACTACACTGCACTTAAGAACAAACTTGGTAACAGAATAACACCATATACTCCCTAACGTTTTTTCTTCATCGTTTTCTTTTTTATACTTTTTTTCTTGATACCCTTTGGCGTTTTTTTCTTCTTAACTGATCCCGTCATTTCCATGGGCGTCTCTACAGTATAGTCAATCTTCGCTCCCTTGATTTCGTGGAACGGGCTATGCTGCAACACTGCTGGCTTCGGATGATCAGTGGTTGTCGGTTTGAGCAAGTTTGAGAATGCGGTGAGTTTCTTGTCATCGACAGGGATGTTCATCAGATGTTCCTGGTAGGAATCTACAAGAGCGACGATGCGCGAGTACACGGCATAGTCTGCAAGCAGATACGTGAGCGCATACTCCTTCTCCTTCGTCCTCAAAACAACAGTCCAGGTCTTGTGCAGCTCATCCTGCATATCACGCGTGTAGGAAACAGAACGTATCTGCTCATAAGGGATGATGAGTTTCTTCTTCGTCGAAGTTTCCAGATGGTCCTCGTGGAAGTCGTACGTGTACCTGCTGTAGCGCCTGTACACGATGATTGCGTCAATGACGAAGATGACCATGACGAGAGGAATGCCCACGATCAGCACAGACACACTCCTGTCCAAAAAATAATAGTACAGAGAAACCACGATGAGCAGAAACATTCCCAGAACACCGAGATAGGCGAGCTTCGGACGCAACGCTCGCATGGCATGAAGATGGACACGAAGCTGGACGGTCATGCCATCATGCCAGCCCTCGAGCTTTATAAAGATTCTGAATATTAATAAAGAGCACATTCTTTCTCTTCGCATGGCAGATGGTCTCGAAGAGAGGACAAACGAGTATGAAACACCCGAGGAAGCACAGAACCATGCATGCATTACTCCTCTTCCAAGATCAGCATGCGAAATAATATAACTACTGTTCAGTGGTTATAAAATAACAATATTTATAAATGAAAACACATTTCTCCCCAGCACAACTTACCAAAGGTGGATATGATGGATGAGACTGAGAATAAAAAGACAACGTTAGAAACAGCCGTTGCTCTCTATAAGGGCATGCCCAAACCCATGCAAGAACTGGCGAAGATAACCGGCGTCGGCATAGCATCGGGATATTGTTTCATGGCTCTTGGTGGCAATTACAGTAAGGGTGCAATCATAGGCGCTGCCATCTACGGCACTATCGAGCTTGGAAGGATACTCTGTGACTATTTGGATGGAAATAAAAGCGCCAACACGGTGGAAGACGATAACAGCACCACATCTGAAGAATAGATGCCCTTCTTGAAAAAGTTCTTGCAGCATGGGCCTGACCGGATTCGAACCGGTGGCCTTCTCCACGTCAAGGAGACGTCATAGCCACTAGACTACAGGCCCGTTCCTGTCTGCCACACAGAACAGCATTCAGGAGAAATACAGCAAATTAGAAAGGTATTAATAAACCTTTTTGTTTAAGAAGGACATGCCAGAGAAAATACCTAAAATACCTGCTGCAGAATACTACGATGCTATTGCCCAGAGCTATGATCGTCTTTACGGTGAGGAACAAATTCACAAAGCAAAACTCATCAGGCGCAGACTCAAGATCACTGCTACAACAAACCTGCTTGACGTGGGATGCGGCACTGCCATCTACAGTCAGCTGTTCGATTGCACGTACACTGGCATAGATCCTTCTGAGAAACTGCTCTTCCTCGCAGAAACACACAATCCAGCAGGAACGTTCGTTTTGGGAACGGCAGAAAGCCTACCCTTCGCCAAAGGCAGCTTCGACATCGTCATAGCAATAACATCACTACACCACACGAACGGCAAGACAGCCATCGAGGAAATACATCGCGTCTTGAAGCCAAGAAAAATCCTGGTAACGAACACGCCGGACGTGCGTTGCGCAATATCCGTCCAGAAGAAAAGCCTCAAGATGAAAGAGCTCGAGCATTCCCTACGAGAAGTTTTTGCGGGATGGAAGATTGAGCAAGTGCTCGACGAGAAGGATGTCGTGTTCTTCATCAGCTAAACGGATGTGCGCAGGTTTGTTCAACGCATCTGGAGCAGTGACTGGTCTAGCCCGTACACGATCGTGTGTAGTTTTTCCCGTATTGAAGAGAATTCAGACCCGTTTATTTTTTCTGGATACGTCATAAGGAACATAGGAACAGGATCTTTGTCTTTTCCATAAGATGGTTGAATATACGCAAAAGCATTCGGCACAAACCCCCTCTTTGTATAGAAGCGTATTCGTTTCATCGCAAGTTCTGTCTTAGGCAGTTCAACCTCAAGAACGACTTTTTTTCTCTTATGAGCAAGATAGCTGCTAATCACTTTCGTCCCCAGTCCTTTTCCTCTGAAACCACGCGCAACAGCCAAGTGTTCTACAAAAAAGAATTTCTTAAACGTCCAAGTGGTAAGCACTGCAACAACTCGATCATCTTCACAAACGACAAAAAAATGATAAGCAGTATTATCAAACACAGTTTTTTGTGCAGCCAGCGTCCTTCGTTCATCTGATGGAAACGAAGAGAGATATATCGTCCAGGCAGCTTTGAATTCTTGAGCATCTACACTTCGTATATGTATGAACTCCACAGCACACCATCTCACATTCTGAGTTTATTAATATGCCTAAGATTGGACATGATAAACGTCAATTTTTTAAATGCTTCTTCCTCAGAGAGTGCATGCACATCAAGGAATTCCTGCAGCTCGTCTTCCAGAGTTTGCTGCTACACAAGTACAAAGAGCTCGTCCAGAAGCAGTTCAGGCATGCTGTGCAGTTCTTCTTCCTCATCATCATCTTCGGGATACTCATCATGTGCCTGCTCCTCATCCCAAAGATCATCTTCTTCCAGGAGAGCATCGGCAACAGCCTCGGCCAGTTCGACAGTCTCAAGATAACCCTGGATGTACGGGCGGACCATCCTGTCAAGCTCATGGACCATCCCACCATCGTACTCGACTACAACAAGAGCAAGCTCACGAACGAGGACGTGCTCATCACCGAACAGTTCATCTATTACAAGACCCATCCGTTGCTCAAGACAAAAGCGATAAACTTCACTGCCGACTATGACGTCCTGCAGCATAAGGAAGCTGTGCAGAAAAACATGCTGCTGTTGTTCATGCTCATCCTGCCCGCCGTGCTCGTCATCATCTTCGCCATCAGCATCATCAAATACATCGTGCTCATGCTTGTGCTAACTATTCTTGCATGGATCATCGCTAGGATCCGGCAGAGCGGCCTCAAATTCGCGACCATCCTCAAAGTCAGCACGTTCACGCTCACCATCCCCGTCATCTTCGACATCGTCCTGCTGCCCTACCTGAGAATTTGGTGGCTCTCTCCTGCACTCTACGTCCTCTTCTTCTCGCTAGCGCTGCTCACGCTGTCAGAGAAGTCGTTCTCAGAAATGAAGCACAAGGACCTCTTCCGGAAAGGGAAGAAAAAGAGAGAAGAAGAGTGAACTCACAATCAGTAATCACTAATGAGTAGTAAAAATAAAAAGGTTTATGAACTTGGTGAATGTACTGTCTTTTGCATGTATACACAAGATCAGGTGCAACGCTTTGCAGAGGAATTCCATGCGGGTGTAATGCAAAGACTAGATAAACACTTACCTCTGCCACCCTTGGTTCCTGCAGAAAAATTCACGACGGATCAACACGCCAAGATATTCCAATTTTATGCGGCGAAACAAAACTATCTGATGAAAAAACACGATCCATTACATTCTAACGGAGAGGGATATGAACTGGAAATTCAAGTTATTGATGAAACAATTGCACAGCTGTTGCATGCACGAGAAAATACACTACCCGGAGATTGCCGTGCAGCTTGGCTGCCTCTCGAAAAACGCGTACTGTACACTCCTGAAGAAAAGTCTTTACCTATTCTTTTGGCTCACGAACTCATTCACTACTACAGGGATGCTCTTGTAGGAATAACGATATCGGAGGATTTTGTTCATGAAGGAATAACTTTACCAAAAGCCAGACTTGAAGTAATTGAATTTCCTGCATTACTCTCTCCACTCATCATAGCAGATGTTCTTCCCCAGTATGCCACAGAGATGATCTATCAGGGTGCGCACTACCCGACTATGAGCGAACTTGAACAACTGCACAGTGTGTTTAAAGGGCAAATAGCAAAAACCATGCTCAATAATATAACTCAGAGGATTAATGAACTACGAATAATTCCTTTACCTGGTCAAAACAACAGCATGAGTTTTAGTCTTTATTTGTCCCTTTTTCCTGAAAGAACACTGGCAACTTTTGAATCTTCGTCTCTCAATAGAACGCCTCAGTCAAAACAACGGTTCTCATCGTTAAGAACGGATTCTGGAATCAGAGGAGCATTTAATTCGGATTACGCATATCTTATTTCCATGCTTGCTATTGAAACATATAAGGATCAATTGAGAGCAACATGGCCACAGGTACTCAAAAGTTCTTATGCAGAAATCGATGATACGTATATCCTGCCAGTACAAAGAAAAGTTGAAGGTATGCGGAAGCTTGGTTTTATGAACTGGATTGAAGAAGCACTGGCTCGTAGAAAATTCAGAAAACTATCTAGAGCCGTGCCTTAAAGAATACGTTTTCGATGAGCTCAGTATCTCCGATAGGGTTAGGTCGTAGAATTCTCTACTGTGTGGTGTAGAGAAAAATCAATGCAGGAGTTCCTGCATTGACTCTTCTTGTAGTAATTACAGTTTTCCACATCCATAATTACAGTGACTACATCCGTGCAG